>CAZPZJ010000055.1:0-11029 GCA_964591055.1 uncultured Leptospiraceae bacterium
GTTAAACTGGTTGAAGTACACGTTCAGGATGATGTTGATCTCCCTGTCTGACGCTTTTACTTTTTCCTTTTCAAGCGCCTTGGATATCTGCTCAACGGTGATCTGGGGATTGCCTGTCCTTATGCCGACGATGCGGTTGATGGTGTCCTGAGGAATCGGCTCAACACCGCCGAAGAATCCTTTATTGTTCACGGATACGATTGCGGATTTCAACTTCGCCATCGAATCCTCAAGGCCTTCAATCTGCTGAAGCAGGTATTCGGGATCGCGACGCTTGATGAACTCCTGGGGGTTTCTGATCGCGGCTGCGATTTTTTCAGAAAATCTCGCTTCGGTGGTGAAGTCGCCCTTTATCCTGACAAACAGATTGCTGACATTGATGCGGAAATCATACTGGAGCAGAGTGGTGTAGGCGAACAGCATGCCGGAAGGCATGTACTGGTTGAAATCCACCCCGCCGGATT
This sequence comes from uncultured Leptospiraceae bacterium, assembly GCA_964591055.1. Classification (GTDB taxonomy): domain Bacteria; phylum Spirochaetota; class UBA4802; order UBA4802; family JAGODF01; genus CAZPZJ01. The sequence continues at coordinate 465 of CAZPZJ010000055.1, forward strand.
CGTACTTTTCCGGGATAAGCGATATCTGGAGCCCGCCCTCTGAATAGGTGAAGTCCAGCTTACCGACCTTCATGGACTGCCAACCGTAAAAATCGTCTTTCAGGGAGAGCACTCTTTTAGCGGTCTCCTCATTGATGTCGTTATAGTAAGTAATGCCGAACAGGCGGCCTTTATCGTCCTTCAACGCCTGGGTGGTTTTACTCTCTTCCACGGACTGTTCGACAATGGTCACATTGTTTCTGTTCCAGTCGTAGGATTGAAGGGCGACCGGAAATGAAAGGAACATTATAAGTATTGCAAAATACAGGTTTTTCATACTTACTCCTTGTGGTCCTTGCTGATTTTTAATAATATTTTGTCGAACGGAAGAATCCGCTTGTTGGTGACGACCTCAATCACCTTGCCGGTAATGGCGAAAGGACGTTTTGTAAACTGGATTTTCCCGATGTACTCGTCATCCTTTCTGAAAATCAGCCCGATGTCCCCGGTTTTGACGCTGAGCGGCGTGCTCATGTGCACACGTACGTTCTGCGCCTCTCTGGGGTCTATCACGAATCCGCTTTCCGGGTTGAGCTTGGCGTAGTAGTCAAACGCGTAGCGGTAATTCGAGATGATGACGTTCTTCTGCCTGAGCACTTCGACGAGATTATACCACAGGCTCTCATAATCGTATATGATCCTGTTGGTGAGCTGCGCCATCTGTATCAACGCGGTCGGAGGAGAATTCTCGTAGGGGATTCTCTGCATACGTTCCATGACGAGCGAATTGTTGGCGATGCTTGTCCTGAGGCCCGTGAAGCGGTCCTGTGACATGATATTTTCCCGGCGAAGCTCCGCCTGGTAGTCCTTCAGCGAAGGTGTCGATGCGAACTCGGCCCTCGTCGGCGAGGAAAGGACCTGTTTCAACTGCGGCCCGGTGAACACCGGGTTGTATTTCAGGATAAGGGACTTTATGAAATCCTCATAGTAACGCTTCTGATTCGCCATTTCGGTCTCATAGTACGCTTTCTGGCGGTCCATTTTGATCTTGTGGAGCTGCTCGTAATTGTTGAGGATTGATTCGGCTTTCTGAACGCCGGATTTCATCGACCGGTCATATGCGTCCACCTTGGTTTTCAACCCGGCGATTTCCGTTTCTTTGGCGTCGAGTTTGCGCTGGTACTGCGCGTTGACGTTCCTGATCTGGGCGTCCTCGCGGTCCTTGATTTCCTTCAAGCGCCTGTCCGTTTCGGGGCCGGCAAGATGCATTGCGAGAACCTTCTCCCGGTCGCGGGCGGCGGAATCCCTGACGTTCAGTATCTGCTTCTGCTGTTCAAGCCTTATGGTGTCAAGGTCGTCCCTTGCGGTGTTCAGCTCGCCCTGATACTTGTTGGATGAGTCGAGTATCTCCCTGAGCTTGATGTCCTGAAAATCGCTGATTCCGATATCGATCTGGCGCTGCTGGGTTCGAATATACTGCGTGATCAGGATAGAGCCGATGATGATGATCAGCGCGAATCCGATAACGGTAAACAGGAAAAGAAAGCTGCGGTTTTTCCTGGTCTTTTCAAACTCATCGGCAAGAGAATACACCTGCACCGTTTCATCGGGGCGCAGTTCGTCGGGAAGGAATATCTCCTTGCTGCGGCGGACTATATCTACTTTGTTGTCATTTCCCATATGCCATTCCATCTCTTCGGACAATCGTTATTTTTCGTGCGGTCCTTAAACACCTCGGCGGCGGGGAGGGTGCACTTGTTGAAGAAACGGTACGCCTTCTTCCAGTCGCCGTTGTAGTAAAGCTCAAGACCGCTGGAGTAATTCTCCAGTTCGGCATGTAATTTCTTGTCAATTTCGGATTCGAGCACCGGCCAGTACACTTTCTTGCCGATGGTCTTGCCCTTGACCATCACGGTGTCGAGTTCAATAAAGCGCAATCCATGCCCCTGGACGCTCTTCTCAATGTCGTTCTTGACGAACTCGGAGCAGATAACAGGGACTTTGTAAATGCGGGTCAGGCCTTCAAGTCGTGACGCCGCATTTACGTTGTCACCGATCACGGTGTTGGTCATGCGCACATAGGATCCGATGGTGCCGTAAAACACCTCGCCGCCGTCGATGCCCACGCCGACTTCCAGAAGTACCGCCTTGAACACGGCCTCTTCCTCATGGGTGAGCTTGCCCTCGCGCCTCACGATATCCTCCCGGCGTTTGTGCATTTTCTGGCGTAATGAATCCGCGACTTCCTGGATCTGGTACGCGGCTTTCACGGCCTGGATGGACTTGTTCTCTCCCTCCTCTTCAAGGACGCCGAAGACCGCGAGGAGCGCGTCACCGATGATGGAGCCGATGACCCCGTCGTAGCGGACGATCTCCCGGATCGCCTTGTCGTAGTGGAGATTGAGGAGCTTGATGATGTCGGTGCCGAGCGTTTCGGTGATAAACGTAAAGCTCTTGATGTCCGAGAAAAGCACGGTGAGCTCGCGCTGCGTGCCCTCCAGCTTGATCTGCCTTTCCCGGTACGCCTTCTGGGCGACGTCCTTGTTGGCGAATTTACGGAAAATCGTCACAAGGTTGTTGATGGTGCTTGACAGCGAGTTGAATGCCACGCCGAGATAGGTGATATCGTCGTTGGGCGCCTTGTCCAGCGGGATGATCTCGAGCTGCTGGCTCTGGACCATGTGCATAATGCTGTTGGTGATGATGCCGATGTATCGGAGCACGAAGCTGACAAAGAAAATGCCCACAACGGCGCTTATGAGCGTCACGATAATGACAATACCGCTGATGTACCCGAAAATCATCCTGGATCGGGCGTAGAACTCGTTCACCTCCTCGCCGCGGAGCAGGAAGATGTCCCACTTCTGATTGTATTTATAGATGGCGAAATAGTCCTCGTTGTTGAAGCGGATGTTGGTGAATCCCTCGGATACGTTGCTGTCCTTTTTACGGATCATTTCGCGGAGTGATCCCAGGTCGCCGAACTCCTTGTGCTCCCTGATTTTCGAAGACTGGAAGAGGAGTTTGCCGTCCGGCTTGATGCCCAGCACTATCGCCTTGGAGTTTTTCAGCTCGTGAAGGCCCTTCTCGCGCATGCTGTCGACGGATTTATGCATGTCGTGGTTGAACTGATAGATTTCGTGCTGGGTGTTGCAGAAGTTGTAAATGTCCCGCAAGTCTTTCCCGAGCAGCTGATGCATCATGCTGATGAGCTCGGTACGGTTGAACATGAGGTTGATGTAGTTTGAGGTCAGGTTGGAAACCAGAATAATCAGAGTGAAGATGAGAATGATTTTAATGGTAACCGGAAAAACCCTTGTTTGATTTACCTTTTTACCGAGAAGATTTTCAATTAATTTTGCCATATGATGTCATCATATACCTGTAGATATGGGAAAGCTGTTTCATTGTGGAGAATTATATAATGCTGCACCTGTGAAAGCAACAAAAATTCATCCAATATTAATTATTTTACATAAAATCCCGCCATATAAAAGAAAGGGGTAAAGAGCGCGTTTTATCTTTGTAATTCCACCCGCCAGACTGATGGCGGGTGGGGCAAAAGGCCGGAGGTGCCTGACCGCCGGCCGATCAGGTCACCCGATTTTTTTATCCATGAAGGGCTTCAGGATGTCTACCGGTATGGGGAACACTGTCGTCGAGTTGTTTTCCGTCGCAATTTCCCTGAGGGTCTGCAGGTAGCGCAGCTGGAGCGCGATGGGATGGTCCTCCATGAGCTGAGCCGCCTCGATCAGTTTGGCAGCCGCCTGGAATTCTCCTTCGGCGTTGATGATCTTGGCCCTGCGCTCGCGTTCGGCTTCGGCCTGTTTGGCCATCGCGCGCTGCATTTCCTGGGGCAGGTCAACGTGCTTGACCTCGACCAGCGCGATTTTGATGCCCCATGGGTCGGTCTGCGTATCGAGGATGTTCTGCAGCTCCATGTTGATGCGCTCGCGGTCGCTCAGAAGGTCATCGAGCTCAACCATGCCGAGCGTGCTTCGCAGGGTGGTCTGTGCAAGCTGAGAAGTTGCGTACATGAACTCCTCGACTTCGGTGATCGCCTTGTTGGGTTCGATGACCCTGAAGTACACCACCGCGTTCACCTTCACGGACACATTGTCCTTGGTGATGATGTCCTGCGGCGGTACGTCCATTGCGATGGTCCTGAGGCTGACCCGGACCCACTTGTCGATTACGGGGATTATTATGATGAGGCCGGGGCCCTTGGGGCCTTTCGGCGGCTGAAGAAGCCTGCCCAGCCTGAACACCACTGCCCGCTCGTATTCCTTGACGATTTTGATTGATGATAGTATGAAAATCAGCACGAGTATTACAAGCGTCATCAGCATACTGTCCATTTTGTCACTCCTTGTGTTATTGTGTTTTTTTCTTTACGCTCATGACCATGCCGTCCACGGATTCCACGGTCAGAATATCGTTCTTCATTATGGCGGAGTCGGTGTCGGCCGCCCGGGCTGTCCAGATTTCCCCGTGCACCGAGATTTTACCCCTGCCGCCGGAGAAATCATTCATCGCCCTTGCCGTTTCGCCGATCATGCCGTCGTAACCCGTGCTCACCCTTGCGGAGTGCACCCGGACGACCGCCCTGACAACCAGGAACACGAACGCGAGGAGCACGATAATCACGGTAATGATCGTCGAAAGCGGTATTGAAAAACCGGGGAGAGGGGAGTCGAACAGGATCATAGCGCCCACCAGGAAAGAGAGAATGCCGCCCAATGTGAAGAGCCCGTAGCTGGTGAATTTCAACTCCAGCACGAACAGCACGATCGCGGTGGCGATGAGAAGAAGTCCTGCGATGTTGATCGGCAGTATGCGAACAGCCATGAGAAAGACGAAAAACGATATCACGCCGATGACGCCGGGGAATATGATGCCGGGGGTTTTCATCTCCATCCCGATACCGATCACCGCGATCACGAAGAGGAAGAACACGATCTGGGGATCGGCGACGAAGTTGAGGAAGCGCTGTTTCCAGTTCATCCTGAATTCGTGCGGGCGAAGCCCCGTGACCGAGATGGTCACGTCGCCGCCGTCCATTGCAACCTTCCTGCCGTCAATCCGGCGCAGGAGGTCGTCCATGTCGTCGGCGACGAGGTCGATGACGCGCTCGCGGAGCGCCTCCGAATACGTGCTGGAAATCGCATCGCGAACCGCGCGTTCGGCCCATGACTGGTTTCTGTTTCTCTTCTGGGCCAGGCTCCGGGCGTATGCAATGGAATCGTTGAGCAGCTTGCGCTCCATGATACTGGTTTTTGAAGCGGCGTCGGGGTCTTTCCTGGAGAACTGTTCAAGGATGTTGACCGGGTGCATCGCCCCGATGCGGCTCCCGGGCGCCATTGCCGCGATGTGGGCCGAGAGCATGATGTAGCCGCCGGCGGACGCCGCCTGCGCGCCTTTCGGATACGCGTACACTATGACGGGTATTCTGGATCCCATGATGCCTTTGATTATTTCCTGCATTGACGTCATCAGGCCGCCGGGCGTGTCCATCTGGATGACAATGAAGCGGTGTTTTTTCTCCTCGGCCTCGACAATGGAATGAACGATATGCTCGGCGATAATGGGATTGACCGCGCCCTCAAGCTTAATGACGCCGTATTCCCCGTCGGCCAGGCAGGGGATTGTTCCCAGCAGGAGCGGGGCTGCAAGCGCCGCAATGAAGATCAGTTTTCGTAACATCTGCCGATGCCTTCCGGTCGATTAATGCCGCAGTTCAGGCAATATTGAGAATGTTCCTGAAAATCTCTTCTGATTGCCCGGTTCCGTCAATGGAGTGGAGAACGCCGAGCCCGCGGTAAAACGATTTAATTTTCTCAATGTCGTCATTGTAGTCGCGAATGCGACCGACGATATTGTTGAGATTGTCTTCGGGGCGCGATTCGAGGGCGGTGCCGCACATGTCGCACGTGACCCTGGTTTTGGACGGGTGGTCTATCTGGTACTTGCGTTTGCACCTGGGGCAGATCCGAAGCCCCGTGAGGCGGCGGATCAGCTCTTCCTCCGGCACCACAAGAATGATTGCGGCGACGATGGAATGGCGTTCATGCAGCCTTTCGGCCTGGTAAATGGTTCTGGGGAATCCGTCCAGCGTGAATCCGGACGGACAGTGGTTGTCGATGTACCAGAGGATGTATTCGGTGTAGAAGTCATCGGGTATCTGCCCGGATGATTCCCGGAAGCCCCTCAGTTTCCTGCCGTATTCAGTTTCCGATCGCGTTTCCAGCGAGATGATATGCTCGGGCTTGACATGGGGAATGTCGAATTTTCTCTTCAACATGTCGGCCTGAGTGCCTTTTCCGGCTCCCGGTGGCCCTATGAGAACGAATTTCATACGATGACCTCGGATGGAGCTTCAGAATCGGATTATGATCACGTACACCATATGGTACACTCCGGGACGACTTATTGTCAACTAAAATAAAACCCCGGTTCTGTGACCGGGGTTTTACGGGGAATTGCATTTATTGAAGCGTTTATCGCTTGCGTCCCATCATGTAGTTGCCGGATTCCGCCGTGTTCTCGGATCCGTCAGCGTTGTAGACTTTCCATATTCCGTTTTTCCTGCCGACCATGTACTCCCCCTCGGCCCTGAGCTTCCCGTTGGGGAAAAACTCTTTCCACTGTCCCTGTCTTTTTGGCTCTTCCCAGTCGCCGGTCCAGCGGTGGGTGATGTTCTTTTCCGGCTCATCCGGGGGAACCGCGGAGGAAGGGATTTTTCCGCTCGGTGACCCGTTCCTGAGGATTTCGTATATTCCTTTGATAAGACCTATCTGCAGCACGCCTGTGCCCGCAAGCTTGCCGCCCTGGTATATTTTGCTGGGTTTGGTGTTATCGATCATACCGTTGCTGAGAGCGACTTCCATTGCAAGCTCTTTATTGTAGCCACTGTATCTGTACACTTTCCAGAGCCCGCTTTCCGCGCTTCGCTTGACGGATTTTCCCTTTATAACGACATCGTTGACCTTGTAATCGCCTTCCCTCTGGAGGCGTCCGTCCGCCGCGTAGTGCTTCCACCTGCCGATCATGGCGTCGTCCTGATAACGCCCCGTCATGCTCATTGCGCCGTTGGGGTGGTAGTAGTTCCACTCCCCGATCTTCTTTCCGTTCCTGAAGGCGCCCTTGTCCTTGGTCTTGCCGCTGGGCCACCAGGTGTTCGATCGCCCGTCGTTCTGGTCGTTGGAATACTCGGCCATTTCCTTGGGGCGGCCGTCCTCGAAGTATTCCCTCACAATGCCGCTCTTCTTGCCCGCGGTGTATTTCTCCTCGCGCTTCACCTTGCCGTCCTTGTGGTAAAAGCGCTTCATCCCGTTGAGCGCTCCGATTTTCTCGTGGAGGGTTTCCCCTATGCCCTCAACCGCGATTGTTGTGATGGCGTAGTTGAATTCGGCCTCTTTCTCGCCGGTGTTGTAGTACTGAACCCACTCGCCGGTGCGCTGGCCTTCCACGAAATCCCCTTCGGAAAACAGCTTGCCATTTTTATGGTAAAATTTCCATTTGCCGTGCTGCTGGTCGTTCTTGTACTCGCCTTCGCCCTGAATCGACCGGGTGTCCACGTAGGTCTGGACCCATTTGCCTTCCTTTTTATAGGCCTTGAAATTGCCCTTCGCGATGATGGTTCCCTGACCCAGAACGACCTCGCCGGGGCCGTCTTTGATCCGCTGTGCCTTGTTACTGCTGCCGCTCTGCTGCTGTGATGACGAGCATGAAAGGTATGAAGCAGCAATAATAACGCACATCACTCCCAGAATTTTTCTCATGCGTTGCTCCTTTTAAACTGTGTTTTGAGGTACTCCGGCACGAGCCTGTTGATTTACGATAGCGTGGCTTTCGATGCCGATACAAATACAGATACCGGCTTCCTGAAAATGACAAAAAATGCCGATAGAAGCCAAAATGATCATGTTTGCAGCCGTTTCTCTGTAGAAAGTGACCTCTTTTGCGATATTTGTCAATAGAATAATTTTTTTTATTGGTATCAGGCGCCATAGGGGAAGGGGTTTTACTGTACATGGAACCTTCGGCAGGCAAAATTACTGTCAAGGCGCGATGAGAAGCGGCCGAAATAGAGAAGTAAGAGCGTGAAAGCAGTAATTTCAGGCAAGAACCGCGAGAGGTGAGCATTATGATGCGTTCTTTGTGGACGGCGGCATCGGGCATGGTGAGCCAGCAGTTCAATATCGATACGATTTCCAACAACCTTTCCAACGTCAATACGACGGGCTACAAGCGGATGAGGGCCGAGTTTGAGGACCTTATCTACCAGACGCTGCTGATGGCCGGAACCCCGGCCACCGAGGTTTCGGAAGTGCCCACCGGCATACAGGTGGGGCACGGGTCCAGGACTTCCGCTACCCAGCGGATGTTCGGGCAGGGCAGCCTGCAGTCCACGGAAAACAAGCTGGACATCGCGCTTGAGGGCGAGGGATTTTTCAAGGTCCAGCTCTATGACGGCACCATGGCTTACACGCGGGACGGATCGTTCAAGGTGGATTCCAACCGCCAGGTTGTCACCTCCAACGGATATCTGCTCGAGCCGCCGGTAGTGCTGCCTGAAAACTTCATCATGAACTCCCTGACAATAAGCCAGGACGGCAGGATTTCCGTCATGATCGTCGGCGAGGAGGACCCGGTGGAGGTGGGCCAGCTCGAGATATACCGGTTTGTCAACCCGGCCGGAATGCAGAGCATAGGCCAGAATCTCTTCAAGACGACGCCCGCCTCCGGCGAGGAAATTCCCGGCCAGCCCGGGCTCAACGGCATGGCGAAGACGCACCAGGGATTCCTTGAGATGTCGAACGTCAAGGTGGTCGAGGAAATGGTGAACATGATTGTCGCCCAGCGCGCCTATGAGATCAACTCAAAGGCGATCCAGACCTCGGACTCGATGCTCGCGACGGCGATAGGGCTGAAGCGTTAATGCGCAGGGCTTCATACATACTGGCCATAGTGCTCATGAGCGCCTGTCTTGCGGGCGCTTCGGGCGTGAATGATGTGTCGCTGTACCTGTTCTCGTCGGTAGAAAAGACTTCCACGCTTGTGCTCGGGGACATCTGCGGCGTAGACGCTCCCCGCGACATTGAAAGCGGTGTGAGGGCAATACCGGTTGAGCAGGGCCTTTTTGCGGACGGGTATATCGACAGGTCGGAGCTCAGAAGTTACCTTGCGTCAAGGGGAATGGAACGCGTGGCGATATACGGCAACGCTGTGAAGATACAGGAGAAGCGCGAAAAAAGCGCTGCAATCACAACCGCCGCAACGGTGGAGCATCTCGTGAAAAGCGGTGAAAAGGTGAGGATGCGCGTGTGCAAAAACGGAGTGATGGTTGAAACGTCCGCGACCGCCCTGCAGCAGGGGAAACGCGGGGAGACCATTCGCCTGCAGCTTCAGAATTCCAGGAAAGTGAACGCGCGGGTATCCTCGAAAGGCGAGGTTGAGGTATGGCTGTGATGCGCCTGGCCGCGATATCGATGGCGCTCGTTGTATGGGTGGGCGCGTCAGCATCCGCAGGTCATGCGGAGACCATCTGGCGGGACCGCAACCTTTTCGCGTCCGGCCAGAATCTCGCGGTGGGGGACATCGTCATCGTCAATATCAACGATATTTCAAAAATGAAGTTCGCCGTCTCCACCAATTCGGACAACACGCTCACGTTCATCGCAAACCCCGACAGGAACATCACGTCATTTCTGCCGAAAGCGTCCACCGACAAGCGCATGACCACGAAGGGCGCAACCAAGGTGGACGGGATGGGGGCGTTTCATGTGTCCATTCCCGCGTCGGTGGCGGAGAAGCTGCAATATGACAAATTCAGGATAGAGGGCGTCAGGGAATACTCGTTCAACGGTATCGCGAACCGCCTCACGGTGACGGGCGTGGTGGATCCATCGTTTGTCAAGGGAAGGCAGATAGATTCGGGTGACGTCGCCAATCTCCGCTTCGCCGTCGTCGGAATCAGGGAAGGCGCGGGGGTGGACATCAAACGGCCCGCGCTCAAGGAGAATGAAAAAGCGTCAACAGAGTTGAGCGAGGACGAGAAGCAGAAGATCATCGTCGATTACCTGAAAAAAGTGCTGAACGAGCTGACACAGTGATATGATGATAAGATTATCGAAACACGCGCTTATTACGGTCTTCCTGGTCATGCTCGCGGCCGTGTCCGCGTACCCCGAGGTGACGGTGAAGATCCGCGACCTCGCGTATATCGACGGATTTCGCGAAAACCAGGTGCTTGGATACGGGCTGGTGGTGGGCCTCCAGGGCACCGGCGACACGAAATCGGTTCTGACTGACTCCTCGCTCAGGAACATGCTGAAAAACCTTGGACTGAACAGCGACGATCCCTTTGTATCAAAAAACACCGCCGCGGTGGTGGTCACCGCGAAACTGCCGCCGTATGCGAGAGTTGGCGACAGGGTTGACGTGATGATATCGTCGATCGGAAACGCGAAATCCATCGACGGAGGCGTGCTGGTGCAGTCGCCGTTGAAGGGCGCCGACGACAAAATATACGTCGTGGCGCAGGGACCTCTTTCCATGAGCAAATCATCGAAGGGGGAGAAGGG
>CAZPZJ010000055.1:11129-18166 GCA_964591055.1 uncultured Leptospiraceae bacterium
ACGTCGTGGCGCAGGGACCTCTTTCCATGAGCAAATCATCGAAGGGGGAGAAGGGAGTGAGGACCGTCGCCCGTATCGTCAACGGGGGCATCGTTGAGCGCGCCGTGGAGCCTGATTTTATCACCGACAACAAAATCGCTCTTGTGCTCAATGAATGGGATTTCAACGTGGCGACTCAGATGATCAAGTCAATCGGAGAGCTGTATTCGGCTTCAGGCCCCGCTATGGAAAAGGGGGGGAAGATCCGTCTTGCAATCCCGAAGGATGTGCCGGTCACAGAGTTCATTTCAAAAATAGAGGAGCTCGAGATCACCCCCATACGGAACGCACGGATTGTCATCAGCGAAAGGGACGGCACGATCGTCACCGGCGGGGAGGTTAAAATATCCGAGGTGATGGTCAGCCGGGAGGGACTCACGGTCCAGATCAGCTCCGCGAAAGGCGGCCAGAAGGACGCGTCAACCGCACGGAAGGGAAGCGTCATACACATGAAGGACATGGGGACCGTCAAGGACCTCGTTGACGCCCTGAACTTCGCCGGGGCTTCGACACGGGACACGATCGCGATATTCAAGGCGCTCAAGGATTCAGGGGCGCTTCACGCCGAACTGATAGTGAAATGAGGTGAAACGATGGAACCGGTAGGAAACGCGATAGATTCACTCTCGAATTACAGGCATTCGAGGAGCCTTTCAACCGTGGAGCGTTCCTCCAGGGGCGCGTCATTCAACGATGCGCTGCGCTCGGCGGTCAACGAAAGCGACGGTCAGACTGATACGCGCGGGAGGAGGCCGGTAGACACGAGGCTCATGGATACGTGCATCGAGATGGAATCACTCCTGGTGTCGAACATGCTGAAGGCAATGAGAAGGACAGTCCCCAAAAACGAGTGGCTGCACGGCGGAAACGCGGAAGAGATATTCCAGGACATGCTCTACGACGAGTATGCGCTCAAGATGTCGAGAACAGCGAACCTGGGACTGGCGACCATGCTCTACAACCAGATGAGCGGTGAGCGGGGTTGATGCGCGTACTTTTTTATTGACAGTGGTAGTTTGTGTCTGTATTTTGTCACCCTGATACGGGGCGTAGCTCAGTCCGGCTAGAGTGCGTGGTTTGGGACCATGAGGTCGGAGGTTCGAATCCTCTCGCCCCGAAAAATGCGCCAGTAGCTCAGCTGGATAGAGCAACGGCCTTCTAAGCCGTAGGTCACAGGTTCGAGTCCTGTCTGGCGTGCATGTAACTCCTGAAGCCTTCAGGAGTTACAGACAAAAGAACAAAAAGAAGAGCAACCGAAAAACGCCGGTAGAACACGGTAGAAAACGGAGGCTCAACAATGAAAGAAAAAGCAAATTTCTCCCTCTACAAGCGATTCAAAAAAGACGGCTCGTACACCTTCCATGTAAAGATAAAAACAGCTTCAGGGCATCAGTCGTTCAATACTGAGACCGATGACGAGATCAAGGCGACGGCGTGGGCGGCACGCAAGGCCGTTGAACTTGAACACAATCCGGGATCACTCCCGACGCCCAGGCGAGCAAGGACGCTGTTTGGGAATTACGCTGAAAACTTCTTTTCCATTTCGGGCCGATGGGCACAGGATAAGCAGGCGACCGGACGCCGGATTTCACAACGGCAATGCGACGAGAAAACAAGAATCCTTGAAAAACATATCATCCCGGCGATGGGAGAGCGGCTGCTGTCAAACATTGACAGGCGATACTTGAAGGATTTCAGAAACGAGCTGTTCTCGAAGGGCTTCGCGGGCTCCACAATAAACCACATTTTATCATGTATCAAAACTATTTTGGAGTACGCGGAAGAGGAGGGACTTTTGTCTGGTGTGCCTAAAATCGAAAGAGCATCTGCACAGGTGCGCGACCCGCGCGGGATTCTCACACCCGAAGAAATGCGCGACCTGTTCAATATTGAATGGGATGACCACCGAGCCTACACAATCAGCATGCTTGCCGCTGCGTCGGGAATCAGGCTCGGAGAAGGTCTTGCGCTCACTCATGAGGACTTAAAGGCGGGATATATTACAATAGAAAAAACGTGGGATCACGTTCAGCGCCAGGTCATACATTCGACGAAAACAGGGAGGGCGCGCACAATCATTATTCCGCGTCGCGTACAATATGAGATGGAACGGTGCATGGCCTTAAATCCATTCCAGGGCGACGACTCGGAACGCTTTATATTTTTTGGGAAGACGCAAAATGCACCCCTTGACGGGAAATCAATTCTGAAATATTTCAAGCGGGCACTCCGTACAATAGGCATAGACGAGCGCCAGAGACAAACTCGGAGGCTCGTCTGGCATGGTTTTCGGCATTGGTTTAATAGCATCCTTTTAAACGAGAAAGTCCCTGTCGCCAAAGTGCAGCAATTGACAGGTCATTTGTCAGACGCGATGACATCCAATTATTACCACCTCGACGACCTCCGCGACGTGCGCGAAATTCAAGAAAGGCTATTTCCCACAATTTCTTGAATTTTTTTAGAACACATTTTTTTCATTGCAGGCATCTCAAATATATTATATACCTATAATATAATATTAAGCAGTTCATTAGCACCATATAACTCGGAAGGCGTTCATAGTTTAAACCAGGACTCGCGCGACCATGCGTGGAGCGCGCACACCAATTTATCATTGGAGTGAACTATGGACACCACTACGCCCACCACCACGGCGAGCCCTTTCCGTCTCTTCAGGGTTTACGACGCCGGCACCTACAACAAATTCAAAGACTTGTGCGCCCAAAGCGGTTGGTCTGTTACTCGCGTCTTGAATCAGTACATTGAAAAATGCGCGGAGAAAGACCGGATCGTGGGGGGCCCAAAATGAAAATTGATGGCTCCCCTGTTGGTGACGTTTTTGAACCGCTACGAGACGCGGCCTGGCTTGCCGAAATACTTAGCATTTCACCGCGCCAGGTGCGGAAGCTTGCCGATGCAGGCGTGATTCCTTGTGTCAAGGTCGGGAAATTATACCGGTTTGAAACAAGGGCAATCCGGGAATGGGTAGGGAGGTCTTCCCATGGCAAACATTAGCCTGACAATAAAGTCCGATTTCGAACAAGCCTCCCGCGACTTCCGCGCGCTCGTCGGTGACTCCGAGGCCGTCCGCGCCAAGGTCGAACAGCTTCAGAAAACCTTCAAATCCGAACAGATTGATAAATTCCTTGCGAAAAATCGCCTCATGGCGACTGGCATCAGGGCGACACAGGGCCCGCTTGCAGCCGTGACCGCAGAGACCGCAGGGCTACAGCGCAAAATACAAAGCCTCATCGCCGCCGGACTTGACCCGGAAGACGCAGCCGTTAAGCGGCTTCGGACGGAGTATGCACAACTTTCGGCTCAAAAGGCATCGGCTGGCCGGTCATTCAATCCAGCTAATCTTCTTAATTTCACAGCTGCAATCGGTGGTCTTTACGCTGTCATGCGGGCCGGCGGGGTAGCATGGAATTCATTTATTCAACCCGCGATGCAAGCTGAAGAGGCGGCATCTAAATTCAACGCGATTTTCGGCGCACAAGGTGAAGCCGTCCGGGCATGGGCGGAAACGTTCGGTTCACAAATCGGCCGCTCATCCCGCGCGCTCCAGGGTTTCGCCGCGGACATGATGGCGATCGTCTCTCCGCTCGGAGTGTCGCGTGAGGCCGCCATTGGCATGTCAGAGGGACTCGTCCAGGTGGCGCAGGATATTTCCTCATTCCATAATGTCGATGTGAGCGAGGCATTCAACGCGCTCCGTTCGGGAATCACCGGGGAGACTGAACCCTTGAAACGGTTCTCAATTCTGCTCACTGATTCGGCCATGCGTGAATACGCGCTCACGCAGGGCATCAGGAAAAAGATTTCAGAGATGTCGATCGCGGAGAAAACCACACTCCGATATAACATGATTCTCGCTTCTATGGGGGCCGCACAGGGAGACGCGGCAAGGACGGCCGGGAGCACCACCAACAGGCTCCGGGCGCTGTCCGACGAGATCGACGATTTAAGCGTGTCGATCGGCTCCGCACTCCTTCCGGCGCTCAACTCAACGCTGGATTTCTTCGCGAATCAGGATTCAGCGATTAATCAGTATAGGGCATCTATCAAGGCGGGAGGCGATCAGGTTATTGATGTCACGAAAGCACTCGCTGCGATCGCGTGGAGATCGGCCGCTGAAGGCGCGAACGACTTCAGTGACAACGTCGGCGCGGTGGTCGATTACCTCTCCCCGGTCGGCGAGGCCATTGGAACCGTGACCAGCGCGATCGGCGACTTTATAGGAAATATGGAAGCGGCAAAATCCATCAAGTCTATTGCGGGAGGCATCGGTGACGGCTTCTCGTGGATCGGCGACCAGGTGGGGCGCGTTGATTGGGGTAACATTTTTTCGGGACAATTCATCATCGCCGCGAACGATGCAGCGCGGGGCGTTGACCGTGTAAACAGCTCACTTGCCGGTACACCTCGAACGGCGACACAGGCTCGGGGGGCTCTCGTTGACCTCGCGAACAATGGCTACAATGCCGTCCTGGCGTCGCTTCGTCGCGTAGACCAGCAGTCCGTCACATCAGGGGCGAACCGTGCAGAGCGAGCAAGGCGTGACCTCGAACAGCGCATGAATTTTGAAACTCAATGGCTTGACCGTGTACGTGAAGGACTTGTAGCCGAAGCTGAAACCCGCGAGGAGGCGGCCGCTCTCCGTCTTGAGCAATGGAAAAGCGAGTACGGTCAAGCACTCGAAGCGGCCCGAAAACACCAGGCCGACAGGACGAACATCGACGCGTATTACACCAGGCAGAGGATCAGGATCGAACAGGAAGAGTCCGAGAGGCGCACGCGGCAGGCTGTCGAATTTTCGCGCACGATTGTCTCTAACATGCACAGCGCATTCTCTGACCTCCTGATCGTGATGGAGCACTATGGTCAGAAGTCGAAGGCTCTGGTCTTGACGATCAAGTCTCTTGCCGTAGCAGAGGCGGCGATCAACTCATATTTAGCATTCACGTCGGTACTAAAAGACCCGACGATTTGGCCTTCATGGCTACGCGTCCCACTTGCGGGCAGTATCCTCGCCGCCGGTCTTGCGAAGTCAGCGGCCATCGCCGCAACTCCCGTATCGGCTGAAACTGGCATCACGAACTATACTGTCCCGGAAATACGGACAAACCGCAACGATAACGCGCCGGTCATGGCGTCGGCGGGCGAACAGGTAACGGTCACTCCGAGGGGCGAGGGCACGGAATCTGTTCAGCGGTTTCAGTTTTTCATGAACCGCGAGGTCTTGTGGGACACTATGCAGCAGGGCATCAACACCGGCCATGTGCGAATAAACACGCGGCGCAATCTCGGGAAGAGTGTGTTCGCGTGAAAAATTTAGGGGGTAAAAAATGCTAAGTTTTATGGAACGCATCCGCGCCCGTCGCGCCGCCCGCGAGGCTGCACGCTCCTCGGCGCGCTCGGCCGCGAAACGATCGGCACGCGAAAAACGCAGGCAGGCAAAAAAGGCCGAAGCTGAAAAACGACAACAGGAGGTCACAGTGAAATGATGTCAGAGGCGATGTATCTACACGACCCGATTTTCGAGGAAAAGCGGAGGCGCTGGAACGCCGAACGGTTGAAGGAACAGCGGGAAATTTCCAAAATTCTTGGTCTTCCCGAACCGCAAGCGGTCTTAACGCCGCGTGAATCAGAGCGCACCTTTGGGAAGGCCCCGGAGGTCAAGCCCGTCAAGGCCACCGCGAATCCATATAGGCGGCTCGCTTCGAAGGAGCACCACCAGCGCAGGGCGCTACTCAACGTCGGAGCACCATCGGCACCCGGCGCACAGGCACCCGGCGCACCGAAACCGAGTAAGACCGTTAAGGTCGGCGGCGTAGTGTTCGCGGGCAGCGTTACCGAGATCGTTGAGGGCGGCGGTCGATGATGATCGGCGATGTGACACCGTGGCATCGGTTCACTCCGGCAGAAACACGCGAGATAATTTTTCACGGCTGGTCTTGTCGGGCTGCTCTTGACGCGGCCGAAGCACGCCAGCGGGCCGGCGATAAATTCGCACTGCTCTGCTTGCCGTCATACTGCCGACCGGATGACGCGGTGGGAGAGAAGTTTCGAGAATATTTTTTTAAAAATCAAATTCGAGCTCAAGGAGATCAATTATGAACCTTCACCAAATTTTAAACGACATCGAAAACATGGACGACGCACAAATTACAGAGATCGCCCGTGAGGTGCGGTCATTGCTTGACGGTATGGCCGATGATGAGCGGCGAAAATCTCGGGACGATCAGCAGGAGGCGGAGGCGCTCGACAGTCTGATCGAACGTCAAAATACAGACGAAACCCGAAAACGTCTGGTCGAGCTTCGTAAAAAACGTGATCCGCTTGCCGATCAACGGATTATCGCTAAGCGAATGAGTGACCGGGCTGGGGCTGTTGAAAATGCGGTACTCCGGCACAATCAGCGCGTAGACTCCCTTGAGGAATACGCTAAAATGAACCCATTTATGGCTATAGAAATCCAAACCAGGATGAATACGGTCATAGCCAGTGAGGATTCTATTGCTTATACGGAAAGCGAGTACATTGCGGGGAAGAATAACTTTACTGAAACGGTTGCGCGCCTTCGTGCGGAAAAGAATGCAAAAGTCGCCGCTGCTGAAGAGGAGCGCGCGCGCGTTTTTTCGGAAATCGAACAGCTTGAGCAGGAGTTCGATACCGCGCGGAAGTTGTCCGATCCGCGAGTCGAGAAAGCCTTGAAGGGGATCAAAACGCCGGGAGGCAAGCGATAATGGCAAACGAACTCGAAATAATCAACAACCCCGACTTGACACCCGGCCCTGTCAGTTCCGGTTATCAGCGTCAAAACACCTGCATGGTATCTGCTCGGATCGGCATGGATGCCTCAATCATCGAAGGCGGTTCAGGCCAATGCACGGCTCTGATTTCCGGCCCCATCGATGTCAACGGGGTACTCTACACGATCAAGGCGGAGACGGTGCTTGTGCCTGCCTCCGTCGGTCGGTGGTATATCTACC
>CAZPZJ010000056.1:0-3514 GCA_964591055.1 uncultured Leptospiraceae bacterium
ACGCTCAACAGCCTGTATTTCATGTTCTGCAGCCGGCAGGTGCACGTGTGGTATTACCATGGCATGAAGTGGAATCTGGCAGACAACCTGCCGGATTTTTTCGAAAATTTCTGGAGGATCGTCGCACCGGGGAATGATCCCCTGTGATTTGTTCCATCCGGTTGTAGAGGAGGCGGGGAGCCGAATTGCCCATTGAAGAGAGAAAAGCCCGGATGCAATCCCGGGCTTTCGTTTACAGTTTAATCCGGTTTTTAACGAATGTCGGAAGCTGGAACGCCGCTTTGTGCAGGCCGGGATTGTAGTACGTGAGTCCGGGCAGCGCGGCGGCGCGCGCTTCGTTGAAGTCGCGTATGGGATCGTACTTTTTGGAACAGAACGTGAACCCGATTATTCCGCTGGGATAGGTGGGCACGACTGTCGAGTAGTATCCCGCGACCGCGTAATGCTTTTTCGCGTAACCGGTCAATCGCTCGATGATGTCGAGATGGTAAAAAAAGGATTCCGATTGCGTGACGGCGATCCCGTCCTCCTGGAGTCCTTCCTTCATCGCGACGTAGAATTCCTCGGCGAAGAGGACTGCTGCAGGGCCTATCGGGTCTGATGAATCCACGATGATGATGTCGTAGGTGTTCCGGTTGTTCCTTATGAACTGCGCGCCGTCTTCGGTGTATACGCTGACCCTGGGATTGTCGAACTCGCAGGCCATGCCGGGGAGGTGCTTTTTGGAAAGCTCGATCACGGCGCCGTCAATTTCACAGATATCGACTTTTTTCACTTCAGGGTGTTTCAGAACTTCCCTGATAGTGCCCCCGTCGCCGCCGCCGACCACCAGGACGCGCTCGGGATTGGGGTGGACGCACATGGGGACGTGCGTTATCATTTCGTGGTATGAATGTTCGTCCCACTCCGTGCACATGATCACGCCGTCGAGCACCAGCATCCTGCCGAAGGGTTTTGTCTTATATACCTCAATTCGCTGGAATTCGGAATCGAACTGCTCGATCATGCGGTCGATCCTGATCTTGAGCGTTCTGCCTTGTTCCATTTCAAATGTTTCTTCAAACCACAGGTGTGAGGGAACGGGCATGGGATTCTCCATCGGTAAGGGTATGTAAAAGCATACCCGGCGCTGTGAACGCATCGCCGGGTATGGCTGTGTTCAAAATACTACTTTCTTAAAGCAATGTTCAGCGCGTAATCGGTCCCCTTGAAGAAGCTGAGCGAAAAATGCGCCACCACTTCAGGTTCGTAATATTTGCAACTGAACACGTCAATGTACGAAGTGTTGGTAAGGTTCGCAAAGTGGCCCGAGATGAGCGACGTCTCGATGAGCTGTATCATTGAATAGCCGGCAACCCGCTCGTCCTCCCCGAAGTGCACCACCTGTGTCTCGCCGAAACGCTTCATTTCGATGAGATCACAGAGCTGCACCACGTACTGACGAATCATATCGGCGTCCCGAATGATCGCGGGATCACAGTTGTGAATGTCGACGCTGGTATAAAGTCCCCAGGCGCCAAGTTCGTTGAACTGCTCCGGCGATGGAACGCTTCGCGTATTTACTGTTTTAATCAATGTTGCCTGCATTTCAAGCCTCCTTCACTGCGGCTAGTTCATGAATTCGTCTGTTCTGGGGCAGAATTCCCCTTTCGATCTCAAAAACGGAGCATTTCTCCGAACCCAACGCGGTTTTGATGTGATCAAGGGCCACCTGAGTTTCAAGATCGCCGCAGGTGAATACATCGACGGCCGCATACGCGTGCTCTGGCCATGTGTGTATGGTGAAGTGGGACTCCGCGATTACTATCACGCCGCTGATGCCATAGGGAGAGAACTGGTGAAAGAAAGGTTTTATGATCGTGGCCTTAGAGAGTTGGGCCGCGGCCATCATTACCTCCTCAATCTTCTTAAGATCATTAAGAAACGACTCGTTACAATCGAAGAGCTCAGCAATAATGTGCCGACCTAAACTCTCCATGGCAATTACCTCTCTACTATGAAAATCTATCACACTTTCGTGTGCTTGTATCCCCCGTGAGGACTCTGACTGACCGGAAAGGGCCTCGTGTTTCCCATCCTTAAGGTCGCGACCAGTACCTGTACTAACCGGGGGATGGGATTCTCATTCAATACGGCTCCGCTCAAAGCGGAACGAATTGCCACAAGAAATTATTATGGTAAATTGTCAATACTATATTTTACATGTGCAGCTATAGGTTAATAAAGCAAACCGATAGAAATATCACCCCCCGGTCCGGATGCGATTGTTAATCATTTTTCGTTGCACATTCCAAAATAAAAAAGGAATTTATCAAGAAAAAAAAAGTTTTCCAGAAAAATAAGAACAAAAACACGCATGTCTTACGGCCCATTAATGGTCATATCTATAATAACAACAGGTATTGACAGGTATAGTATAGTATTAGCGAACAATAATATAGGAATGCTAGGCAAAATAATCGCAGACACCCTGTTGCCCTCGCCGGTGGAAGAATGGGAGATAAACGAAAATGAATTGATTACATGTTTTCATGTATGCGTGACATCCTACGTGATACAATGCAATCAGCAACAGGTGCTTAATAATTTAGGTGAATATAGCAAATTAAAAAGTAATTGTCAACACATGGTTGGAATATTATTGGATGAGACACAATATTTTAAGTTTTTCACCGTGCGCCGCGGCCCCGGATCATTCGGGCCGTGGAGCGCCGCGAACTTTATGATGTAAAAGGATAAAATGGATGGATTTGAAGGCCCTGATTGCGCACAAGTCGCCGCTGATCATGGACGGGGCGATGGGCACCGAAATATTCAAGAGGATCACGGCATTTACCGGGTGCATCGAGCTTCTGAATCTTGAAAAGCCGGATGTTGTGCTGGCAATACACCGGTCGTACATTGATGCGGGCGCCGATATCATCCAGACCAACACCTTCGGCGCGACGCCCTTGAAGCTCGGGGATTACGGGCTCGAGGGGCAAAGCGCGGAGATTAACCGGCGGGCGGCGGGGATTGCGCGTGAGGCCGCACGGGGAAGCAATGTGATTGTGGCGGGGACGCTGGGGCCCACCGGGCGGCTCATCGAGCCCGTGGGTCCGCTGGCCTCCGAGCGGGCGTACGAGGCATATTTTTCACAGGCGAAAAGCCTTGCGGCGGGCGGGGTGGACATCCTGACGGTTGAAACAATGACCGACATCAAGGAGGCGCGCCTTGCGCTGATCGCGGCGAAAGACGCCACCGCGCTTCCCGTGATTTGCAGCATGAGTTTCGGGCAGAACGGGAAAACCGTGAGCGGGACCGGCATGCTGACCGCGTTTGCGACCCTGGCCCAGTGCGGGGCGGATGTGGTCGGCGCGAACTGCGGGATGGGGCCCGAAGGGCTTTTGCGGCTGTACCGGGACAACTGGGATGATCTTCTTGCGGTCGGTGCGCCGTTTTCCGTGTGGTCGAACGCGGGCATGCCCGAGATCGTGAACGGCGAAGTGGTGTACCGGCTGGGGCCGCAGGAGTT
>CAZPZJ010000056.1:3614-17950 GCA_964591055.1 uncultured Leptospiraceae bacterium
GCTGCCCCTGATGATCGATTCCGACAACCGTGACGTGCTCGAAGCGGCGCTGATGAACTGCCCGGGCGTGCCGGTAATCAACTCCATCAACGGCAAGAAGAAGAGCCTGGAATCCGTCCTGCCGCTCGTAAAAAGGTTCGGCGCGTTCATTGTGGCGCTGTGCATGGACGAGACGGGGATTCACAGGAACGCAGAAAAGCGCATCGGGATAGGCGAGAGGATGCTGGAACTGCTGGAATCGGAGGGTGTCGCCAGGGAGAGAGTTTTCATTGATCCGCTCATCCTTGCGGAAAGCGCCGAGCCGGGAAGCGCGCGTGAGACATTGAAGGTGATCCGTCACTTCGCGTCATCGGGCGTCAAGACGAGCATAGGCCTCAGCAACATCTCGTTCGGCCTTCCCCAGCGCAAGTTTGTCAACAACGCGTTTTTAAACATGGCGATTGCGGAAGGGCTCGCTGCGGCGATCGTCAATCCCTCTGCGGCCCGGATCAGGGGTGATGCTCCGGAAGAGGAGCGCTACGCCGTTGATTTCCTGGAGGGCAAAGACGAGAAGGCGGCGCGGTACATTCAGCATTTCGCCGGCGCTCCGTCAACAGAGCCCGTCGCAAAGGCGGAAGCGGGTGGGCCCGGTATCGAAAGCATATACCGGATGGTGCTTGAGGGGCGTGGCGACGTTATCGGGGCGGAAGTCAGGGAAGCCCTCCGGTCCATCGCCCCCGAAGCGGTCATGAACGATGGTTTGCTGAAGGCGCTCGAGCGGGTGGGAGAGCTCTACAGCACGGGAGAGTACTTTCTGCCGCAGATGATCGCCTCCGCGGAGGCGATGAAAACCGGATTTGCGGTGCTGAAACCTCTTTTAAGGAAGGAATCGGTGCGAAAGGCCGGAAAGGTGGTCATCTGCACCGTCAGGGGCGACGTCCATGATATTGGCAAGAACATAGTCGCAATGATGATGGAAAACTACGGCTTCGAGGTGCTCGATCTCGGAAAGGATGTCCCGGCGGATGAAATTATCCGCGCCGCGAAGGAGCACGGCGTCGACATTGTCGCGCTGAGTTCGCTTTTGACGACTACGATGGGGGAGATGAAAATCGTGAGGGACATGATGAAAAAGGATCTGCCAGGTGTCGGGCTGCTGGTCGGCGGGGCGGTGGTGACACCTGAATACGCCGAAAGCCTGGGTGCCGGTTATGGCGCCGATGCCGTTGAGGGCGTGAAGGCGGCGCTGCGCTACATGGAGGGAAAGTGAAATTCCGCGCTGAAGGCATGTTCGGCCCGCATATCGGTGTGGCGGGCCATTCGGATTACCCTGGATACGTCGTCGCGGGATCGGCATCATCCGTGATGATCGACGCGGGGCTGAGCTTTCTGGGCCCGCTGTACATCGAGGTGCTTGACTCCATTCTCGGGTCGGCGGACAGGCTGGATATGCTTGTGCTCACCCATTCGCATTACGATCACCTGGGGGCCACGCCCTACCTGAAAACCAGGCTCACCCGGCTGAAAGCGGGGGGGCACGGATACCTGAAAACGCTCCTTTCGAAAAGTACGGTGCTTGAGCGGATGAACGAGCTCAACGAAATCCAGCGCGAGCGCTATGGCGGCTTCTCGAAGGGTGAGAATATCCCCCTCATCCCGTTCGATCTGGACATTGAGCTTGCAGGCGGTATGGAATTTGATCTGGGCGGCGTTACCTGCAGGGTGCTCTCCACTCCCGGACACACCCGCGATTCCCTGTCGTTCTACTTCCCGGAAATCGGCGCCCTGTTTGCCGGTGAGGCGGTGGGTGTTCCCGAGGGGGATAACGGGGAAAATGTCCAGGTTGAGTTTCTTTCATCGTACGATGACTACCTCGAGAGCCTTGCCATGCTGACGGATATCAGGCCAAGGCTGCTTGGCCTGGGGCACGCGTGGGTGTTCACCGACGATGACGCCACGCAGTACCTGGACAAGTCTCTCGCCGCGACCGAGCGCTACCGCGACCTCATTCTTGAGTACCTCGACCGCCATTGCGGGGATGAGGAGCTGACCGTGGCTGCCATGGTTACACGTGAATATGACGCCAAAGGTACCATCTTCCAGGAGAGGAATGCCTACATCACAAACCTGAGAGCGCAGGTGGCCCTGGTGGCCGGAATGGGGCTCGGGAGGGGGGTGAATACGATTAAAAAGTAATTATTTGTAAGGAATGGTAATTATTGGTATTTTTATTGACTTCGGAACATATCCCTGCCATCATGTCCAACCAGAGCTTATCGAGGATTTTTGACATCATTATGTTGAGGGGTGCTGCCGCTCCACGGATGGTCGCCTCCGGCAATTGCCGGTGGGGAGAGTGATAATCTAATATTTGCATAGTTATTATTCATAATAGTATTTATTGTTGACAAGATAATCAGTGGTCAGTTTCGTGTAGGGATTCAGGATGAGATTGATTCTGTTCCTTAACTACGGAGGGGCCATGGTTATGGATGGCTTTATAACAAGTTCCTTTTCCAGGCTGCTGCCCATTGAAAGGGGTTGGTGTTATCGGCATAAAACCCTCCTGCCAGAGCGTTTAAAAAAACCGGCACCAACCTCGGGTGCAGCCTTTTTTGTTTTTAGGCACTGTATTCATACTCACCATGCTTCGCGACAGTCCCATCCGGGATTTTCGTACAAATTTAATAAAAGGAGGTCGTTGGGTGAAGGGAAACAAGGCTCGATTCAATGGTTTTGGATGTCTGGCGCTCGCTGCGATCATCTGTCTTCTCATCAGTTGCGGAGACCGCCTGGTTGACATCAATACAAGTCCTACGGATGTAGCCGTGATTGGGAATATTAACCATTATATTTCTGAGGCCGATCTGCGGGCTGGAGTTGTGAAAACGGCAGATTATGTAAGCCCTGTAAAGCTTTCCCACCGCAAACATGAGCGCGCGGGCGTTGATTGCTTTACCTGTCATCATAAAAAGGGGAATGATGACCGGATAAAGGAATGCGCACGATGCCACAAGGGGGAAAGGGGCGAAGAACAGCTCCACAATTTCTGCATTACCTGCCACAGCCAGCGGGCGAAGGGTCCCGTCATGTGCCAGGATTGCCATGTTCCGGATGCTCACGCGCCGGCCGCTCACGCGCATGCGGGCCCCCGGTAGAGTTCAGTCACGATGGGTCGGAAATCCGGAGTGCTCATTCTTGGAATCGGAAACATCCTGCAGAAGGACGATGGCGTTGGTGTTCACATCGTTCAATCATTGCTTGAGCGACAGGCGTCGTTGCCCGGAAATATCGGCATTATGGATGGCGGTACGGCGGGATTTGATCTGATTGGCGAGATGAGCGAGTGGGGGAAAATCGTTATCGTTGACGCATTAAAAGCCAGTGACAAGCCAGGTTCGGTGTATCGGTTCAAGCCGGAACAGGCCAGGGCGCGCACCACGAGTGTGTCACTTCATGAAGTTGGCATCATGGAAGTGATACGGGAAATGCGCTTTCTGGGGCACAACCCGGATATTGAGTTTGTGGGCGTTGTTGCGGAGGATGTTGATACGCTTGAAATCGGCATGAGTGAAGCGGTGCGGGAATCGATACCCCGCGCAATCGAGGTAGTCCTCGATGCCGCGATGAATTGAAGGAGGTAAGGAATGTCATTAAGCAGAAGAGATTTTTTGAAGATAATGGGCGGGACCGCTGCGGCGTTTACCTTTTCCGGCGTGATGCTCCAGGGATGCAAGCGGGCAATCCAGCGCGCGGCCGAGAGAACGCCGGTGATATGGATACAGGCCCAGTCGTGTTCAGGTTGTTCGGTTTCACTTCTCAACAGCATTGACCCGGTGATTTCATCGGTCATCACCGAGCACATCAGCCTCAATTTTCACCAGACGCTCATGGGGGGAACGGGCCATGTCGCGGTGAAAGTGCTGGAAGAGGCCGTCAATAAAAACCGGAGGGATTTCGTTCTCGTGGTCGAAGGATCGATTCCCACAAAATCGGACGAATACTGTACAATCGGCGAAGTGAATGGCCATCACGTCGGCGCAAGGGAGTGGGTTCGTGAGCTCGGGAGCCGCGCGAAAGCGATCATTGCGGTCGGCACCTGCAGCGCGTTCGGCGGAATACCGGCTGCAAAAATACGGTCCAATAACGATAATCCCACCGGCGCAGTATCGGTAAGCGATATTCTGCCCAATGCTACCATCGTGAATGTCCCCGGCTGTCCGCCGCATCCCGACTGGATGGTGGGAACGATTCTTCATTTTATACTCAGGGGAGCGCCCGAGCTCGACGAGTTTAAGAGACCAAAGATGTATTTCGGCAAAACCGTGCACGAGCAGTGCGAACACCTGGCTGATTACCAGCGCGGGAGATTTGCCCGGCAGTGGGGAGAGCCGGGGTGTCTGTACCTTCTCGGGTGTCTGGGAATGGACACCGGATGCGATATTCCCCGGAGAAAATGGCTTGGCGGCGTGAATTCATGCACGGGAAGCGGAAGCGGGTGCATCGGCTGCACGGAGAAGCCATTCCCGGATTTCGGCAACAGGGGAATATACCAGCATCTGACCGCCAGCGCTGAGGACGTTCGCGCGATCCGGAATGATGATATACGGATGGCGGTGGAAAAACTGAGAGATGGAGGTGTGATAAATGGCTAAGGTATTGCTTGACCCGATTACCAGAATCGAGGGTCATCTCGCTATAGAAATTGATGTTCAGAACGGGGTTGTCCGTGACGCGAAATCCAAGGGTGACATGTTTCGCGGTTATGAGAAAATCCTCGTGGGGCGCAATCCCGTTGACGCAAACCAGATCACGCAGCGAATCTGCGGCGTGTGCCCGGTTTCGCACGGCCTGGCCTCCAGCAAATGCCTGGATGACGCGTTCAACATCAGGCCCAATAAAAACGGACGACTGATGCGCAACCTCGTGCTCGGGGCGAATTATCTGCAGTCTCACATCCTGCATTTTTATCATCTGGCCGCGCTCGACTACGTGGACATTACGGCGATCCTCCAGTACACGGGCGCCGACGCCAAACTGAGCGCCGTCAAGGAATGGGTGCGTGAAGAACTGCGCGTGAAGAACAACCGTGCTGACGCCATTACCGCCGCAGCGCCGTTCCTTCCCCGCTACGAGGGTGATTTTTACATTAAAAACAAGGATCTCAACATCGCGGCGATTGCCCATTACCTGCAGGCGCTTGATATGCGTACGAAAGCCCATAAAATGGTAGCGGCATTCGCGGGCAGGGCCCCGCACCTCATCGGGCTTGTTCCCGGCGGTGTTACGCAGGTTCCCACGAGGGAAAAAATCCGTGAATACAAAAAGAATCTCAATGAAGTAGAGAAGTTTGTCAATGAGGTGTATGTCAAGGACGTCATCGAGGTGGCGAAAGCGTACAGGAATTACTTCGGTATCGGGAAATTCATGGATCAGATTTCCTACGGCGTGTTCGAAGATAACGATGAAGGCAACCGATTCATGTTCGAGCGCGGGGTGTTCCTGAACAACAGCGTTGAGCAGCTTGATACTTCCCTGATCAAAGAGCAGGTGAAATACGCCCGTTACAGCTCCGGTTCAAACCTGCATCCCCTGCAGGGCCAGACCGAGCCCCAGCCCAACAAGGCGGGTGCGTACACCTGGCTCAAGGCGCCCCGATACAAGGACAGGCCGTTTGAGGTTGGCCCGCTTTCGCGCGTGGCCGTGGCGTACCTGTCGGGTAACCAGGCGGTCAAACGTGAAGTGGATGAGCTTCGGAAGATTTTCAACGCCGACATCAGCGCGCTCTTTTCGGTGCTCGGGCGCCATGCGGCAAGAGCGGTTGAGGCGAAGCTCATCTGTCAGCGGGCACGGGGCTGGCTTGATGAGCTCGACGTCAACGGATCGCCGAGGGTGCCATACACCATCCCCGACCAGGGGGAGGGAGAAGGGCTCACCGAGGCTCCCCGCGGCGCGCTGGGACACTGGATCGTCGTCAGGGACAAGAAAATCGCCAACTACCAGGCCGTTGTGCCGACGACATGGTACTGCGGACCGAGGGACGATCGCGGCGTTCTCGGACCTGTCGAGCAGGCCCTCATAGGCACTCCCATCAGCGACATCAACAATCCCATCGAAGCCGCAAGGGTGGTGCGCTCATTCGACCCTTGCATCGCATGTGCGGTTCACATGGTCGAAGGCGACCGGGAAATCGGCTCGTTCAGGGTGTGTTGATTCTACTAAGTATCACAAAAAACCCGCCGGATCATACCGGCGGGTTTTTTTTCTGTAGAAAGTGAAGGCGAGGATCAACGCACCCTTCCGGGGAGATCCTCGCCTTCTTTATGAGGAGAAGAAGATACCATGCTCACCGGCCTGTTTTCTTTTACCGGTTTCACCACAGTTATCCATTTTCTGTCAGGATTGTAACCAGTGGTTCTTTGTAGAACTCCGTACAGCGTCTGGAAGGAGGGAGAAAAAGTCAACAAAAAATTTCCATTTGTTCTGCATGCGGTGTCTGATCTTTAAACTATCTCCCGTCGACAGGGCCGTGACGCGGATCGGTTCATTTTTTATATTTTTTCTTGACATCAAATAGCCCGCTGACATCATCGATTGTGAATTTCTCTGTTCAATATGAACAGTTTTTTCGGAATATATTCATTTTTCAAACCGTTGAAAGAAGTACAGGAGTATGCCTCGCAGTATAAAAATTTTGAAATAAGGAGAAAGTTTGTGAAACGGTCATTACTTCTTTTCTTCTTGCCCTTTATCTCATTCGGCTTGATTTCCTATCTCGGCTTTATAAAAGCCTGCGATTACGCGATGTCGAACCAGGTTGATCAGTCTATCCCTTTTAACCATAAATCTCATGTTACCAGGTACGGCGCCGCGGATTGCGATCTGTGCCATGGATACTATGAGAACGGCAGGTTCAAGGGTGTGCCCACGGTGGGTGACTGCAAACAGTGCCATGACGGCCAGACAGCGGCGGAAAAAGCCATGTTTAAAAACCACCAGGATGGTGATCGTCCGTGGGGGGTATGGGCGCGACAGCCCGATCTGGTGTACTTCAGTCATATCGCGGTGCTGAAGAACACGAAAAAGGCGCAATGCCCGTCATGCCACGGCGACAGGGCCGGCGCTATGACGACAGCCCGTGTGAAGGGAAATGTGGGGGGCACTAAAATGCCCATGGGACAGTGCATGGACTGTCATACGGCTCTTAAGATAAGCAACAAATGTCTTGTCTGTCACGATTAGGCAATCATTCGGCAGGTTATTCATCCCATATCTGGTGAGGTAAGCGAACTCATGAAAAAGATTGAACGAAAAGACTTCCTGAAATTGGCCGGCGGAGCGGTGTGCGGCGGACTTGTCGGCACAACGCTGTCCGGGGCCCCTTTCCTGGGGTTGCAGTGGCTGGTTGAGTGGACTCAGGATCAGTATCTTCCCCCGCGGGGAGAGGAAAAATACGTCAATGGCGTATGTCAGGCCTGCGGGACCAATATATCGGTGCGCATGATCGGCAACAGGGCTGTAAAAGTCGAAACGGCGAATAAAGGCTGTCCGGTGTGCCAGGCGATGCTGCAGCTGCTGTATCATTCGGAACGCGTCCAGACTCCGCTCAAGCGAACCGGGCGCAAGGGCGCAGGCAGGTTTGAACCGGTAAGCTGGGAGGAGGCGATCAAGGACATTTCCGCTAAAATCGCGTCACTGCGCTCCCAGAGCAAGCCGCAGGCGATCGCTGCCATCAACGCGGCGGGCAACACGGCCCCCAACCTTTTTATGGAGCGCCTCGTGATGGCGTCGGGAAGCCGCCATGTGTACGAAGAGGCTTCCTTCGCGACGCTGTCAGCGAGCGCCGTCAAGGCCACGCAGAACCTCGAAGGCTCCATCGAGTATGATTTTGAAAATGCGGATTACGTGCTCAGCTTCGGCGCCCGCCTGCTCGAGGGGTGGGGCAACCAGGCCGCCATGCACAGGACGTTCCTGAAGTGGAAGGAAAACGGGGCAAAGCTGGTGCAGGTCGATACGCTCGCAACCAGGACCGCATCCCTGGCCGACCGCTGGGTGCCGGTAAAGGCAGGCAGCGAGGCGATACTCGCGATGGGAATTGCCCACCAGCTCATCAATAATCACGGAAAGGCCGCAAACCTTTCGGATCTTTCCCGCTGGACCGGCATCAATGAGTTCACCCCCGACAAGGTTTCCGAGCTGACCGGCGTTCCCGCCGCGACGATTACTGAGATCGCCCGCGAGTTTGTAACCGCGTCGAGTGCGGTCGCGGTGGCGGGGCGCGGCACACAGGCCGTCTCGTCGTCGGTGCCGGAGATCATCGCGGTGCAGTGCCTCAACGCGCTCCTCGCCAGGCTTGGCAAAAGGGGCAACGCGTTCGTGCGGACCCGCCCATCGCTGCAGGGCAATGTCCGCTACGATGAAATCGCGGTCGCAGGGCACGGAGCGAGCGCTCTCGCGAAGGGGCTGGATGACTTTATAAAGAACGCACAGAAACCTGAACTGCTTTTCATCAACGAGGCGAATCCCGTTTACAACAGCGTATACAGCGCGAAAATGGCTGAAAAGCTCAAAGAGATTCCCATGGTCGTGTCATTCAACACGATCATGAACGATACCGCGCAGTACGCGGACTATGTCCTTCCCACCATGACAATCATGGAAAGCGGCGCTGCCGGCGCTGAAGGAGTTGTCGCGCCAAGGTATCGCTCCAAAAACAGCATTGATGTCATTGTTGAGATCGCGAAAAAGGTCGAGAAGGTCGCCGACCTCTTCCCGTGGAGCTCGTACCGCGAGGCGCTGGGTGCCGTGCGTGCGGGCGATCTTCGTAACGCGGGCAACTTTACGCTTTCAACCGATATGCTGCGCGTGTATTTCGAGGCGTTGAAAAAGACCATGAGCGAGAGCCGGTCATATCCCCTTGCGCTCGTTCCCTTTGAGGTTCCGCTTGTCGGTGACGGCAGAAATCTTGCGCTTCCCTATGTGCTCAAAGGGATTGGCGGCGAGGTGTTCAACGGCGAAAGGATGTGGGTGCAGATGAACCCCGAGACCGCGGATCGGCAGGGCGTTTCCGACGGCTCCAATATTTACATCGAGTCATCACGCGGGGAGATTGGCAAGGTGAAGGTGCTGATAACCAAAACCGTGGCGCCCGGTGTGGTGGCGGTGCCGATGGGATTCGGCCATGAAGGGTTCACCAAGTACGGTGACGACAAGGGAGTGAACCCCAGGCTCATAATGGCTGACGCGATCGATGCCGAATCAGGGACGGCCGACTGGTGGTACACCAGGGTAAAAATCAGTTAAGGGGTATTGAACGATGACTACGACGAATAATAGACCCGCGATGAACAGATTATGGGGCATGTCCATTGATTTGGACAAGTGTACCGGATGCGGCGCCTGCCAGGTCGCGTGTATGCAGGAAAACAACATGCCGATTTTTGAGGATGATTCTGATATACTCAAAAAGGTTACTTTTCTTGACCTCATGAGGGTCACGAACGATTACCAGCGTGACAAGCAATTCGGTGAAGTTGAAGTCGCGTATCTGCCTAAGATGTGCATGCAGTGCGCCGGCAACAATCCCGAAGAGCCCAAACCCCCGTGCGTATCGGTGTGCCCGGTGGTGGCGACCGACGTGGGAGACGACGGCGTGGTGAGCCAGATATGGTCCCGCTGCATAGGATGCCGGTACTGCCAGGCTTCATGCCCCTACGAGGCCCGTGTGTTCAACTGGTGGAAGCCGCGCTATGAGGGCGATTTCAAGCAATCGCTGAACAGTGATGTGTCGGTAGCCTCCAGGGGAACTGTGGTGAAATGCACTTTCTGCAGCCATATATGGAAGCGGGAGCGTGACAAACAGCTTGCACGCGGAGTGACCGACATCAACCAGGTAACGTACACCCCGGCCTGCGCTTCGGCCTGCCCGACTGGCGCAATCAAGTTCGGCGATCTCAGGGATCCCAATTCCCCCGTGTACGAGCCGAGGCTTAAGAGCGATCCCAGGGCTGTAAGGCTTGTCCAGTCCATTGACAGGAAGGACCCGGCCGAAGCCGCACGCAGGATGGCCATTAAAAACTACACAAATCCGAAAGTGTACTATCTGACCAGCAAGGAATGGCTGCGCAATATCCTTAATGGTTTTCAAAATTCCTAGGGGCTGAAAGGGTGATGGTATGATGAATTTTATCGAGTTTCTGAAAAACGAGTTTAACAGCTATTCGCGGAACATCCAGATCACTCTGTATGTTCTCTTCGCCCTTGTGGTTGTGTTCTGTATCTTTTCCATCCAGATACTCTTCTGGGGCCTCGGGTACACGGACATGAACAACAACTTCGCGATGGGGCTATGGATTATCGGTGACCTTGGCTTTGTGGCGCTTGGGGGAGGAGCGTTCTTTACGGGATTTTTCCTCTACATCCTCAGGGTGGACGACCTCGAGCCTTTGATCAACTCGACGGTGCTTCTGGGCTTCATGTGTTACCTGTTCACCTTCGTGCTGCTGGTGTTCGATATAGGCCAGCCGCTTCGTGCATGGTTTGGCTACACATACCCGAACTGGGGCAGCCATCTCATGCCACAGTCGATGCTTACGGAAGTCGTCTGGTGCTTGACCTTCTATTTTCTGGTTCTCTGCGTCGAGCTCATACCCCTTCCGCTTGCCCACAAGGTGCTGGATAAGAATCCCGTGATCCACGCGATCGGCCATTACATGCACAAGCTGATGTGGACGATGGCGGCGGTCGGCACCTTCCTTTCGTTCTTCCACCAGGGATCACTCGGCGGCGGGATGTGGGGAGTGCTGTACGGAAAGGCCGGCTGGTTCAGGCCGCATTATTTCTTCCTGGCGATTGTCGCCGCGACCGCGGGGGGCACCTGCTTCATGATGCTAATCCCCAAAATAGCCGGATACGTTATGAAGAAAGAAGTTGTTCCCCAGAAGTCCTTCATGACGCTGGCCCGCATTTCAGGTGTCATGTTCATATTCTATCTGGTTTTCAGGATTTACGACCTGTACGCGATGACGACCAAGTATGTTCCCCTTGCCGACAGGCGTTTCAGTGATCTCTGGGGCGGATATTACGGATGGTGGGTGCTGGTGCTGGAGCTCACCCTCGCGGTTGTCGCCATTACGGTGCTCAACGTGAAAAAGTTCAGGGAGCAGGAAAAAGTCTTTCTCGCCGGGCTTTTCAGCGGAGCGCTCGCGATCGTAACGAGCAAGGTGGAAGCGGTGCTGCACGGCTTCTCGGTCCCGAACTTCCCCTGGAAGGGATTTACTGTGTATAATCCGACAGTTCAGGAGTGGTTCGTGTTCCTCGGCTGCGTGGCCATCATGATCCTTATCTACATGTGGTCCGCGAAATATCTGCCTCTTTTCCCGCATCTTCACAAACACGAGCACGGGGGCGCGGATTCTCATCATTGATGAAGATTTCCTCGGGCGTGTGAATTATAATTGAAACCACACGGGGCGGTTTCAGCGAAGGCTGAAACCGCCCTTTGAATTTCCCGGGGCTTGCATAATGCTGTAGTGTGTTTCTCCGGTTTGAATTTTTCGGGGGAATAAAACCCGGGAATTGAATTGGGTGTGCAGTTGCGTCAATTATTCTGTATATTTGACAGTGGGAATGAGCGGGATTATACGCTATCGAGATTATCATTCGGGGACAGCATGGAAGACAGAAAAATTGATGATCTGATGAGGTTTCTTGAGAAGAAGTATCCCAACAGATCAAGCGGGGAGCTTTTCGATCTGCTGGAAGTGGTGATCGGATGCTCTGATATTATTGAAAACGCGGGCGACAACTGGGACCTCGTCGAAGAGGAGATACTGAAGCGATATGGGAGCAGCGAGGACATTCCCCGCTCAGACACTGCCGTAGAGCAGGATGATGGCGGGGCGCGGGAATTCCACGTGCTTGCAATGGAAGTTGTCAGGCAGGCGGTTGAGACCATCAACAGCAGGGCGGCGCTTATTGAAAGCGGAATCAAGGGCAAAAGGAGGCATGTGCTTCGCCTCGTGATCGAAAAACTTCAGGAGCTTGACCGCTGAGTTCTCCCGCAGGCGCTCAGCAGGAAAGCGCGGTGATGTAATCGTACGCGTTCAGCGCCGCGGTGGCGCCGTCAGCGCAGGCCATCACAATTTGCCGCTTCGAATCCGACCTGACGTCGCCGATGGCGTAGAGCCCGGGGATTTCGGTTTGCATCTGCGGATCGGTCACCACTTCTTTTTGTCCGTTGAGGAGCTGACTCGGCAAAAAACCGGTGTTTGGCTCGTACCCCACGAAAATGAACACGCCGTCCGTCTCGATTGAGCGTTCAGCGCCGGTGTCGACATTTTTCAGAGATACGGACTGGACCCTGCCTTCGCCGTGTATTCCCGTGACAACGCTGCTGTATACGGGAATTATTTTTTCACAGGAGAGCACCCTGTCCTGGAGTATTTTCATTCCGCGGAAGCAGTCCCTGCGGTGGACGAGGTAGACGCGGCTCGCGAACCTGGTCAGAAAATGCGCTTCCTCCAGCGCGGTGTCCCCGCCGCCGACGACAAGCGTAATGCGGTCGCGGAAAAAGGCGCCGTCACAGGTGGCGCAGTAAGACACCCCTCTGCCCAGGAATTCATTTTCACCGGGCACGCCGAGCGCACGGTACGAGGCGCCGGTTGCGATTATGACGGTCTTCGACTCAAGCGATGCGCCGTCAGCGAGGCGGAGGGTGAAGCATTGCGAACCGGCGTCTTTCCCGATGAGCGTGACCTCGCCGCTGACGATTTCGGCGTTGAGCCTTCGCGCCTGGCTTTCCATCGCTGAGACGAGCTCCCATCCCGGCACCGGCTGTGGAAAGCCGGGGTAGTTTTCGACCTCGTAGGTGTTCATCACCTGGCCTCCGGGTGAAAACTTTTCAAGAACGAGGAGGTCGAGGCCGGCCCTCATCCCGTAGATCGCGGCGGTGAGCCCTCCGGGCCCCGCGCCGATGATTATAAGATCTTTCATGAACGGCTCCAGTACCATATTGAACGTCCTTCGTCTGGCGATGGTCGCCCGAAGGACAGCGTCCATGTAAGGTGCTGATCGCGTTTAGCACAAGAAAAAAACGGATCCGGCATGAGAAGGGGCATCCGGAAAAAAAAGGTTGCTTTTACCTGAGTGCGTTTTCTATATAACATCAATTCATCATGTGAGGAGAAAAACGCAATGGCTGAAACAATATCGTTTGAGAAGGGAATCATCCGCGTGCCGGACAATCCGGTACTTCTGTACATCGAAGGTGACGGCACGGGACCGGATATATGGCGGGCCACAAAAATTGTGCTGGATGCCGCGGTCGCAAAGGCGTATGGCGGAAAAAAGAAAATCGAGTGGATGGAGGTGCTCGCCGGCGAGAAGGCGTTCCAGGAGACCGGCGAATGGCTGCCACAAAAAACGCTCGACATGATCATGAAATACAAGGTCGCGATCAAGGGCCCGCTCACTACCCCGGTGGGTGGCGGCATCAGAAGCGTCAACGTCGCGCTCAGGCAGAAGCTGTCGCTCTATGCCTGCGTGCGCCCCGTCCGCTACTTCCAGGGCGTGGCGAGCCCGGTCAAGCATCCCGAGAAGGTGAACATGGTGATCTTCCGTGAAAACCTTGAGGACCTCTACGCCGGCATCGAGTGGAAGCAGGGAACGACAGAGGCTGACAGGGTGATCGCCTTTCTCAAGGGCGATATGGGATGCGATATCCTGCCTGACTCCGGCATCGGGATCAAGCCGATCAGCATCACCAACACGAAAAACCTGATGCGCAGAGCGCTCCAGTACGCGGTTGAGAACGGCCGTTCGAGCGTAACGCTGGTGCACAAGGGAAATATCATGAAGTTCACCGAGGGTGCGTTCCGCGACTGGGGCTACCAGCTCGCGCGCGAGGAGTTCGGCGACGTCACCATCACCGAAGAAGAGCTGTGGGACAAGTACAATGGCAAGGCGCCGCAGGGCAGGATCGTGATCAAGGACCGGATCGCCGATTCCATGTTTCAGCAGGTGCTGCTGCGGCCCGACGAGTATGACGTGATTGCCACGCCGAACCTGAACGGGGACTACCTCTCGGACGCGCTTGCCGCGCAGGTGGGTGGACTGGGCATGGCGCCCGGAGCGAATATCGGCGACAGCGAGGCGGTGTTCGAGGCGACGCACGGCACCGCGCCCAAGTACGCCGGGCAGGACAAGGTGAATCCGGGATCGCTCATCCTTTCAGGAGTGCTGATGTTCAGGTTCATGGGATGGGCCGAGGCGGCCGACGCGATCGAGAAGGCGATCGAAACGACCATCGGCCAGAAGCGCGTCACCTACGATCTTGAGCGCACCATGACGGGCGCCAC
>CAZPZJ010000057.1:0-3997 GCA_964591055.1 uncultured Leptospiraceae bacterium
AAGCCGGGACTCGTCACAGACGCGATCGGGATGGGGCGGCTTGCGGCGATGGAAATGCACGCCATGATCACCGGGAAACCGTTTATCTATCCGGGGTCTCACCCTGTGTCCAAACGCCGCATGAACGTGCAGTACTTCGGCGGAGAGGCCAGGGAAATCGACCGCTGCATGAGCTGTGGTACATGCGTGTTCTGCGATCGCTGCATCGAGGCCTGCCCCCAGAAGGCGATCAGCAGAAACGGCGAGATATTCACCATTGATCCCGTCCTGTGCACCGGGTGTTACACCTGCGTCAACGTGTGCCCGAGGAGCGCGCTTCAGAAGGCCGATTTTGAGGAATTTGCGCGGGACGGGGTTGACAACGAAGGGTGATGTCAGAACCCGATCGAAGCGATGAACAGGTCGTTGAAATCGGAATGGGTTGAAAGATCCAGCACGCGAATGCCGTCAGAGGCCCTGTTCATCCGCGAAGTGAAACCGGCGTCGATGCATGTGCGCTCAGCCGCGCTCAAGCTCGTGTTGCCGAGAAAATGATAGCGCGCACCTGGAAATCCGGGGAGAAACCCGAGGGCGTTGAATTTGTCGATATCGAGATGAAGCCCGAACGCGCCTGAGATGAAAACGTCACTGATGTCTTCCGCCGGAATTCCCGACTCCCTGAGCATCAATACTGCGGCCGAACGGCTTGCGGCTTTTGCGAGCTGAAGGGCGCGGATGTCGGCCTGCGATATCGATATCGGGTCGGAGATGACGATCGTTTTCATTGAACCGGATTTTCCGATCGGGCATCCGAGGGGGACGCTGTTTTCATCGGACTGAATTCTGCCGTCGGGGGAGATGGCGCCCGCGCGAACAAGTGCCGCAATGAGCGCAATGAGCCCGGTGCCGGCGATGCCAACGGCCTTCCCATTGCCGTATACCGAAAGTGCAAGGCGCCCGTGTACGGGTTCTCCTCCAGTGATAGCGCCTTCTGAGGCGGTCATGCCGTACGAAATGTTCATCCCTTCAAGCGCGGGGCCCATCGCGCAGGATGTGGCGACGATGCCGCCGTTTTTCCCGCAGACGCACATTTCTCCGTTGGTTCCGATATCGATAAAGAAGAAATTTCGCTCGAATCCCCTGTCGTAGAGCAGCGTCAGTCCCCCGAGAAAATCACCCCCGAGAAACCCGGAAACGGCGGGCAGCGCGATGAGGTCCGCATTGTGGAACAGGTCAAAGCCGATATCGGCGCAGCGATATCCTTCAAATCGGGTATGCAGCGGCTTGTAGGGAAACCTTCCAAGGGGCGATGGGTCGAGGTTCAGGAAGAGGTGCGTCATGGCGGTGTTGCCCGAGATGCAGATGGAGCGTACGCGATCGGTTATTCCTGATTCCGCCGACACCTTCATGATGTGCGCCAGAAGTGATTTCCGGATAAGCGAGGCAAGCACATCCCGCTCATCCGGACTGGATGCGTGTGAAACTCGTGAAATGACATCGTGGCCGTACTTGCGCTGGGGATTGAGAAATGAAAGGGCGGGATACACCTCGCCCCTGTCCGGATCAACCACTGAAACCTGTACCGTGGTCGTTCCGATATCGGCTGCAAAAGCGTAGTGCGATGAATTCGTCGGAAAAACAATCGACTGCCCGGCATCACCGTCACTGCGCGATATTGTTGCGGTCGCGTCGCCGGTAATCAGGGTGGTGCAGGCAAGGAACGATCCGTCCCTGTCATGTGTCGCGGTCGACTCCCCGTGCTCACGACGGGAAAGTGATCCCGAGGCGTTGACGCGGCAGCGCCCGCAGATGCCCTTTCCCCCGCAGGGCATCGGGATAGTGTAGCCGCCTTCAATCAGGGCGTCGGAGAGCAGTGTCCCTGCAGGGACCGTCACCTTGGTGCCGTCTGGAAGGATCGTAAGATGAGCTGATTTTTTTTCTGGACTCATAAGGTCTCTTCCTTGCTGCGGGTGGGAATCGGTTCAGCGCGCAGCGTTGTCAAAATAGGCGCGCATCATCCTTCGGGCTTCGCCGGATTTGATTGCGACGGGGTCAATCCCCGATCGCATGAGCTTTTTCCTGAGTGAACTCATTTGCTCCGTACGTGCAGGATCGTCATTGTGATCAAGGAACACCACTGTCGATATTCCGTAATTTTTAAGGAGCTTGTAGAGGAGCTCAAACCTCTCATCGGCGCTTCGGAAGACGGGGCAGAGAGGTTTGAAGGAAAAATTGTGAAGAATCTCATAATAGAGGTAGGGAGAATCGGGATTGTGAGAGAGGTCGAACTGGCGCCTGCCGTTACAGCAGTCGTCTTCGGCGACTACACAGCCGGCATCCTCGATTTCGTCAAGAATGTCGGGATTGAATATGAACGATGAATGGACGAGCACCGGCGGAAGATCTTCCCTCTTTTCGCACTGGAACGCGTTCATCTCGTTGAGGATTGATGAAAGCAGGGAGGCGATGCGGTCGGGAGGAAGGCACATCGCTGCATCGAAAAGAGTGAACAGGTCGACGTTTGAAAGAAGGCGGGGATTCCCGCGACGAACCGAGCAGATTCCCCGGATGAGCCTTCTGATTTCATCGAAGGCCGTATTAGCTTTCCGAAGCGCTATGGGATCGATTTCGTTGATGTCGGGCAGGGCCAGCTTCCGGAAAAGAGCTTCCAGTGAATGGTGCAGTTCGATGGACGCGTCCTCGCCCCAGCCATGAAAGGCGGTAATTTCAATCGTGGATAGCTCCTGTGTGGATTGCGGGCGCAATGGACAGCCGCGAACCGTTATCAGTACAGCACGCGCGTTAACATGCGGCTCAATGGGGGACGAGTTGTTTTCGAAATTCCCGCCCCGGCCCATTTCTTCAGGGAGCAGCCTGCGGGGCTGTAACCCTGCTGACGCAAGCAGCTCGAATGGCATGCACTCGCAGCAGAGCGCGATAACGGATTCATTAATCGGCGCTGACGAGGAAGAACTGTCGTTGTACAGTTCTTTCAGGGGCTCAACACAGTGATGAAGCAGGGATTCGCGCATGAAAAAGACTCCGTCATTCGAAAGTGTAGGAACGCGCACATGGGCCCTTTCGGAAGGTAGTGGGGTCATTTGCAGGAATCAAGAGTATTTTTTTGTTAGGTGATGTCGATTTCATAAAAAAAAGAGGTTTGGAAACCTCTTTTTTGTGGTGTGGAATTGGATTTCGCGCGTGTCTTCGATCAGTCGATGTAGTCCTGGAGATGCGCGAACTTCTGCTTGATCTTATTCATTGCCCTTGCTTCGATCTGGCGCACGGTTTCGGCCGAAATGCCGAATTCGTTGCCCACTTCCTTGAGGGTGACCGCCCTCTCGTCGTCGAATCCGAAGCGCATTCTTAAAATCTGCTTCTCGTTTTCCATAAGCGAATTCAAGGCCTCTTCCAGCTCATGCTTGAGGTCGTTCCGGTACAGGCTGTGGTCGGGAGAGAGGCACTTTTCGTCCTCAACCACTTCCATGAGGTTAAAGTCTCCGTCGTTGAGCGGATATTCCAGCGAAACAGTGGGCTGAAACACCTCGAGGATGTCGGCTACATCTCTGGTATCGATGCCGAGGAGGTTCGCTATCTCCGTATATGAAGGCTCTTTGCCGAGCTCATTGATCAAAATGTCCTGGGCCTTGCGGATTTTCTTGAAGAGATCGCCTTTGCGTATCGGCACGCGGATAGTTCTGCTTCTCTTGGCAATGAAGCGGGTGATGTAGTGCTTGATCCAGTAGGAAGCGTACGTCGAAAATCGGCACCCCATCCCGGGATCGAACTTCTCAGCGGCCCGAATGAGGCCGAGGTTGCCTTCCTGTATGAGGTCGATTATTGACGGTTCAAGAGACATATAGTTCTTGGCGATTTTAACCACAAGCCTGAGATTTGCGTTGATAAGATTTTCCTTGGCTTTTTCATCGCCCTCGCATTTCGCCACCGAAAGCGAATGTTCTTCCTCCGGGGTAAGCAGCGCGATGGCATTTATGGATGCAAAATAATTGCTGATAAG
>CAZPZJ010000057.1:4097-17844 GCA_964591055.1 uncultured Leptospiraceae bacterium
CCGGCGCTGTCAACAATCTTCTGTTTCTTCGTATAGAAGGGGTGGCAGTTCGAACAGATTTCAACATGAAGACCCGGTACGGTAGACCGTGTTTTCAGTTCAAAACCGCATGCGCACTTTATGACTGTTTCCTTGTACTCCGGGTGAATCTTGGGTTTCATTGTATATCTCCTTTGTCACACGTTGGTATTCATTGCTTTAAAGAAGGCCTTGTTGTTCCTGGTTGCCTTCATTTTTTCAATTAACAGCTCCATGGCCTCGGTGGGGCTCATGCCGGAAATAACTTTCCTGAGCACCCATATCTTATTGAGCTCCTCTTCTTCAACCAGGAGCTCCTCTTTCCTTGTCCCGGATTTGTTGATGTCGATTGCCGGGAAAATTCGCCTTTCGACAAGCTTCCGGTCGAGGTGAAGTTCGCAGTTGCCGGTTCCCTTGAACTCCTCAAAGATAACTTCGTCCATCCTGCTGCCCGTGTCGATCAGGGCGGTGGCGATGATGGTCATGCTTCCGCCTTCCTCAATGTTACGTGCAGCACCGAAGAACCTTTTGGGCTTGTGCAGTGCGTTTGAATCCACGCCGCCGGAAAGGATCTTCCCGCTGGTCGGCACAACCTGATTGTAGGCTCTCGCAAGA
Organism: uncultured Leptospiraceae bacterium; assembly: GCA_964591055.1. Taxonomy (GTDB): domain Bacteria; phylum Spirochaetota; class UBA4802; order UBA4802; family JAGODF01; genus CAZPZJ01. Next base: position 4,731 of record CAZPZJ010000057.1, read on the forward strand.
CGGGTTATCGAGTCAAGCAAAATTACGACATCTTTTTTATGTTCGACAAGGCGTTTGGCTTTCTCAAGCACCATTTCGGCAACCTGGACGTGGCGTGACGCAGGCTCGTCGAATGTCGAGGATATCACCTCGCCCCTGACGTTGCGCTCCATATCGGTGACTTCCTCAGGGCGCTCATCAATGAGCAGAACGATCAGAAATACTTCAGGGTGGTTGGTGGTAATTGAGTTTGCGAGCTTCTGGAGAAGGATGGTTTTTCCGGTGCGGGGAGGAGCCACGATCAGCGCCCGCTGGCCCTTGCCTATCGGAGTGACAATATTGAATATCCGCATTTCAACATTGTCGGAAGCTGTTTCGAGATCAATCCGCTCCATAGGGTAGAGCGGCGTGAGGTTGTCGAAGAACATCCGGTACTGGAGCTTGTCCGGCGTTTCGAAATTCACGGCCTCAACGCGGAGAAGCGCGTAAAACCGCTCATTATCTTTGGGCGGCCGGATCTGCCCGGTCACCGTGTCTCCTGTTCTCAACCCAAAGAGTCGTATCTGTGAAGGTGATACGTATATGTCGTCGGGGCCGGGAAGGTAATTATAGTTTGGAGAGCGCAGGAAGCCGTAGCCGTCGTTGAGAATTTCCAGCACGCCGCTGGAGAAAATCAGTCCGTTCTTTTCCGTCTGCGCTTTGAGTATCTCAAAAATGAGATCCTGCTTTTTCAGGCCAGATAGACTTTCCAGCCCGCGTTCCTTCCCGATGTTGATCAGTTCGTTGATGGTTTTTGTTTTCAACTCGGCAAGGTCGAGCCGGTCTTCCGGATTAGAGGGGGTACCGCCGTTGCCGTTTTTACGCTCTTCCTGGGAATTCATGTGGCTGCTGCCGTTCATTGAATTGGGTTTGGGTTTGTTGATCGATTTTGAAGCTTCTGATATCCGTCCCATAAAACACCTTTTATTAGATTTATACTGCAGGATCTGATTGAGTCTGTCAGTATTTGGATTGTATGCGTTAATCAGCATGCCGCGTGACGCGCAGACATGTCTGGCGGCCCTGTTTCGTATTCCAGGTGGATAAAAAATCAGGCCGGCAATCGAAACAGCATTGTGCATAGGGAAGTAACGAATGATATAGGTGATCGCCTGTTTGTCAGGTTAATGCTTTAGAGACAGGCGCTGCGCGTTCCGTTAAATACATCTGGAACATACCTGCACAGGCCATTCATCGCTTAACGCCGCTATCCAAAACGCATATACGGAAAATACCGGGATATGGCTCTATTGAATATGTGTGATTGCAACCTTCTCAGCAAAGACTCACAATATTATTTTGGAATCAGGAGGTTTTCTCTGGGTTTACGATTTCAAAGATAATACTATTGCCATCTAAGTCAAGAAAATTATTCATTTTTTTTCTCTCTCAATGGCGTTGTTATTTCTATACCATGCGTTTTGATTTTTTTCAAGAAAATCTGCTTTGATATTTTAAGTTGTTTGCATGAAGCGTCAATGCTGTCCGAGTTTGAGCGGAGAGTCTCCACGATAATCATTCGCTCGGCAAAAGCAAGCTGATCCGAAAGGGGTTTGCCGGACATCGCCTTTCTGGATTGACGCGGTACGCTCTGGGTGGATTCAGGCCTGTCGCAAAAAATGAGAAATCCAATTTTATCCGATTTGTTGATCAGCGGCACCTTTTCGTAATGAATGTCAAGCTCCTTGTTGTAAAAGAGCATGTCATCGCTATCGCCCGAGTAAATGAAGTCGTTTTTTTCGGGATTGGTGAATGACTTTTCAATAGTTTCAATGTCGATTTCAGCGCCTGATTGAGAGAAAAAATCCTCAAAATGGCTGTTGTAGAAAATTGTTTTTCCGTGCTGGTTGATTGCGTACAGTGGCCTGGGGATGTGTTCGAGAATCAGATAGATGATCCATTCAAGCGTCTGCTCTTCGCGCTGGCGCTCGATCTCGCCATCGCTGGTCCTTCTTCTTCCGTCCTTCTCCGACGCCTCAAGAAGTTCCAGGCGCGACCACTCTCCCTGGTGCTCGCCGAAGATGTCAATGACTACAAAGGTTTTGTTTTTTGTGACATAGGGAAGGATGTCGTCAAGCGTGACTTTCCTGATGAGCTTGGAAATGAACTGCTCCGTTTTCTGGCGTCGTACGCGCTCAATGTCGCTGAGCTCTGAAACCATGTCATCCTTTTTCAGAACGCCGGCCAGCGCGCCCGATTTCGTTATGACGGGTATGATCGGGACATTGTGGAGAAAAAATATCCTCATGATGTCTTCGGGCTTCTGCTTTCCGGGATCGTAAGGGTTCTCGTGAAGTTCGATGAGATCGCTTTTTGCCGGCTTGTTCTGGTTTTCGGACATTTATATCCCCAGCACGTCATACATGGTGTAAAGGCCCGGGGGCTTGCGGAAAAGAAATTCTGCCGCAATAACGGCGCCACGGGCCAGTGTGTCCCTGTTTGTGGCCCTGTGGGTGAGCTCGATTCTTTCCCCCATTCCGATGAAGAAGACGGTATGCTCTCCGACGATATCGCCTCCACGAATCACCGACATGCCCACCTCGGAAGATTCCCGCTCTCGGGTACGCACGGTTCGGTCATTGATTTCGCGCAGGTCCACGAGCTCGGGTGAGGATTGTCGTATAATCTCCACAAGTTTTTTCGCAGTGCCGGAAGGGGCGTCCTTTTTGAAGCGGTGGTGGGATTCGAGGACCTCGATATCGTATCCGCTGCTCAGTACGCGTGCGGCCATCTCCGTAAGCCTGAACAGGAGGTTCACTCCCGGCGACATGTTGGGGGCGAGAATGAGAGGAATGTCCGCGCCCGCGTTTTCTATTGAAACCCGTTCTTCCTGTGTGAACCCGGTAGTTCCCATCACCAGCGCTGTTTTTGTCGCGCGGGCCGCGTTTGCAACGGAAATCGACGCGGGTGGCGAAGAAAAATCAATCACCAATTCAATATCCGAAGAAAAGGACCTGGGCATCTCGCTGATTGAAAGACCGATCGGTTCAAGTCCGGCAACCAGGCCCGCGTCTCTGCCCAGCAGTGAAGAGCTGGAAATCTCGTATGCGCCGGCAATCCGGTGACCGCGCTCCAGGAGAATCCTGATGATGGCGCGCCCCATCCTGCCTCCTGCCCCGTTCACCGCGATTCTGCTCATAGGCTGATTCCGTACGAAAGCATGGTTTTTTTCAGGATGTCCCTGTTCCCGGTCGAAAGGGGCGTGAGCGGAAGCCTCACTTCGGATGAGCAGTAGCCGAGCATTTCCATGCCGGCCTTGACCGGAATGGGATTGGTTTCAAGAAACATGGCCCTGCACAGGGGAAGCAGGCGGTAAAAGGCCTGCCGGCATTCATCGTGTCTGCCCTCGTTGAAAAGGGTGACCACGCGCCTGACATCCGCCGGAACCATGTTGGACAGCACCGATATGATCCCCCTGCCGCCGATCGCGAGCACGGGAAGAAGCAAGTTGTCGTCGCCTGAAATCAGGGTTAAACGGCCGCCGCACAGCTCCATGAGCCGCATCATCTGGGATATGTCCCCGGATGCTTCCTTGATCGCCACGACGTTGCCAGCGCGATTGACAAGTTCGGCAATGCTTTCTGGAAGGAAATTGACCCCGGTTCTTCCCGGTATGTTGTACAGGATCACCGGTACGGTAATCGACTTCGCGATCGCCTCGAAGTGGGCGATAAGGCCCTGCTGGGTTGGCCGGTTATAGTAGGGATTCACAAGCAGCACGCCGTCGACGCCGTTGTCCTGTGCGGAGCGCGAAAGGAAGATTGCCTCGTCGGTTGAGTTCGATCCCGTGCCTGCGACCACCCTGACCCTTCCTGCGACCATTGCGACCACCCTTTTCACAAACTCCATGTGCTCCTCAAAGGAAACCGTGGGGGACTCCCCGGTTGTTCCCATGGGGACGATCCCGTCAACGCCGGCGGATACCTGCGCTTCGATGATGGTCTTCACCGCCTCGTAGTTGATTTTTCCGCCTGAAAAGGGTGTTACAAGCGCGGTATATACTCCTTCAAACATGATGTCTACCTGTTGTATAGTATATGATCTCTGTGGCATGGTGGCTGTCAATAATTCGCGGAGCTGATAAGTGCGGTATTCCGCCAGGCAAACTGGAGGCTCCGCTGTTTATTTTCTGGTCACCACGTCGCCCAGTTTACGGTCGAATCCGTCCCTGTTGAATCGCTCATCCTTGAAATCGTCCTGAAAGAGGTGAAGGATAAGGACACGTTTCGATTTTAAAAGATCCTGATCAGCGGAGTAGGCGTAGACTTTGATGGAGATGTCGTTTGCCCTTATCATCAGTTTTACACTTTCCCCTTTCGAGAGAGAAAGGTCGTTTGCGGACACGTCTTTCAGCATTTTGTAGGTTCCGCTTTCAACGGACTTCAGCCCATCGATTTCCTCATCGAGGATAAATGTCGCACAGGCCAGGAGAAGGGTGACCATGACCGCGAGAATGGCGCCAGCATGGCGATTTCGGCTCATCGAGAATTTCACGTGGTATCCTATAAGATTCCTCAACAGGCAACAAATGGGCGTATAACAGCATATTGAGTGTATGAATACAGCCAATCGTGTCAATTATTTAATTTCCGCGACTGCAATTTCGCCGGCAGCTCACTTGTGGTAGGTAATCCCCTCGGCGGATGCGATCAGCCGCTCTTCGTTTCCGCGAACGTCCACCCTCCAGATGCAGATCCTGTTGGAAATGTTCACCGGGACAGCTTCTGCGAAGATCCTCTCGCCGTCATGCGCGCCTGCGATGTAATTGACGTTGACCGAAAGGGCGAGCGCAAGCGTGCCCGTGGAATTTGACGCCACGGCAAGCGCCTGGTCAATGATCGAGTAAACCGCGATTCCGTGGGCGCGCTCTACCGCGTTCAGGAATTCAGGCCTGATGGTGAGCGAACATCTGGCGTAGTGCGTGCGTATCTCCTCGACCCGGATTCCAAGAAAGGTCGCCATCGGGTCCTTGCCGACTATTTCCCTTGCGTATTCGATGGGGTCCCTGATCAGGCTGTCCATTCAACTGCTCCTTGGGTGGATTATTCCGGGCCTCGAATCAGAGGCTGTACATCTCCCGGAAATCGCTGCCAGGGAACGACAGGTTGCCGCTCTCATCGATGACCTGGCTGCGGTATTTAATGACGGAAAGGACCTCCTGCGTTTCCAGATGAAAAACCGTAGGCAGCGATTTGATTTTCTGCAGCAGGTTCTTGTAGTCGGCATAGTCGGCGGTGATTATTTCGCAGATGTATGAGCAGTCGCCCTGAACGTGCAGCAGGGACTGGACGATGTTTGATGTGCTCAGAACGGAAATGAGGTCCTGATCGTGGTGCGGGTTGTCTATCTTCACGAAAAAGTGAGACTGCCCGCTGATCTGTTTATAGCTCGAGAGGGTGAAAGCTTCCTTCTTCTTGTGCGACTCTATCACCTTCATGGTTTCAATCGCGAGAACGGCCGGAACGCCCGAGGAAAGCCGGATTGACTTCACTGCGGCAATCCAGTTTTCGAGCTGGCCTTTGTCGTCGAAATTCACGTCAAGAAGATAGCTTTTACGGCCCATGATATGGAAGATTGATATGACGTGCGGATTGTGTTTCAGTAGCGAGAGCGGTTCGCTGTCTTCACCCCAGTTCTGAATATGAACGATCGCGTGTATCAGGTTCATAAGGCGTCTCCTTGATTGAAGTGCTCAATTAAAACAAATGAAAGAGTTTTTTTGCAAGACTTTTATGGGGGGAGAGGCGCGAGCCCGGTGTTATTTGCCGTGCGGCCGACCGGCCCTGACAGCGCAAAAACGCGGCAGAACCAAAAAAAACTTGCAATATTTCATCTGTTTTACGATATTGTTGCTGTATTCCGATGTGTGGATTTCGTCGCGGAGAGGAATAGAGAGTGGTCGCCCCACTCTCTATTTTTTTAGGGATGATCTCACGTTCGATGGACGGGCGCGTCGGATTCAATGGAGCTTGCAGGTGGATCCGGTACATGACAACCATGCGCATGGCGGCGCGTCGCGGATCGATGCGCTGATACAGGAAGTAGCCGCCGATCTCGGCTATCTTGTATACGAGTCGGGCGTGTTGTACAGGGGCGTCAATTCCAGAATTTCCGTGAAAATTGATCATGCCGAAACAATCTCCCACAGCGATTGCGAGCGATACAGCAGGGAACTGGCGCGAAGGATAGACGGGGAATCGCTTCTTCCCAATTACAGTCTTGAGGTGTCGTCTCCGGGGCTGAACAGGAAAATCAGGGGCATGCAGGAATTTTTACGATTTACGGGAAATCCCGCGAAAGTTATCTATATTAAAGACGGAATAAAGCGCGTCGCAAAGGGTACCATCGTTTCTGTCGAGGGTGATGCCATCACCATGGAGACGGAGGAAGGTGTTGAAGTGATCGAGGCGTCGCAGGTCGAGCGCGCCAATCTGGATTACTGACGGCGCGTGTTATGTACAGACCCCGGCTGGGAAACGGGCGGCAGCAAAAATGATTACGATTAATAACGCGATAAAGGTGTAGATCATGAGCGCGAACTTCTTTGAGGCGTTACATCAGATTGCAACGGAAAAAGGCATACCGCGGGAAGCGATCGAAGAGATTGTCGAGTCGGCGATGGTGTCGGCGTACAAGAAACAGTATGGAACCACCACGAACATGAGCGTAGTGTTCGACAGGGATGTGAACAGCGTCAAGATCGTTTCCCGGAAGATGGTGGTCAGAATACCCCGGAACAGGGCCGAGGAAATAGAATTCGAAATCGCGAAGAGATCATATCCTGAGGCCAGACTGGGCGATGAAATTGAAGTCGAGGAAAATCCGTTTGATTCCTTCGGGCGCATCGCCGCGCAGACGGCCAAGCAGGTTATCATTCAAAAGATCAAGGAAGCGGAAAAGAACATCATCTTCACGGAGTTCAAGGGCAAGGAGAGCGACCTGGTCAGCGGATATCTCCAGCGCAAGTCCAAGGACGCGATGTTCATCGACCTTGGCAGGACGGAGGGAGTTATGCCGGCCAAGGAGCAGTCTCCGCTGGAGCACTATAAAATCGGGGACAGGATAAAAGCGATCCTGTTGAGCGTTCAGCGTGATTCCAAGGGGCCGCGGGTGGTTCTTTCCAGGGCGCACAGCAGCTTCGTGAAAAAGCTCTTCGAAATGGAAATCCCGGAGGTGTATGACGGCATTGTCAACATCGTCAACATTGTGCGTTATCCCGGCATGAGAACCAAGGTCGCTGTTTCGAGCGACCGTGAGGACATCGACAGCGTTGGCGCGTGCGTCGGAATGAAAGGTGTTCGCATCCAGTCGATAGTCCGGGAGCTTGAGGGAGAAAAGGTGGACGTGGTCGAATATTCGCCGGATAAAAAGATCATGGCGTCCAACGCCCTCACTCCGGCGCGGGTGCGCGAGGTGGTTGAAACGCCGTCGGGTGGAGTTATCGCGATCGTGGACAGGGAACAGTACAACCTGGCCATCGGCAAGGGGGGGCACAACGCCAAGCTTGCCACCAGGCTGTGCGGGTTCGATATCGACATCAAGAGCGAGGAGCAGTACCGCGAGTTCCTGAGCTCGAGCGAATCGCGCGCAATGGTGGAGCAGCTCTTTTCCAAGCCCGATGTCGAGGAAACGCCGCTTGAGGAGCTTGGACTCGAACCCAGGATCATCAAGCTGCTCGTGGCGGGCGGCATCCTTTCGGTGGAAGACCTTGTGGAGACTTCCTACGATGACCTGATCAAGATTGATGGCGTCGGGGAGAAAACCGCCAACAAGATTATGGAAATAGTTTCCGAGCTTGTGGATTTCGATGAATCGGAAGAAGCGGGTGGTGAGAACAGGGAAGGGGACGCGGAACAGGACGCCGGTTCCACGGATGAAGGGAGCGCAGAAAGCGGCGCTTCAGAGGAGACGCATTCAGAATAGAGCTTCCCGCGGGAAATCAATAAAATAGTTGCCTTCAACGGCACTATGAGGAAATATCTCCCCAGTTGGCGGGCCCGGGATCGGGCGGCGACGGCGGGGAATGGGCGGTTCCGTTATTTTCATTATTGCAAGGAATTAAATGAAAGCAATAGAAATTGCAAATCAGAATCATGTTTCTTACGAAGACATCCTGATAATCTGCAAGGATCTGGGGATATCCTGTGATGATGAGAATGCCGTCATTCCGGAGAAGGACATCTTTCTCATTGAAAAAAGAATAGAGACAATAAAGAACAAGAGAGCCAAAGAGGCCCTTGAGCGAATGGAGCGCCGCGGCGATTCCGCTGACAGCAAGGGCAAAAAAATCAAGCTCAAACGAAAGGTACATGTTCCCCGGGAGGCCCCCGCGACCAGGGAGAAAGCAGATTCTGATCAGCCGGCCGGGCCTGCGCCCGACAGAAAGCCTGAACGGGGAAAACCGGAAGCGGCGGCCGGCCCTCAGAAAAAACCAGCCGACGAAAGGCGCGACGACAGGAGGGGCCCTCCGCGTGAACGTCCCGCAGGGTCGCCACAGGGAGCAAGGCCGGGAGCGAAACCCGCGCCGGGCAGGGACAGGCCGAGGTCTGCCGATCAGAGGCCGCCCAGGCCCGGGCAGGGGCCCGACCGCAGGCCGGGAGGAGCGCCCCCCAGAAAGACCGAGGAAGGAGCGCCGGCAGTCTCGTCGCAGTCCGAGCCTTTTGGAAGCAAGGATTCCGCATCCAAACGGAAGAAGACCTTTATCAAGGAAAAGGACAAGAAGACCAAGAAGGATCGCGAAAAGCCGGCCACTGAAAAGGAAATAACGCTCCGGAGAAAGAAAGCGCAGTCAATGCGTGAAAAGCCCGAGGCTGTTCCTCCGAAATACATCGAGATCACTGAAAGCATCTCCGTGGGAGATCTCGCCAAAAAGCTCAATGTCAAGGCGAGCGAGGTGATCGGGAAGCTGATGAAGCTGGGAATGCTGGCCACCATCAACCAGGTGATCGACGCCGAAACGGCGGAAATCCTCTCGTCGGAATACGGCACTGAGGTGAAAGTCGTTTCCCTGTACGAAGAAACGGTTATACGGCAGGAGGAGGTCAGCCTCCCCGAGGATATCGCGTCCAGGCCTCCCATTGTAACGGTGATGGGACACGTTGATCACGGAAAGACCAAGCTGCTCGACTCCATCCGCGAGGCGAACGTGGTGGACGGAGAGTTCGGTGGCATTACACAGCACATAGGGGCGTACAGGGTCAGGGTGGGAGACCATGTGATCGCCTTTCTCGATACGCCTGGCCATGAGGCCTTTACCACCATGCGAGCAAGGGGTGCTTCGGTCACGGATATTGTGATCCTCGTAGTGGCCGCCGATGACGGTGTCATGCCGCAGACGATCGAAGCGATCAACCACGCCAGGGCTGCCGGCGTGCCGATCATCGTGGCGATCAACAAGATCGATCTCCCCCAGGCGAATACCGACAGGGTGAAGAACGAGCTCACCAAGTACGAGCTGATCCCCGAGGAATGGGGTGGCACCACGCTGTTTGCAGAAATCAGCGCCAAGCAGAAGCTCAACATCGACAAGCTGCTCGATCTTGTGCTGCTTCAGTCCGAGATGCTGCAGCTGACCGCAAATCCACGCATCAGGGGCCGCGGTCGCGTCATCGAGTCCAAGCTCGATCCGGGCCGCGGAGCGGTGGCGACGATTCTGGTGCAGAACGGTACGTTGCGAGTAGGGGACCCCTATGTCGTGGGGATTTACTCCGGCAAGGTCCGCGCCATGTTCGATGATCAGGGAGTGCCGGTGAGCGAGGCGGGGCCGTCCACGCCGGTGGAAATACTGGGAATTTCCGGGGTGCCCAGCGCGGGCGACCCGTTCGAGGTTGTGGAATCGGAAAAATACTCCAAGCAGATATCGCAGAAGCGTCATGACCTGCAGCGCATAGAGGCCGCGAAGAAGGTGCGCAAGGTCACGCTGGAAGATCTCAACGAGATGATCCGCGAAGGCGAGGTCCAGGAGCTTTGCGTCATCATAAAGGCCGATGTGGACGGATCGGTGCAGGCGCTGAAGGAGGCGCTCGAGAAGCTCGGCACCGGCGAGATACGGGTCAAGGTGATCCATGACGGAACGGGCGGGATCAACGAGTCCGACGTCATGCTCGCATCGGCGTCCAACGCGATCATCATCGGCTACCACGTCCGTCCGTCGGCGCGCGTGGTTGACCTCGCCGAACGGGAAAAAGTGTCAATCAAGTTCTATAATATTATATTTGAAGTGACGAATGACGTGAAGGCGGCCATGGAAGGCATGCTCTCGCCGGAGATCAGGGAAGAGGTGATCGGGAGCGGCGAGGTGCGGCAGACCTTCAAGATATCGAAGGTGGGAACTGTTGCCGGCTCAATCATGCTTTCCGGAAGGATAGAGCGCAAAAGCCGGGTACGATTGGTTCGGGAGGGGATCGTTGTTTTCGACGGCGAGCTGAAATCGCTCAAGCGCTTCAAGGACGACGCGTCTGAAGTGGAGGCCGGACAGGAATGCGGCATCATGCTTCAGGGATTCAATGACATCAAGGATGGGGACACATTTGAAGCGTACCGCATCCTTGAAATAGCGAAAAAGCTCGACTAGCCGTTCCCGGGCAGCGGGAAGTGTTGTAAGCCGGGGGAATGGAATGGCGGGATTCAGGAAAGAAAAGCTTGAGGAAGAGATCAAACGGGTCGTGGCGGACACGCTCCTTACCGAGATCAAGGACCCGAGGATAGGGTTTGTGACCATCACGAAGGTGGTGTTGAGCAGGGACTACGCCGTCGCCGACGTGGGCTTTTCCGTGATAGGCGCTGATGCGGAAAAAAAGAAGTCGCTGATGGGCCTTGAGTCCGCCGCAGGATATTTCCAGCATGTGGTGGGCAGGCAGATCAAGCTCAGAAACACCCCCAGAATCCGCTTTCACCTGGATACTTCCATAGAAGAGGGGGTAAACATGGTGAATATGCTTGAAAAACTTGAACGAGGAGACAAGATTGACTGAAGGCCCGCGGCCGTGGAAAACGGCTTGTGAGAGCGGCGCCGAACGCCACGGATCGTGACCAGAGAAGAGCTTCACAATACCGTCCTGCTTGTTCATAAACCGGCCGCCATCACATCCTCGGATACGATTGGAAAGGTAAAGAAAATCCTCGGGGCAAGGAAGATCGGGCACGCGGGAACCCTTGACATGTTCGCAACGGGGCTTCTTGTCGTCTGCACCGGCGCGCTGACAAAGCTCACCCGGTTTTTCCTGGAAAGCGACAAGCAGTACGCCGGAAGGGTGAGGCTCGGAATACGGACCGATACCGACGACAGCCAGGGAAATGTAATTGACACGCGGCCCGTCGGGCGGATAAGCGACAGTATCATCAGCGGGATGACCGCGCGCTTTACCGGTCCGCAGCTTCAGTCCCCGCCGGCATTTTCCGCGCTCAAGGTCGGAGGAAGCAGGGCTTCAGATCTTGCAAGAAAGGGAAAGGCGGTTGATCTGGCGCCCCGACCGGTTGAAATAAGGAAGTTTGAGGTGAGGAGGGTCCCTGGCGACGAATCGGCGCTGGACATAACCGTCGGCTGCTCAAAGGGCACCTATATCCGCTCGCTCGCGAGGGATATGGGCGAGTATCTCGGCACCGGGGCGCATCTTGAATCGCTGGTGAGGACCGCGTCCGGGAATTTTCTGCTGGATGACGCGGTTTCTCCCGACGAGCTCTCGGAGATTGTGGCCGGGAGATCTGCCGGGAAAAGGTTTTTCCGCTCCGCCGCCGAGGCCCTTTCCGGCTTCGGGACGGTGAAGGTGAATGAACGGGGCGAGAAAAAAGCCCTGAACGGCGCGGTTTTTACCGTTGATGATGTTCTGGAGATGAATAAGGGCTGTAATAAACCGTACATTGTTTTCGGTGGCGGTGAAAATCTAATTGCAATCGCCGAAATCGATATTGAAGATTGGAGCATCCGCTACCTGAACGTGTTTCACAACGAGTGAGTACGGCAGCTATCCCTGATCAAATCAGGGCTTGTTGCGCCATTGAAGGTATGAAACGAGACCATACAAGATAATCTCAAGTCCAAGAGGAGGAAAAGACAGGCCATGGACAACAAAAACGAGACCATCAGCAAATACAGAAGGCATGAGAGCGACACCGGTTCCGCCGAGGTGCAGATAGCCCTTCTGACCGAGAGAATCAATCACCTGACGGAACATTTCAAAGTTCACAAGAAGGATTTTCATTCAAGAACCGGTTTGCTGAAAATGGTCGGGCAGAGAAGGCGGCTTCTTGGGTATCTCAAGAAAACCGACCTCAACCGTTACCGGGAGTTGATACAATCTCTTGGTCTCAGGAGGTAGTGTTCCGCTCCTCAGGCAGCATCTTCCCGTTTCCGGCCCCGTATGGCCGCCGGATAAAACCAAGAGAGGAAAATTATGAGTGTAGATGTAAGTGTAGAAATCGGTAGATCAGTGATCAAATTCAACAGCGGCTACCTGGCCAAGCAGGCCGACGGCGCCGTCGCGGTTTCAAGCGGTGAAACCGTTCTGTTCGCCAGCGCTGTCGCATCGAAAGAAGTGACCGCCGGACAGGATTTTTTTCCGCTGACGGTCGATTTCCGCGAAAAATTTTATTCGTCCGGCAAGATTCCGGGCGGGTTCATTAAAAGGGAGGGACGGCCCAGCAACCGTGAGATTCTGACGAGCAGGCTGACCGACAGGCCCATCAGGCCGCTATTCCCCAAGGATTTCGTCAATGAGGTGCAGGTCATTATCTATACCCTGTCCTCGGACCAGAAGGAGCAGGTGGACGTGCTCGCGATCAACGCCGCGTCGGCGGCGCTTTCGGTGTCGGGGATTCCGTTTCACGGGCCGGTAGGCGCGGTCCGGATAGGAAGGATCAACGGCGAGTTCGTCATCAATCCCGGGTATGGTGAAATTGACAAAAGCGATATCGATCTTGTGGTCGCGGGGACGAAGAAAGCGGTGACCATGATCGAAGGATCATCGAAAATCGTAAGCGAAGACGACATGATCAGCGCGGTCGAGCTTGCGCACGAGAACGTCAAAAAGCTCTGCGCGGCGCAGGAGGAGCTTGCGGCGAAATCGGGAAAGCCCCCCATGACCTATACGGCCTTTGC
>CAZPZJ010000058.1:0-7306 GCA_964591055.1 uncultured Leptospiraceae bacterium
GGAGCCGCTTGCCGATTTTTCTGGCGGCATTCTCGGGGTGGACGAGCCGCTCTGGGTAAAGTTTCAAACGCTCTTTGACAGCACAGTCGCCCCGCCGGGATATCATGTCTGCTCCTGGGGCCTTCTCACCGCATGGGGCAAGGGCGATGACCAGGACGAAATCACCCGTACCGAGAAGAGACTCAGGGAAATCGCCTCGATCTGCATGCCCGGCTTCGAATCCAGGGTTGTGCGCGAACGGAAGCTCGTGATCCCCATGGTAAACGCCAACATCCTTGTCCCTGAACAGTCCCGGCCGCACAGGCCGGGCGTAGTGTCAGAGCACGTTCATAATCTCTTCTTCGCCGGGGATACCGTGAGCGCGGGCGGGTGCAGCGGCGACATCGCCTTCGACTCGGCATGCAAAATCGATGATTTGATTACGTGACAGATACGATACACTTTTCCAAAAATACAATTATTCAAGGAGAATTGATATGGAACTCAAATACCTCAAACTCACCGTCGATCAGGCAGTCGCGATCGTGCTGATCAACCGGCCTGAAAAAGGAAACTCCCTTTCCCCCGACGTGCTGCGCGAAATAGGCGACGTGTTCCTGGAACTCAGCGGCCGCCAGGATGTTTCGGTGGTCGTGCTTACCGGCGGGGAAAAGATTTTCTCGGCGGGATTCGACCTCGACGCCGTCAAGGACATCCGCAGGGACAGCAACGAGGATTTTGTGGCGCTCTTTCACCGCGCCTACCGTTCCATCCGTTTCTGCGCCCAGCCTGTGCTTGCCGCGATCGGCGGCCCTGCAATGGCCGGCGGATTCGATCTCACCCAGATGTGCGACATCCGCTACGCTTCAGAAAAAGCGCGTTTCAGCCAGCGCGAGGTGCTGCTCTCGCTTATCCCGATGCTCGATCCGCTGTTTCGCATCATCGGCATGGGACCCGCGCTGGAGTGGGCTCTCACCGGAAAGGACATCGACGTGCAGGAAGCATACCGTCTGGGATTCGTCACGCGCATCGTCCCGCAGGGCACGGTGATCAACGAGGTGACGGCCATCGCAAGGAAGATGGCGGCCAATGACAGGGCGACCCTTGTAGAAACCAAGCGTTTGAGCATTGACATTCTTCACAACAGCCTGGATGCGTCGATGAAAAGCCACGAATGGCTGTTCAGGACCTATGTCGGCTCCAATGACAACAGGAAGCGCATCGACGTGATGCTGGAGGGCATCAGAAAAAAAGGCTGATATCAACGACAGCTTGTCAGAGTGTACCTTTGGTATTTGGTTGTAAAGCTTTCATGTTGTTGTAAAACATTATTTCATAATATTCTCATTATAAAAACATTGTTTTTATAATGACTTGACATTAAAACATTATTTCGGTATGGTTGCAGCATGAACGAAACCATGCATGCAACTATATCCGAAGTGCCGGCGAAGCTCAAGGCGAGGCTCTACCCTGCCGTCCTCAGGGAGTTTTCACGCCACGATTTTCACGACGTCAACATACGCGACATCTCCCGCGTAACGGGCATCAGCAGCGCCACCCTGTACAAGTACTTCGACTCCAAGGAAGACCTGCTCTTTCGCATCATCGACGAAAAGCTCAACGAGCTTGGAGATTTGATGCGCCTGCACATCGCCGGGCTTGTCAACACCAAGGAGATATTCCGAAAGCTTTTCTGGGTCACGATGGACTTCTTCGACCAAAACCCGGAGCTCGCGGTCACGACGTTCATCACCGTCCCCCTCAAAAAATTCATGGAGAGCGGCACCTGGCGGAGGGAGCGCGAGATCGACATCCTGAACAACGTGATCGAAAAAGCCAAGGAGCGGGGCGCCGTCGACCGCGACATAGACAACCGCTACTTTTCCGACATCTATTTCATGATCGCACACCGCCACATCCACAACTGGTACTTCCACGGCAGGAAGTGGAAACTCGCGGACACCATTCATGACTTTTTCGATTTCTTCTGGAAGATCGTAAAACCGATGGCGGAGATGTGAGCGCAATGGCAACAAGCACCGTCAATCAGGGGAAGCGCTCATTCACCCTTCATCGCGTAGAGGGTTACATCAACAACATTTTCCTCATCGAGTATCCCCGTGGCGTTCTCGCCATCGATCCAGGCGTCGCGAGCGACCTCGCGCCAGTTGAGCGCTATGTCCGGGATACGATGCGTCGCCCGGTGACCGACATCAAACTCAGCGTGGTGTCACACATGCACCCGGACCACGCTGGCTGTGCAACGATGCTTCGCCGCAGGTACGGCGTGCCTGTCGCGGCGCACCGGTTGGCCGATTCCTGGTACGCGGGAGCGAGCGGACTGCTTCAGCACCTTCTCGACATCTACATGACGCAGCTTGTGGCGCGAAGGAGCAGAAGGGCCCTGAGGAAAATTACATTCAGCAGGATTCTGCGCCCTGACATCCTCCTCTACGACGGCATGTTCCTGCCCGGATTCGAGGACTGGAAGGCCGTGTACATTCCCGGCCACACCAACCACGATATCGTGCTGTTCAACAAAAAGGAAAAGACGCTCTACGCCGCGGATTCCATCGTCAGCGTGAAGGGAGAGTACTTCCTGCCCATCCCGGTGATATTCAAAAGAAAGATGATAAGATCATACGAGCGCCTCGCTTCTCTGAAGGCATCCACCGTGCTGCTCGCGCACGGAGACACCATCACCGGAGGAGCCTCCGATATCTTTGAATGCCTGGGCGCTCTTGTCACACAACCGATTCCCCAACTTGCCCGGCTCCCCTACATGCTCTCGTACTTTTCTCCCGGTATATGGAGACCCAGGCTGCGCAGGAAGCTGGGGATGTAACGATAAATCACTCGTATTGGATCGATTAATACAGTTGTTAATGTGAAATCACGGCCATAACCGTTACTCCTTTTGAAGCATTTCCCTTTTCTATAAATGTTGAATGTAAAGTAACCATTAACTCTGTACTATTTTGATGCCGCAATTTCGTGTTAATTACAACAGTTGGTGAATTATCATCACGTTCATACAGTTCGCACCCGACATGTTCGAATTCATCTAAATCGTAGTACAGCATTCGCGAACAATGTCCTATAAGGCTTTCACGGGGGTAGCCCGTCATTTCGCACAATACATCATTCACTATTAAGAATATACGATTAACTAGAAATCCCGCACCATTCGGGGACGAATCGAACAGGCTTTTCAATATTAAAGACCGTTTACTCAGCCTTTTTTCCGCGTCATGAAGTTTCAGCGCCATTTTAATTGAATTCAACAGTGCTATGTCTCCTGAATTTTTAGATAAATATCCAAATCGTGTTACTTCTTCCGTTCTCTCGATAATATCGTTCCCGGTATGAGATGATAAAAACAAAACAGGTATATCATAATAATTATTGATGACGCGGGTCGTATCTATGCCGCTCATCCCGGGTCCCAGGTCAATATCCATGAGTACAATATCTATGGATTCATGGTGCTCGTTTAATTTAGCAAGAGCATCTTCTCCTTGTGCCGCCGTCTCCACCAAATACCCGGCATTTTTTAGAATAGTTTCCGTAATTACAGATGAAATAGCATCGTCCTCAACAATAAGTACAGTTATATTCTTTTGTGGCATTATACTCACCTCCTGATGTATTGCGGATGATAAAACCGGAATAGTATTGCTTATTCTGCTTGTGAAAATCGATTTCACTGACCTTAAAAATTTTCTTCCCACCGGAAGTGTTGTATCATCAGAATCACTCAGCCTGACATAACAGCATCTGTTTGATGTAGTTATCTGTCGTATATATTTCCTGTTAACAATATATCTGTGGTGGTTTCTGATGAATGATGATCGAGGTAATTCTTTTTCGAGTTCTCCAAGAAGCTTAGGTATTTCAATGTCGCTATCGACGCAGTGTAATACGCATTTTTTACCATTTGAAGATATGTATACAAGCTCATCGTGTTTTATATGAAACGCTGTTTTCCTTGTTTTCAGGTTCACTGAGGAGTTTCTTGAATGTAAACCGATGAGATTATGTATCTTGTAAAGTCGTTCAAATCGATCAAGTGCCGAAAAAAACCGGTCAAGCGTTACCGGTTTTACAAGATAATCAATAGCGCTAATCTCGTATGCTCTTACCGCATATTCAGAAAAGCCTGTTACGAAAATGACAAAAGGAACTTTAACACAACATTTTCGCGCATGTTCAACAGCAGATATACCGTTAAGTCCCGGCATAATGATATCTAGTATGACAAGGTCGTCTTCAGTACATAATATCAGTGCCAGAGCAGTCTTACCATTATCCGCACAATCGATTTCGTAATGACTGTTTTTCATTAACAGATACCTACTAAACAATTTTTGCAGGTCTTTATCGTCCTCGGCGATGAGGACCCTGTAGCGCCTCTGAAAATCAGTGTTGCCTTCCATCCCCAATCCGCTTTCCCGGATTAATACGTAATACATTTAATCCATGTTTTAACGCAAACCCGCTTTCTATACTATTATCTGATTAAACCTTTTCTGTGGAAAAATTCATTCTGAATATCAAATACCGTTTAACTATTATATTTATTAATTACACCGATTGAATTACTGCATAAATACAGGCAGAATGTTTTATGAATATTTTTTCATCCGTAATAATTATGATATTAGCTCAGTATGTTCTACATTATCGCAACAACACCAACACTTACATTTTAAGTGTATTCGTTTAATCCATTACAAACACCGTTTATTCCTCTAGCAAATTATAAACTTGCCATGATGTCATCATCGTTCTTTATTGGTATAAATATATCTATAATATAATATAGACACTGTCAATCATTATGCACATTAGTATTGCCAAACAGGGATGAATGTTATTCGGGAGGCATTATGGAAATTAAAACAAAATTAAGCAGTCTGAAAGTAATTCTCTCTTCAGCCTCAATACTGCTTGTTACGGTTCTTACTATCATTCTCGTGACTGTGTCATATACTTCAAGTAGTCGTTTCATTGAGGAGGCGTTCATAAATCAGATAAACAACTTTATCGTTGAAGTAAACAGACAAATAGTCGACATGTATGAACAACAAAAAATTTACTCTGGGCTTCTCTCCAGAAACCCGAACATCGTTAACGCGTTTTTGAAAGGAGATTTTTATCCTGCAAAGGGCACACTAACAGGGTTTCATAAAGGATTCGGACATTATGAAAATTTGTTTCTTTCGACACCGGAAGAAGATTCGACGATCCTTATAGATGTGAATGGAAATTCAGTTGGAATGAAGTGGAAATCAGGTTTTGAAGAAAACATAAAGGCAGCTCTCGACAATAGAACCCATATAAGCCATCCACAGAAAAGTCCCGTAACCGGTACTCCGGTTATTCTGGTTACTTCTCCAGTCAGCGTGAATAATAAAGTGATCGGGATTTTGGGCTGTTCTATCGATTTTGTTTCGATGACGAATAAAATTATTTCGAATGTCAAAATCGGAAGTAATGGATATATATTTCTACTTAACAATAAAGGAATTGTTATTGGCTATAAAGACCGTAATCTCGTTTTTAAACTTGATGTAAATCAGTTCGAATGGGGCAGTAAAATGCTTTCGTCTCCGGACAAAACGATTATTGAATACACATGGGGAAACGCAGAGAAGCTTTCATCTCTCATTCGCAATGAAGATTATGGGATTATTAGCGTTGCTTCGTTTGATAGAAATGATATTTTAACTCGCACACGAAGAATGGTGCTTATCATGTCAATTCTTGGCCTTGTGTGTATCGTCAGTACGGCATTCTTGATTTACTATATCATCTCGAGACGTCTGAATCCTCTTGAAAAATGCAAAGAAATCATACATTCCATGTCCGAAGGCGATTTGACCTGCAGGTATACAGATTCTGTTTCAAAAGATGAAATCGGGGAGATTGTTGTACTTTTAAACGGTTCTCTTGATCAATTTGAAAGCGCAATCGCAGATACTGTCTCCGCATCGAATGTTCTCATCGACGCCGTGGGACAGATATCGGCGGGAAACCAGAGTCTGTCGCAGCGAACTGCCGAACAGGCATCATCCGTTGAAGAGATTGCGGCAATCATTGAGCAAGCAACCGCGACTATAAGGCAGAACACTGCGAATGCGAAAGATTCCGACGAGCTTGTTGAGAAAACATCACAACTCGCCGATGAGGGTGGAGTTATTGTTAACGCAACTATTCAATCCATCAATGAGATACAGGATGCTAGCAAAAAAATAGGCGAAATAACCTCCGTTATCAATGAAATTGCGTTTCAGACCAATCTACTCGCACTGAACGCCGCGGTCGAAGCAGCTCGTGCCGGTGAAAACGGCAGGGGATTTGCAGTTGTTGCAGGGGAAGTCAGAAATCTTGCACAGCGATCGAGCACCGCTGTCAAGGAGATTGAATCACTTATCAGGGATTCTCAGGGGAAGGTTGAGAAAGGCACAGAGATGGTGAATCAAAATGGAGTATCACTGAAAAATATCATCGATTCCATCAAAACTTTAAAGAATTTAATTTCAGAAGTTGCAAACGCCAGTGACGAACAACAGCGCGGTATGGAACAGATTTCAACAGCAATAACCGAAATGGACACAATGACTCAACAAAACGCTTCGCTTGTTGAAGAAACGGCAAGCGCCAGTGAGGAGATGTCGACCCAGGCGCAGGAATTACAGCGTATGATGTCGCGGTTTAAAGTAACAATGAAAGAAACCGAGCAATTTCGCCATGCGCCATTCGATTCCCGTATTTCCAACGTTAAAAATGATATATCTACGGCGGTTCGCAGGACGAATGAAGCATCAATTCAACTCAAGAAAGAGTTTGAAGAGTTTTAGTTATTACTGAATACTATTCCTTTTCAATATCACTGATATTGCTGGAGCATATGTTGGAGCAGGAAATCAGGAGAATAAAGGAGCTCATGCAGAAGTTGGAATGTTTAACAGACGAATACAGTATGGACTATGATATTCCAATTGATATTCTTAGAAATTTCCAGAGCGAATTCATGAATCTGGCCGATAGTTTTGAAGCGCTGTCACAATACATTAAAAAGACATACAAGGTTTGAAAAATGACTATTTATGCAATCAGAAAACACATTGGAAAAAATAAATCATGACAAAAATAATCTCCTTTTAAAACAAGTGTTTCATTTTGAATCCATCTTATCCCTGAACTCCAGGTAATACTGGCCCGTCAGAAAATCCTCTTCTTTTACAGGCACAAACCCCGCTTCGGCGAACTCGCTGATCAGCATCTTCTTTTCTATCCTGAAGCGCTTCGGCGGGCCTTC
>CAZPZJ010000058.1:7406-10806 GCA_964591055.1 uncultured Leptospiraceae bacterium
GGCGGCGCACGTTCGCCATCATATCACACCCTGACGCCGGGAAAACCACCCTCACCGAGAAGCTCCTGCTGTACGGCGGGGCGCTCGAGCTGGCGGGCTCCGTCACTGCAAGGAAAAAACAGCGTGACACCTCTTCCGACTGGATGGAGCTTGAAAAGAAGAGGGGAATATCGATATCCTCCACCGTGCTCGAGTTCGATTACCGCGGCTTCCGCATGAACCTTCTCGACACGCCAGGCCACAGGGACTTTTCCGAGGACACATACCGCGTGCTCATGGCGGTGGATTCGGTGGTCATGGTGGTTGATGCAGTCAAAGGGATCGAGAGCCAGACGATCAAACTCTTCGAGATATGCCGCAGGCGCGGAATACCGATCTTCACCTTCATGAACAAGCTCGACAGGCCCGCCATGCCGCCGCTTGAATTGCTTGACCAGCTTGAAAAAGTGCTTTCCATCCACGCCTTCCCGATGAACTGGCCGCTTGAGAGCGGTCCCTTTTTCAAGGGAGTGTTTGACCGGAATGATAAACAGGTCCATCTCTTTGAACGCGTACCGGGAGGATCGTACAGGGCCCCCGTGTCGGTGCACGATATAGCCGACCCATTTGTCAGGGAGATACTCAGCGAATCCTCGTACAATACAATTGTAGAGGAGCTTGAGCTCCTTGACGTCGCGCACGCCGGATTTGACGCAGGTGAAGTGCTCGCAGGCAACACCACCCCGGTGTTCTTCGGGAGCGCGGCCAACAACTTCGGCGTGGAGCTGCTGCTGAACGGATTTCTGGAGCACTCATGCGCACCCGCGCCCAGAAAGGTTTCAGACGTTGAAATCCCGCTCGAAAGCAGTGATTTCTCGAGCTTCGTTTTCAAGGTGCAGACCAACATGAATCCCCAGCACCGTGATCGCATGATCTTCGCGCGGGTGTGTTCGGGAAGATTTCAGCGCGACATGGATCTTTTCAATACGCGCAGCGGCAGGGAGGTGCGGCTCACAAGCTCACACAGCGTGTTCGGCCGCGAGCGCGAGTTCGTCGATGAAGCGTATCCCGGCGACATCCTCGGATTCATCACCAACGCTGATTTCCGCGTGGGCGACACGATCAGCTCCAGCAGGGACATCGTCTTCAGCGAGATTCCCCGCTTTGCACCGGAATGCTTTGCATACATCACCAACGTGTCGCTCTCCAGCTACAAATCGTTCCGCAAGGGCCTTGAGCACCTGCTCGCGGAGGACATCGTGCAGGCGTTTTACCTCAAGGATTTCAACAGCCACCTCCCCCTGCTGGGCGCGGTCGGCCCCCTTCAGTTCGAGGTGCTTCAGTACCGGCTGCGCGATGAGTACGGCGTGGAATCCGGCATCGAGATGAAGCAGTGGGAAATTCTCAGGTGGCTGGGAGACGGGCTGAAAGGTGAGGATTTTTCAGACACCCTGCCCCGCAACTCTGCATACGGCGCCGACGAATCTGGGAGGCACGTAATGCTCTTCGCGTCGGAGTGGTCAATGCGGTATTTTCTCGAGAAAAATCCGTCGGTGCGGCTCTTCGAAACACCGCATGCAACCGAACTCACCGCGGTCTGACAGCACAATCCATGCAGCCTGTTCAGTATAGCGCATGTAATATCAGGAAAGCCCCCTGATTTCACCATCGTCGCTAATGTCGATGTCGAGCGCGGCGGGGTGTCGCGGGAGCCCGGGCATTGTCAGGATGTCGCCCGTGTGGACTACCAGAAATCCTGCTCCGGCGGACAGGGTGACATCGGCGACGGTAATTGAAAATCCTGTAGGCCGGTTCATCAATGCAGGGTCGTCTGACAGCGAATACTGCGTTTTGGCGACGCAGATAGGCAGGTCGCCATATCCCTTTGCCGTGAAGTATTCGATCCTTTTGAGCGCGCTTTTGGAATACTGGACGCCGTCAGCCCCGTACATCTCACGGGCAAGGACCTCAATCTTGTCCCGGATCGACATTTGCGTATCGTAAAGATATTTGAAGTCAGGTGCTGGGCCCTTCTCGATGATTTCAGCAACCTTTTGAGCGAGATCCATGCCTCCCTCTCCGCCCTTTTCCCATACTTCCGACAGCGAAAACTCCACGCCTTTCCGTTCGCAGAAACCGGCGATCGCTTCCAGCTCATCCCGGGTATCGTCTGGAAAGCGGTTGAGCGCAACCACCACCGGCAGCCCGAACTTACCTATATTTTCAATGTGCTTTTCGAGGTTTGCAAGCCCGCGCCTCACCGCATCGACGTTTTCTTTTTTTAAATCCGATTTCAACACCCCGCCGTGCATCTTGAGCGCGCGTGCGGTTGCGACCATGACCACGCAGTCCGGCCTTATGCCCGCCATGCGGCATTTGATGTCAAGAAACTTCTCCGCGCCGAGGTCCGCGCCGAAGCCGGCTTCCGTCACCACGTAATCCGAAAGCGCGAGCGCCATCCTGGTGGCCAGCACGGAGTTGCACCCGTGCGCAATATTGGCGAACGGCCCGCCGTGAATGATTGCCGGGGTGTTTTCAAGCGTCTGTACGAGGTTGGGTTTGAGCGCATCCTTCAGAAGCGCCGCCATTGCCCCGTGGACGTCGATGTCTTCCACGGTAACCGGAATGCCGTCGGCGTTCTCGGCAATGACGATCCGGCCCAGGCGCTGCTTCAGGTCGGCAATGCTTTCGGAGAGACACAGTATGGCCATCACCTCTGACGCCACCGTGATCGTGAACCCGGATTCCCTCGGAACGCCGTGCGCGCTCCCTCCCAGCCCGATCACGATGTTGCGAAGCGCCCTGTCGTTCATGTCGACAGCCCGTTTCCAGTATATCCTTGTCGTATCGATATTGAGCGCGTTTCCATGCTTGATGTGGTTGTCGATCATCGCTGCGAGCAGATTGTGCGCCGCCCCGATCGCGTGGATATCGCCCGTGAAGTGCAGATTGATATCCTCCATGGGTACAACCTGCGAAAAGCCGCCTCCCGCAGCGCCGCCCTTGGTGCCGAAGCATGGCCCCAGCGACGGCTCCCTGAGCGCAATTGTGCACTGCCGTCCCATCCTGTTCAACGCCTGCGCAAGGCCGATTGTCGTGGTGGACTTGCCCTCTCCGGCGGGGGTGGGCGTAATGGCTGAAACCAGTATCAGCTTTCCCCTGAGGGGGCGTCCCTTGAGGACATCAAGGTTGATCTTGGCCTTGAACCTGCCGTAATAGTCGATGTCATCCTCGGCAAGGCCGAGGCTTGCCGCGATTTCCCTGATGTGGACGAGTTTTGCCTCCTGGGCGATCTCAATGTCGCTTTTCATGACAAATTGCGTTTTCATTCTCATTGCACCCGTATGTTTGTGTTGATGTATCTCACATTATAGCCCGTTGCGTCCCGATGACGACAATATCATTCCATGAATACTGAGCG
>CAZPZJ010000058.1:10906-17756 GCA_964591055.1 uncultured Leptospiraceae bacterium
CTCCTATGGAATCGAAATCGTACAATCCGTTTCATGTCGCACAGACGCAGTTTGACAAAGTAGCGCATATGCTCGATCTTGAAGATGGAGTCAGGGATCTGTTAAGGCAACCGATGCGTGAGTACCAGTTCACAATCCCGGTCCGCATGGACGACGGCACCGTTAAGATATTCAACGGTTTCAGAGTGCAGCACAACGACGCCCGCGGCCCCGCGAAAGGGGGCATCCGATTCCACCCGCTTGAAACAATCGACACGGTCCGCGCGCTTTCCATGTGGATGACGTGGAAGTGCTCAGTGGTTGACATTCCCCTGGGCGGAGGGAAAGGCGGTGTGGTGTGCGATCCTCATCACCTGAGCGCCCGTGAACAGGAACAGATATGCAGGGGCTGGGTTCGCCAGATATCGAAAAACGTCGGTCCGCTGCTCGACGTTCCCGCGCCGGATGTCATGACGAATTCGCAGCACATGCTGTGGATGCTGGATGAGTTCGAGGCCATTCACAATGGTCGATTCCCCGGCTTCATCACGGGCAAGCCCGTAGGCATGGGAGGCTCGCTCGGCCGCACCGAGGCGACAGGATATGGACTGATCTACACGGTTCGCGAGGCGCTCAAGGAGCACGGAATCGACATATCGAAGACCTCGGCAAGCATTCAGGGATTCGGCAACGTATCCCAGTACGCATTCAAGCTTTACGACCAGCTTGGCGGCAAGGTTCTCGCGATTTCCTGCTGGGACCAGGCTGACAAGACATCGTACACCTTCAGGAAGAAGAGCGGCGCCGATATCGAGGAGCTTATGGCTATAACCGACAAGTTCGGGGGAATCGACAAGAACAAAGCCAAAGACTGCGGATACGAGGTTCTGCCCGGTGAAGCATGGATCGAGCAGGAAGTGGACATCCTCATTCCCGCCGCGCTTGAAAACCAGATCAACAAGGACAATGTCGGGAAGATCAGTCCAAAGGTGAAATTCATCGCCGAGGGCGCCAATGGTCCCACGACCCCGGAGGCCGATGAGGTTATTAAAAGCAGAAACATCTTCGTGATACCGGATTTCCTCGCGAACGCCGGCGGCGTGACGTGCAGCTACTTTGAGCAGGTGCAGTGCAACATGAACTATTTCTGGGAAAAGCCCGAAGTGCTCGAAAGGCTTGACCAGAAAATGACGTCCGCGTTCACCGCTGTCAGTGAGCTTTCGAAGAAGAAAAAGCTGTTCATGCGCGACGCGGCATATGTCATCGCGATAGACAGGGTAGCCCAGGCGGTTAAGGCGAGAAGCTGGGTCTGACATCTCCCACTATCGCCTTCATGCTTCAATTGCCCCGCAGTTGGTGACGCGGGGCAATTGGAAATGATATTTTATGCAGTTTCCCTTGCGGAAATATTGTTTGCCAAAGCGGCTCAACCGTGCAATGACAATACGGGATCTCGATTGCGGAGTGAAAGCATTATACCGAACGACACAGCACATGGGAGGGCCTAATATCAATGGACCAGAAGAACCTTTCCATCGACCAGGTTTTACTGATACTTCGCGAGCGCGCAAAGGAGTTGAACTGCCTGTATGAAGTCGAGGAAATCCTCACCGGCAGCTCCGGCCCTCTTCCGGAAATATTCCAGGCTCTGATTGCCACAATTCCTCCCGGCTGGCAGTACCCTGAAATATGCCAGGCCCGCATTGTCTACCAGGAGACATCCTACCAGGACGACTCTTATACGCCCACGATGTGGGCCGACATCGCAGAGATCAGGGAAGATGGCGATGTCGTCGGCACAGTCGAAGTATCGTACACCAAAGAAGTTCCCCCGTCCGAGGACGGCTTCTTCCTCCAGAAAGAGCGCAAGCTCATCAGGACTATCGCTGACCGGATCGGGCAGACGATCCTTCACAGAAAACTGAAAAGCATCATCAACGAATGGGAAACCGCGAGCAGCAGTCTCACAGGAAAAACAAGCCGTGAGTGGATGGTCATCACGGACCTTTTGCGCCGCACGGATGAAAAGTTGTATCTTCACATCGCCAGAAAAATGATCTACTATCTTTTCTGGAACGGCATCAGGGACGCGCGTCAGCTTCTGAAAAAGTTCGGCCTTGACTTCGCCCGCAACGATTCCGAGCAGCAACCCGACTCAAACAGCCCGAGCTTCAAACAATCGCGAGAGAACATCCTTGAAATCAGCGACCAAGTGTTTCTCATAGCGTCGAAAAACCTGAGCGACAATGAGATCCTCCAGTGCGTCCAGAAATGGATCCATGAAAATAAAACGAGCTTTCTCATCAAGACTATCGACTCCGGCAACACCACGCTCAGCGAAATCATCGACGCGATACAGCGATACCACACCCTGTCGGCCGACAACACCTCGCTTGCGCCGTCGACTGAAAAATGGCTGCGTGTTTCACTGATCAGGCGGTTTTTCTGCGAGAACATCGAGTTCATCAACATCGCGAAGCGCCACCTTGAGGTCGGGGACTTCTTTGATCTTGCCACCAGGATAATCTACCACTCCGGCAGCAACGGCAAGCTCGGCGGCAAGAGCACCGGGCTGTTTCTCGCGAGCCATATTCTCCGCAAGGAACCTGATGAACAAGGCCTCCTGTCCGCGGTGAAAATCCCAAAAACATGGTACATAACCGCCGATTCAATATCTGACTTTCTCCAATACAACGATCTTGAGGACATCAACGAGCAGAAGTACAAGGACGCAGAGCAGGTACGCATCGAGTATCCCAACATCATTCAGCTCTTTAAAAATTCACATTTCCCATCGGAAATAGTGAAAGGCCTCTCGGTCGCCCTTGACGATTTCGGCGAACACCCCATAATAGTAAGAAGCTCAAGCCTGCTTGAGGACAGGGTTGGCACCGCGTTTTCAGGAAAATACAAAAGCCTTTTCCTCGCCAACCAGGGCCCCAAACAACAGCGTCTCAACGCGCTTCTTGACGCGATCGCCGAAGTGTATGCTTCGGTGTTCGGCCCCGATCCGATCAATTACCGCGCTGAGCAGGGCCTGATCGATCTCCACGAAGAGATGGGCATTATGATACAGGAGGTGGTTGGAGCCCGTGTAGGCCCCTATTTCCTGCCCGCATTCGCCGGTATCGCGTTCAGCAACAACGAATTCAGGTGGTCACCCAGGCTCAAGAGGGAGGACGGCCTCATCCGCATGGTTCCGGGCATGGGGACCCGCGCCGTTGACCGAGTCAGCAACGATTACCCCGTGCTAATATCTCCCGGGCAGCCCGCCCTGAGGGTCAACGTGAGCCCTGATGAAATCCGCCACTATTCACCCTCCTCACTTGATGTTATTAACCTTGAAACAAAATGTTTTGAAACCATACCTGTCATCCAGCTGCTCAGGAAATACGGCGAAAACATCCCTTCAATACATCACATGGTTTCCGTGTACCGTGACGGCCACATTTTCCGCCCCTCGGGATTCGACATCGATTTTGCGAAGGACGATCTGCTTGTAACATTCGAAGGAATCATAAGCCGCACGTCTTTCATCAAACAGGTGCGCACGATCGTCGCAACTCTGCAAAAAGGGTTCGGGATGCCAGTCGATATCGAATTCGCATCCGACGGAAAGGATTTTTACCTACTCCAGTGCAGGCCGCAGAACACCGGAGAAGACGCCGCGCCAAGCCCCATCCCCCGCGATATTCCCGAAGACGACATTCTGTTTACCGCCCGGCGGTACATTTCGAGCGGAAAGGTCCAGGACATCACTCACATCGTCTGGATCAATCCGGTCAGGTACGGGGAGATGGAAAGCCTTACGATGCTCTCCGATGTGGGAAGGGCCGTCGGCCGGCTGAACGCCATTCTTCCCAAGAGGCAGTTCATCCTCATGGGACCGGGGAGATGGGGAAGCAGGGGCGATATCAAGCTCGGGGTCCAGGTCACTTATTCCGATATCAACAACACCGCGGTCCTCATAGAGATTTCCATGAAAAAAGGGACCTATTCCCCGGAGCTCTCGTTCGGAACGCATTTTTTTCAGGACCTTGTTGAAACCGGCATCAGGTACATTCCCCTCTATCCGGATGACAGGGACATCATCTACAATGATTATTTCTTTGCGAATTCCGACAACATGCTGCCGGAAATCCTTCCTGAATACGAGCACATTGCCGACACTCTTCAGGTGATTGACGTCCCATCCCGCACCGGCGGCAGGGTGCTGAAAATTCTGCTGAATGCGGAGCTTGGCGAAGCGATCGGCTATTTAGCCGAGCCGGATGCGTCAGTCGAAGCGGAGATCATGCGCCCGAAGCGCCCGCAGTCGCGCACCGATGATTTCTGGCGCTGGCGTCTTCACATGGCGGAACAGATCGCGGCGCAGATCGATCCTGATCGCTTCGGGGTGAAAGCGGTGTACCTGATCGGCTCCACTGCGAACGCGACCGCAGGACCCGGGAGCGACATCGACCTCCTGATTCACATCAACAACGCACCATCCGACAGGGAAGCGCTTACCACGTGGCTGGAAGGCTGGAGCCTGAGCCTCTCCGAGATGAACTATCTCCGGACAGGATACCGCTCACAGGGGCTTCTCGACGTCCACATGCTTACCGACGAGGATATCGAGAATAAAACATCGTACGCGGTGAAAATCAACGCCGTCACTGATCCGGCGCGCCCTCTTGCGATGAAACAATCCGGCTGAAAATCCGAAAGATCCATGTATTCAACACTGCCGGCGTAATATTTTTTTCTTGCAGGATGAGGCATCCTGAATCATCATCTCAGACTGCGAATACTTCAGCAATATTCCTTCCTGAGACAAGAGCACCATGTTGAGCTTCAGCAATTGTAATTTTCAACTTTTTCCCTGAGCTTTTCGGCAAGAAGTGCGACCTGTTTTGCGCTGCCCGCCATCTCCTCCGATCCAGCGGCGTTCGCCTGTGTTAGCTCATTGATCACAGATATTGATTTGACGATTTCTCCCGCCGCGATCCTCTGTTCATTTGCAGCATTGAATATCTCTTCAGACCTCGCCTTCACCATGCTTGAATCCGAGTTGACGCGGCTGTTCGTCTCAACCTGTGCCATCATACCGGATTGTATTGCGTTGATCTTTTCATCTATGTAGGCAATCCGCTTTATTATACCGGCATTTGCGTTGACCGCCGAGCCCACGTTCGACACGCCGCTCTCGATTTCAGATTCAGTCGCCTTTATAAGCCTGTCAATATCCTTCACGCTTGAGGATGTCTGATCGGCAAGTTTGGAAATTTCGTCCGCAACGACTGCAAATCCCCTTCCGGCATCCCCCGCGCGTGCGGCCTCAATAGAAGCGTTCAACGACAGGAGATTTATACGGTCCGAAATGTCGTTGATGATTTCCACAATCGCCGTCATTTCCCTTGCCGTGGCTCCGATCCTGTTCATGCTCGCGGTCATTTCGCGCATTCCGGATTCACCGGCACGCGCCTCCCGTGTCACCGCGCTCGCGAGCGCCGTCGCCTCCTCCACTCCAAGATTGATGGCGCTGATGCTTCCTGAAAGATCACCCAGGCCGTCTCCAAGAGCGTTTATTCTTTCAACCTGCCCTTGTGCGCTGTCAGCCACCCTTTCCACCCCGGCTGAAATTTCTTCAACAGTCGCAGTAATTTCTTCCGCGACGGCCGCCTGGTTCTGAGCATTGACGGAAAATGACGATGACATCGTCTCCATTGCTACGGACGCTTCTGACATTTCTTTGGAAATCTCACGCACCGATTCAAGAAGCTCCTTCGTCTGTTCGAACTGCTTCCTGTTTTCCGCTTCCTCTTTCAGCTTTTTCATCGTTGCCGAGTTGATTGAGTGCAGGAGATTGCTCATGATGTAGATAATGGTGCATACGAAGGTGAAGTTCACAAGGAGGGCCTTTGTCTCGCCCATACCAAGGATGTTCCTGTATATGACAGTAGACCATCCTCCGGCAATCACCGACAGGAACACGACCAGCGTAAGCTTTTTCCCTCCGAACAGCGAGGAGAACACAATGAATACTACAAGATGGTAAATCGTCCAGATGACGCCATTTGAAAACGCAAAGCTGCCCGTTAACGAGTAAAGCAGAAACGCCACCAGCGATGAAAGGATCGATATCCCTGCCGCCGATGAATACTTTCCGGCTCTTAAAAACAACAGGCTGAGCCCCATTCCGATTATGATCAATACAATCATGCAATTCAGCAGGGAAATGAGGTTGCGTCGTGTTGCAATATTGATGACCAGAACCAGTATCGGAAGGATTACCACAAGAAATAAATTGAAGTAGAACAGCGTTTTCGCTTTCTGCCGCGACATGAACGAAGCATCATGATATTTTATTAAGAACGTATCGGCCAGACTCATGACAGACTCCATCTCGGTATATTGCTGATAATAATGATTGCATCAATTGTAAATTGTTCATTCACATAGAATACACAGGCCATCGTGGTTGGATTTGTAAACATATTTTCAGAAAAGTCTTGATTAATACGGCCCTCTCGCGCTTTATCATTACCGTGATCAAGCATCAGACCGGTGAAACGATGAATACCATTCAGCAATCCCGCTCCTCATTTCTGAAACGCAGGTATTTACATGTCGTATTGCCCGTATTCATCGGTTCGATCATCGCCTACCTTGACCGCGTGAACATCGCATACGCAGCGCTCACCATGAACGCGGACATGGGATTCTCGGCCGCAGTCTTCGGCACGGGTGCCGGCATTTTTTTTGCCGGCTATGTCCTGCTGGAAGTGCCCGGGGCGCTGATCGCCGAGCGCTGGAGCCCGCGCATATGGCTTGCCAGGATTATGATCACCTGGGGCATCGTCTCGGTTTTCATGGCGTTTATAAGGAC
>CAZPZJ010000059.1:0-1741 GCA_964591055.1 uncultured Leptospiraceae bacterium
GATTTCGCCCACTTCTTCAGCTCTTCAAAAGCCGGAATCACCAGCGCCGAGAGGTATTTCCTGCGGTCGCCGATGATCGCCACCTGTTCGACAAACTTCGACCCCTTGAGGCTGTTCTCGATGTTCTGCGGCGAGATGTTCTTGCCGCCCGCGGTCACTATGATGTCCTTGATGCGGCCCGTGATGGACAGCCTTCCCCGCTCGTCGATCACGCCGATGTCGCCGGTTCTGAAAAATCCGTCCTTGGTAAACACCTCTTTTGTGGCGGCCTTGTTTTTGTAGTAACCGAGCATCACCTGCGGCCCCTTGATGAGGATCTCCCCGTCATCCGCGATCCTGACGGTGGTGTCCTTGACGGCCCGTCCCACCGATCCCGGCTTGATTTCCCCAACCCGGTTCACGTTGGTCACGGGCGTTGTTTCGGTAAGGCCGAAACCCTCGAGGATGATGATGCCCATGCCGAGGAAAAACTCCGCGTCGGCGACCGACAGCGGCCCTCCCCCTGACACTGCAAATTTCATCCTGTCCATGCCGAGCGCCGCCTTGAGTTTGGAGAAAATGATTTTATCGAACAGCCTCACCTTAAAACCGAGAAAGCCTGACGCGCTTTTGTTGGCGCACACATATGGAAGATTTTTTGCCGCTACATTCATCGCGCTGTTGAACAGAAACTTCTTGACGGGCGGCGCGTCGGACACCTTAGCGAGAATGCCCGCATGTATCTTCTCGTACAGTCGCGGCACGCTGATGATGCATGTCGGCTTCACGTCAAGCAGGTCCTGCTGTACAACCGACACATCAACCGCAAACGCCACCTTGGCGCCGAGCCTTACCGGCATGTAATAACCTGAAGTCCTCTCAAGTGAGTGGGACAGCGGGAGGAACGAAAGGAACACGTCATCGGCGCTCAACACGGTTTTGAAATCCTCAAGGGACTGGTCCACGTTGGCAACGAAGTTGTTGTGGGACAGCATGACGCCCTTGGGATTTCCGGTGGTGCCGGACGTGTAGATGATGGTCGCCATGTCCGACAGCTTGACCGCCTTGAGCCGCTTGTCGAAAGCCCCCTGGTCTTTGTAGGCCGCTCCCTTCCTGAACGCCTCGTCCAACGTCATTATCCCCGCAACCTTTTTAGGGAGCTCGTTGAACACTACCAGCGTCTTCAGCTTGGGGAGACGTTTTTTTACCTTGAGCACCCGGGACAGATGGTCTTCGGTCGCCACGAAACAGACTTTTGACTCGGAGTGGTCAAGCACGTAATGCGCTTCCTCGGCCGAGTTTGTCGCGTAAATCGGCACGTTTACCGCGCCGATCGAGAGAACGGCCTGATCGGCAACCCACCACTCATACCTGTTGGGCGAAAAGACGGCGATCCGATCGCCCTTCTTTACTCCCAGCGACAACAGGAAAGCGCCCAGCTTCCTGATCATCGCGTTCATTTCGTTCCAGGATATGTCAACGTATTTTCCGTCCCGCCTGTACGCCACACAGGGCCTGTCGCCAAGTCGCGCAACCTGGTTCTGGAAAACCGCCGCCATGCTGGTTTCTTTATATTTTGACATCTAAACCTCCGATCTTGTGTGATATATATTTTTTGCAATTCGATATGCGGGCTTCACGAGCGGTATTTATGCGCGTTTTCAAAATCCCGGCCGCTGCCATGTCCCGCACACACCGTATCAGAATGATTTCAAAAAGAAGAACTCGAACAGCTTTCTATTTTTCCCGGTCAGCAGCATTC
>CAZPZJ010000059.1:1841-3295 GCA_964591055.1 uncultured Leptospiraceae bacterium
GATATCGAAAGGCCGAGTCCCGTCCCCTCGCTCTTTTTCGTGGTGAAAAAAGGCTCGAAAATACGATGAATGTTTTCCCCGTCGATTCCGGTGCCATTATCGACAATCTTAATGGCGATATGGGGGCCGTTCCTGTCGATCCGGCTCGTTTCGATGTTTATAACGCCCTTTTCCTTATGCTCGATCGACTCGTCGGCGTTGTTGAGCAGATTCATCAGGACCTGAATCAGCCTGTTCCTTGAAATCCTCGTATAGCTTTTACCCGCGTCCAGGTCCATTTTAAACTCGATGCCCTTCTTCTTCATGTTTTTGATCAGTATCTTGAGCGGATATCCCTTCAGCACCTCATCGACGCTCACCCGCTCATCGGCCCTTGTCTCGGGCTTGGAGTAGTCCTTGAGCTGAGTGACGATGCCCGACATCCGCTTGATCTCCTCCTGCATGGAGTTCATCAGCTCAAGCAGCTCATCGCCGCCAAGCTCGCCGCTCTCGTGCATGTTTTTCATGTCGTCCAGGTCGAACTGCATGATGGAAAGCGGATTGTTGATCTCGTGCGCCACCCCGGCGATGATCCTGCCCATCACCGTGAGGCGCTCGTAGCGGTCTAGCGCGTTCTTCATCGCAACCTGGTCCTTGAGCGATTTGATCTTCTCAATCGTGATAGAGGCCAGGTTGGAGATGCTCGAGAGGATGTTCAGCATGATGTTGTCGATCTCCCCGCTCGCGTTCAGGAATGAAAGCACAATAATGCCCCACACGTCCCCCTGAAGTATCAGCGGCACGAAGATAGCCGAATCGCTCTGTGAAAGGCCCGGGAACACCGCGAGGTCCTCGCCTTTCAGGTCGCCCGAAGAGTCCCTGATGTGGATGGGCCCCTTGAGCCCGATCAGCTTCTTGACCACGAGCGATGCTCCGGCGTTGATGAGAATGCTCCTGTCACGAAGGTTCGCATTCCTCGAGTGCACACTCCTGAATCCCGGGCCGTCCCTGACCAGTATTTCCACTGAATGCGGGCTGATGATGGAGAAGAATGTGTCCGCAAGCGTTTTGTACACTTCGTCCACGTTGCCGGCGCTTAAAAGCTGGGCCGAAAAGCTGTTGTAAATGTCGATCAGCTTGAGGATGCGGATGTTCTTGTCTATCAGCTGGTTCTCGATCCGCTTCTGGTCTGAGATGTCCTTGATAAAGGCGAAGGTCCCCAGCGCTTCTCCCTGCCTGTTAAAAAGCCTCCCCAGGTTCACAATGACGGGAACCCTTGACCCGTCCTTCCTGATGAATTCCTTTTCAAATGTCTGCGGCCTGCCTGTCGCACGGAGCTCTTTCATGATCTCCACCTGCATCTTCCGGTACCGGGGCGAGGTGAAGTCATAGAACGTCCTTCCCGCGAGCTCCCCCTCCTCGCGCCCCAGAATTTTCAGGTACGCGGCGTTGAAATCAAGGTACTCGTCCATGTC
>CAZPZJ010000059.1:3395-8976 GCA_964591055.1 uncultured Leptospiraceae bacterium
TCTCACGCGAGGCCCCCGCCGCAAGCTCGTGGATCGGAGGCAGACCGCTGGAATCGGAGTCGCCTGCCGCAAGCGAATTGAAGGACCTGTTGCTGCGAACGACACGCATGTTCCCGTCGACGATGAAAAACGCGTCCATCGAATTGTCGATGATGTTCCTGAAATAGTTACGCTCCAGTTCGTATCGACGCTCGAGCCGCTTGACCGACGTGATGTCCTGCCCGATGCATATCAGCGAGCCCGTTTCACCGTTTTCATTTTTAATGGAATGTATGGATACAAGCATCACGACCGGGTCATTGCCGCGCTTCATCTCCTTTTCGGTCTGATAAAAGTCCCAGTTGCCCCAGCCGTCAATATCCAGCTCGTACAGCGAAAAGATGTTGAGACCGTGAAAGCGCTCCTCCGGCCCGCCGAAAAAAACCGCCATGGCGTCGTTCACGTAACCGATGGCCCCCTCGCTGTCGCAGATAGCCACCAGGTTCGTGCTGCTTTCGATGGCGTCCTTGAATATGCGCGCCCTCTCCTCCTCGTTCTTGATGTGCGTGATGTCGCGCTTGATCATGATGCTGTACAGTTCCCCGGATGGCGAACGGTACGGCGTGGCGAGCACGTCAAACACGCGGTCTCCTCCCCGGTCACGAAGCTCATAGCGCACGGAACGGCCGTCCGCCAGGATGGGCAGCTGGCACGCCCTGCAGGGAGCGTCCGCCCCGTACAGCAACCCATGGCATTTACGGCCCCCGGCCTGGCCGTGCTCGCGCTTCATGGCTTCGTTGAGATAGACTATGCGGTAGCCGGAATCCACGACGTACACCTGGTCATCGATCACATCGAACATTTCGAAAAAGCCCCATGCGGGCGAATCACCGCCCTGCCGTACGCCCGTATCGTTCCCGGATGGCTTTTCATCCACCCGCTCAATGCGCACAACCGGCTGGCTGAGTATCTGCTCAATTTCGCTTTTCAGCATCAGCAGGACGGCGAAGCGGCCGCTTTCAGCGAGGCTGCCGATCTTGAGGCAGAGCTCCGGAGAAATCTGCTGGTATTCAACCCGCTCGCGTCCAACCGCGGGTGCGGACAGAAATTCCCTCAGGCGGCCGCGCGCCGGCGCGTCAAGGCGCAGAATATCGTAGACCGATTTTCCCACCATCCCCCGGGAGGAGGCGGCCGACGCTTTTCTGTACGAGCGCATGCGCCTGTTGGCAAAAAGCACCTTCCCCCTTGCGTCCACAATCACCACGGGTTCGGGGAGTAAGTTGAACACGGCGTATCGAAACGCATCAACGAGCATCGGCACCAACCTCATCATGGGCGCGCGTACGCGCCTTATTCCGATACACTGCCACGCCGCCCGGGAAATTGCAAACACTATAACGCCCGTGGGGAATGTTATTGCCAGAACGCTGCTTCTTTTTGTATAGTTGCACAGAGGAATTCTCATCGAATGCGGGGTACAATGTCAGATTCCGGGCGCATCACCGTCATAATTGAAAAAGCGGCCTTCGGCGGATACGGTCTAGGATTTCACAACGGGAAAGCCGTGTTCGTTTCCGGTGCGCTTCGCGGCGAGACGGTAACGGCAATGGTTACCGAGGCGAAAAAACACCATGCCTTCGCCGCCCTGTGCGAGGTGCTCTCGCCCTCCGCCGCGAGGATCGAGCCCGCCTGCCCCAACTTCGGCCGCTGCGGGGGCTGCGATTACCTGCACGCCGATTACGGCGCCGAGCTCGCGATGAAGCGTGACATCCTCGCGGAGTCCCTCGTCCGGATTGCAAAAATCCCGTACGGCGACATCCCCGCCTTCGAGACCGTTGCGGGCGAGCGCTTCGGCTACCGCTCCATCGCGTCGGTTAAAACCGACGGTGCGGGCGCAGTCGGATTCTTCCGGCGCGGCACCAACGATCTCGAGGCGTTTCCTCAGGAAGGGTGCCCGCTGCTGTGGGAGCCGCTGCGCGCATTCCGTCCGCAGGCCGCAGGTTTTGCACGCTCTGAAATCAAAATCGCGGCGGGTGCGGATGGTGCGCTCCACAGTGAGGCCGAAGGCTCGCCGGTGATACGCGAAGTCGAGCGCGATACGGTCTATGAAAGGTCGATCCACTGCTTTTTCCAGGCCAACAGGCATCTGCGCGCGCGCATGACCGACATCGTGCTGGAGATGGCGTGCGTGGGGCACGGGGAGCGGTTCCTTGACCTGGCATGCGGTGTCGGGTACTTCACCATCCCGCTTGGCATGCGCGCCGGAAGCGGCGTGGGGCGCGACATCGAGCCTGAAAGCGTGCGATGGGCGGGGACAAACGCGGAAATAAACGGGGTGCGCACCCTGAAGTTCGCCGTCGGTGACTTCGCCCGCCACACAACGCGCGGCCGGCGCTTTGATACGATTGTACTCGACCCGCCGCGCACGGGACTGGCGGGCGGTGCGCTCGCGGCGGTTGCCGCACTCAAGGCGCGGCGGATCGTCTACGTGTCCTGCGATCCGGCGACCTTCGCGCGTGACTGCGCCGGGTTCCTGAAATCGGGTTACCGGATCGACCGGCTTGTCATGATCGACATGTTTCCCGCGACAGGGCACATCGAGACGGTCTGCCTCCTTGTGCGGGAATGAGAGCGCCTACTCGAAGAATTTCGCCTGCTGCATTTTCTTTCCGAGCTCCATAAACGCCTCCTGGACCTTCCTGTCGCCCATGTATTTCATGAAGCCGCTGTCGGTAAACGCTTTCTGGAGCTTCCCGCTCACCTGCTCTATCCGGGCAAAATCCTCTTTCAGCGCTTCCGGAGGGTTTTTGTCCCATGTGGCGATGTCGGCGTATTTCTTTTTCAGATCCGAGCTTCGCGCGGAAAGGCCCAGGAACCGGTCGCCGAACTGGCGGGTTGCGCTCACCACGTCATCGGCGTTCTTCGCGTTTTTCACCGATGACATGTAGTCCTCCTGAATTGAAACCATGTCGTTGATAAACGATTTCACGTCGCCGTACTGGCCGCCGCACGTGCACGCCACAAGACATGACAGCGCGGCAACGCACATTAAAGCGGATATTCTTTTCATTGTGCTCCTCCAGAAATAAATGAAAAACCGGGGCCGTCGGCCCCGGTTCAATGCTCTCTTTCCTTATAACGAAAACGAATATGTCGCCGAGAGAGTCACGCCGTAAAAGCGCTCCCAGTTTTCGTGCGTTTCATCACTCGACTTGGCCGCCTGGTATCTCCCGCCCAGCGCAATCACCGTGGATGCCGCAGGGATGTAGTATGCAACCGAAAGCGCTGCATTGTAGCCGTACAGCATGAAGGTTGAAGTGCCTTCCTGATCATCTTTATATTTCGAGCGCAGATACATGCCGGACACATTGCCCATGAGAAACACGTTTCCGAACGGATTGATTGTCGCGCTCAGCCCTGCCGCAGGGCCGATGCACAGCTCGGTCGTTACCACTTCCTCTCCCTGCGTAATGGTCGGATAAGCCGAAGTATCAGGGGTGTTGTACGTTACCCTGTACCACATCACCTTGCAGCCCGCAAACAGCTTGAACACGCTTCCCAGCGAATAGTTGAGTGCGGTATCGTTGTCGACGCGGCGAACCTTGAGGTTCCAGTCATAATCGTCCGGAAGGCCCTCACCGCTGTTTACTTCCCCGCCGGTATTGCCGACGAGCAGCACGGTTGACAGTGAAAAATCCTGACTTAATTTCACGGCAAGAACGGGACCGTACAGCAAAAACGGATCAAACTCCAGCATTTCATCTGACGGATCCCACCACGTGTACCATGTCGATGCGCCCACGCTCACCGTGCCCGCCATCGACACCGCCGGCGCACACGCCAGCACCAGGACAGCGACGCACAGTGCAATGATTCTTCTTTTCATAACCCTCCGTACAATTGCATTAGTAGTGTATTGCTGCAAACGCCGAAGCTACATCGTCGGTATGGTTGAGACCCTTTCGCGCCGCTCACGCTCCTGGCGCTGCCTTTCGGCCTCTTCCTTCGCCTTCTGCTCCTTTTCGGCGTCCTTCAACACAACCGTCTCCTGCCGCTCCTGTGCGCCCGTATCGGCCCTTCTCATGCCGGCGCTTTCGGTGGGAGCGGGCGCTTTGGGCGCTTCAACTTTTCCCTGCGTCCTGATCTCGTTGATCTCGTTGAGCGTTTCCTGATTGAGTATTTTTGTCGCCTCGGGCGCAAGCTCCGACATGAACGTCGTGACGTCCTGGATGTCCTGGGGCCTGATCTGCGCCACCTTCATCTCGGCGGGCTCCTTCTTCCCGAGCTCGATGCCCTGCCCGGCGCTCACGTCGACAAAGCGCTCCGACCTGCCCTTCGCGCTCACG
This sequence comes from uncultured Leptospiraceae bacterium, assembly GCA_964591055.1. Lineage (GTDB taxonomy): Bacteria > Spirochaetota > UBA4802 > UBA4802 > JAGODF01 > CAZPZJ01. The sequence continues at coordinate 7,721 of CAZPZJ010000059.1, forward strand.
TGGTGCACCCGCACGCTCCCCTTCAGCACCGACACGCGCGAGCCGCTCCATCCCACCACAATGGAAAACGAGGTGCCCCTGACGGCCGCGTGCGCGGTCGGGGTCCGAATTGCGATGGAATGCTTGCCAAGCTTGTTGAACACTCCGTAGATCTTGCCGGACTCGAGATCGAGCCCCGTTTCCCCGCCATCGGCGGCAGCGATCGAGGCCATGTTGAGTTTGCTCTTCTCCCCTATGCGCAGTATCCCCTTATCGCCGTAGGAGATGTCGGCGAACGATGATTTTCCCGTCGTCAGTATATCGCCGGACACGAGCTCGCATCCCACCGACGGAGCCACCTCCGCGCCCGGCCTGGCGATTGACACATCACCGATAAATGTCTGCAGCTTCATGCTCAGGGCCGCAGCCGGAGGCGCTTCCTGCCTGCCGCAGCCGGTTGCAAGTGCGATCGCGAATACAATACATGGAATGATTATTCTTTTCATGCGCTTCCCCCATTATGTATGAAAGCCAATCCAGTCACACAGCCCGTACAATCTATTCCTTATCCGAAATATGTCAAGATTTTATAAAGGACACTCCCCTTAACATTTCATTAATCATGTACGATTGATGACCGGAATCACGCACCATCGCGTGCGCTTCATACAAAATACATCGCGATAAAATTCACCACTATGCGGCGTCATTTCCACCGATATAATGCTTGAACAGAATTCCCGCGCATGGTATCAACGCGAAACAACGAACAGGAGACATTCCATGACGCTCACCAGAATCCAGATGGAACGCTACGCCGACGTGCTGCTGTGGGGCATGCAGACCGCCCGCGGCAAACCATACAAAGCCGGAGACATCGTGCTGCTCCGCTACGATATTCCCGGCATCGAGCTCGCGGAGATCATCAACCGCCGGCTCGTGGAACGGCGCTTCATCGTGGTGCAGCGCGCGCTCTCCTCCCCCGTGATGGAGAAGGATTTCCTTTCTCTCTCCGAAAAAAAGCAGCGCCGCTTTCTGGGGGACTGGGACCGCACGCTGTATGAAAACCTGCACGGCAACATCCTCGTATCGGCCCCCTCGTCCCTCACCCACCTGAGGGACATCGATCCCGGGAGAATCAACGACCTCGCGGTGACCAGAAAGCCGCTGCGCGAGATCATGGACCGCCGCGACGAGAAGGGCCTGTTCGGCTGGACGCTGTGCACCTTCCCCACCGCCGAGCTCGCCAGGCAGGCGAAGATGACGCTGAAGGAATA
>CAZPZJ010000059.1:9076-17698 GCA_964591055.1 uncultured Leptospiraceae bacterium
CTCTTCGACGAAAACTACGGCGGCAAATACGGCAACAGCCACATCGCCCTCGGCTCGTCGTACTCCGACACCTTCGCCGGCGATCCCTCAACGCTGACCGCGGAAACCAGGCGCGAGCTCGGCTTCAACGACTCGGCGCTGCACTGGGACCTTGTCAACACCGAGGACAAGATTGTGACGGCGACGCTGCGCGGAGGCAGGACGGTGCGCATCTACGAAAAGGGGATGTTTCAATACTGAAGTACGGCGGGACCTATTCCCCGCCCTCGAATGACGAGAGCTCGTCCCAGCGCAGGTAGAGCGATTCCACCTGCCGCTCCAGCGCATGAAGCTCGTCGGTAACGCCCGTGACGCCCGCTCCCTCGCGCCGGTAGAACGCGGGGTCGGCCATGGTAGAGTAGATTTCCCTGATCCTGCTTTCTTTCGTTTCAATCTCGGCCGGCAGCGATTCCAGCTCCTGCTTCTCCCTGAATGTCAGCTTCGTCTTTGCGCTATGCTTCTTCGGGCGCTCGGGGCGCTTCTCCCTGGCCTCCCGCGCGGCGGGCTTGCGCTGAACGAGCCAGTCGTCGTACCCGCCCGCGTACTCCCGCACCACCCCGCCGCCCTCGAACACGTATGTCGAGGTGACGACGTTGTTCAGAAAGGCCCTGTCGTGGCTGACCAGCAGGAGCGTACCCCTGTATTCCAGCAGCATCTCCTCAAGGAGCTCGATCGTCTCGACGTCGAGATCGTTTGTGGGCTCGTCAAGCACCAGCAGGTTCGCCGGACGCGTGAGGAGCTTCGCCAGCAGCAGGCGGTTGCGCTCCCCGCCTGAAAGCACGCCCACCTTCACGTCGGCCCTGTCCGGCGGGAACAGGAAATCCTGGAGGTATCCGATGACGTGCCTGCTTTTCCCGTTGAAGTCGATGATGTCGTTGCCGTCGGTGACATTGTGTCGCACCGACTTCTCCTCGTCCAGGACCGAGCGCAGCTGGTCGAAGTAAGCCGTCTCAAGCCTGGCGCCGCTTTTCACGCTCCCGGACGCGGGCGCAATCTCTCCGAGCAGGAGTTTGATCAAGGTGCTCTTCCCGCAGCCGTTGGGGCCGATGATGCCGATCCTGTCTCCCCGCAGAATCCTCGCCGAGAAGCTGTCTACCAGTTTCGTCTCCGCGTAGCCGAAGGTGACGCCGTCGGCCTCGATGACCATTTTGCCGGAGTCCTCCGCGCGCTGAAGCTCCATGCGGACGGAACCCTGCACTTCGCGCCGCGCCGCCCTCTCCTCCCGCATCATTTTCAGCGCCCGGACGCGGCCTTCGTTGCGCGTGCGCCGCGCCTTGATTCCCTTCCTTATCCACTCCTCTTCCCTGGAGAGCTTTTTGTCGAAGAGCCGGTTCTGCGCCTCCTCCGAATCCAGCCACGCATCCTTTCTCGCGAGGAAGGTGTCGTAATCGCATTTCCAGTCGAAGAGCCTTCCCCGGTCCAGCTCGATTATCCTGTTCGCGATTTTTTGCATGAACGCCCTGTCGTGCGTGACAAACAGCACGGTTTTGCCGTAGCGGGCGAGGAAGTCCTCAAGCCAGGTGATCGAGACGATGTCGAGGTGGTTGGTGGGCTCGTCGAGCAGGAGGATGTCCGGCTCGCAGGCGAGGGCCCGCCCCAGCAGCACCCGGCGCTTCATGCCGGCGGACAGCGTTTCGAAGATTGCGTCCCCGTCAAGCCCCAGCAGCGACAGCGCCCTTTCGGTCTGCCGCCGGGCCTTCATCTCCTCATGCGAATCCATGTAGTGGCGCAGGAGATCTGGATGGGCGATGCCTCCTGCGACAACCGAATACGCACTGCCGGATACGTCATCCGGGACCTGCTGGGCAAGCAGCGAAGTCAAAAGCCCCCTGTCCCGCACCACCGCCCCTGCGTCGGGCTCCGTCTCTCCGTTGATCAGCTTCATCAGCGTGGACTTCCCCGCGCCGTTGCGTCCGAGCAGGGCGATTTTCTCCCCCCCGTGGATCTGCAGGTCCAGACCGTCAAACAGCGGGCTGCCGCCGAAGCTCAGCGTGATGTTCTGTATGTTGATAAGCGCCATGCAATAATTCCACTCCGCGCTCCCACGGTGCGGGGAAGTTCTCTACACCTTGAACCTGTCTATGTCCGAGAGCAGGTGGTCGGCGTTGGATTCGAGGTCCCTGGCGTACTGCATCACGTGAAACGCGTTGTCTGACGCCTTCTGGGAGATGTCGTTGATGCTGTTCACCGCGTTGCTCAGCTCCTCGATCGTGTTTTTCTGCTCCACCGAAGAGAGATGGATGCCGTCGGCGATCTCGGCAAGCCGGTTGATTTTCGCCATGATGGCGTTGTTCATCTCGAGGAGCGTTCCGGTGAAGACGCTTGTCTCTCCGATGACCGTCCCAGTTTCAAGAACTTTTTCCCGCACGTCGCGGAAGATGCCGGCCGTCTCCGAAATGTACCTGAGCTCCGAGGTGAAACGCTCGGTGTGCATCCCGATGGTGTTGCGGATGCCCTTGACCAGGTCGGCCGTCCTGTCGGCGAGCTTGTTGACCTCGTCGGCGACCACGGAAAAGCCCCTGCCGGCCTCGCCGGCCCTTGCGGCTTCGATGGCGGCGTTGAGGGCGAGCAGGTTGATCTGGTCGGCGACATCGTTGATCATCCCGATGGTCTCTTCGATCGTTTTAAGGTACGCGGCCATGTCGTTGATTGCTTCTACCGATTTCTGCATGGACCTGCCGCCCCTTTCCGCCTCCGAGACCGCAATTTTCACCGTCTCGTCAAGCGCGGCAATCCTGGTTGAGAGCTCCGCGCTGCCTGTGTTGATTTGCGCTATTTCCCCGTTGATGAGCTCCGTGTTTTCACGCTGCGCCTCGATGTTCTTCATGTTGATCTCGAACGATGCCGACATCTCCTCGTACGCGCTGCTCGCCTCCTCAACGATCGAGGACATTTCGCCCGCCATCTCGGAGAGGTGCGTCGAGGACTCGTTGAGCCTGCCGCCGGAGCTCTTCAACGCATGCGAGCTCGACGCGACAGTCTCGACCATCGTCCTGAGGTTTTCCTTCATATCGTACACGGAAATATTGATATCCGCAAGTTCATCGCCCACGACGATCTTCCTCGCGTGGGCCGAAAGGGTTCCGCTCCCCACCTGGCCGAGAAAGTATTGTATGTTTTTCACCTTCATGTGGAGCGTCAGCCCCAGCAGCCGTGCGCCCGAAATCGCCCCGAAGAAACCCACGAAGCTGAACACGGCGAGCTTGATGAAAATCGTGGTTTTATCGATCCCGATATGGTGAAGCAGCGACAGGAAATACGCCAGCAGTATCATGAACGGCACAAACATGGTCACCACCGCGAACATCATCAGCTTGAAGCGCAGATTCATCCTTCCCGTAAACCCGTGGGAGGCGCTCCTGATGAACACGCCGTGGTTGTAAATGCGCTGCAGATATATTTCCGAAAGCAGAAAATACAGCACTCCCGCGAGCGGGGGATTGATGAGCACCAGAATCCACAGGTTCGCCGCCTGGTACGCGTTCAGCCCCGCGAGAACCTGAAACGGCAGGATGAAAATCGACAGTCCCACAACCCACCGAATCACCGCCCCGACGCTGTGAATGAACGGAAGGCGCAGGAAGCGGCCAAGCGCCCTGGCGTACGTATCATCGTCAACGTCCTCCCCCGATGCGATTTTCCTGAAATACCTGTTGATGGGCAGGATGACCAGTATGCTGTTGATGGTGGTGCCGACAAAGGAAAACACCGACGCCGCGACGGCGCAGATGAGCATCAGGCGGAACTGACGCTCGTCAAGGCTCAGGTTGACCGCCATGTACAACACGGTAAGGGGTATCATGATGAAAAATGTTATCCCCTCCGTCCTCGAGAGAAAATAAAGCTGAAAATTCCTGATAAATCCGGGATGTGCAGATTGTAAACTCATGTTGGACTCTCCATTACAGTAAAAAAAGCGGTCGGCTTTCATATCATTTTCGACACACTATTCCGGCGCGCGTTTTGTTCAATGAGAATTTATGTCGGTTCATGATTAAATAACAATACAGCTGATTATATCGGCTATATTAATTGGGATGATCATTTCATGCATCAGTGATAATATTCGAGACCGGAATCAGGGCGGGACATGTGAGAGGGAAAGCCGCCTGCGGATTGTCCTCCGCAGGCGGCCGTGCGCTGCAATTTTTACTTTGCTCCCCTCCTGGCCATTTCCTCCATCCTGAGCTCCTTCCTCAGGATTTTACCAACGGTGGACTTGGGCAGCGAGGCGCGGAACTCAACCTCTTCGGGAATCTTGTACTTGGCGAGCTTGTCCTTGCAGAAATCGATCATCTCTTCCTGCGTTGCGGTTTCACCCTCCTTGAGCACGATGAACGCTTTGACAGCCTCGCCCCTGGTCGGGTGCGGAATCCCGATGGCGCACGCCTCCTGGACCTTGGGGTGCTGGTAATACACCTCGTCGATATCGCGCGGATAGACGTTGTATCCTCCGGATATGATCATGTCTTTGAGGCGGTCGACGATGTAGAAGTAGCCGTCCTCGTCCATCCTGGCCACGTCGCCGGTGTGCAGCCATCCGCCCTTGAGCGTATCGTCGGTCTCTTCGGGCATCCCCCAGTAACCCCTCATCACCTGCGGGCCCTGTACGAGGAGCTCTCCGCTCTCGCCCACAGGCATGTCGGTTTCACGGTCATCGATGCTGACGATGCGGCACTCGGTGTCGGGGAGCGGAATCCCGATGCTTCCCGGTTTCGCCCTTCCCGCAACAAAAGGATTGACGTGCGTCACGGGGGTGGATTCCGTCATGCCGAAGCCCTCGCAGATGAGCGATCCCGTCTTCTTCTGAAAATCCTTGATCACCTCGACCGGCAGCGGCGCGCTTCCCGAGAAGCACCCCTTGATGCTGGACAGGTTCGCCTTCTCGATCTTCGGGTGGTTGACGAGGCCGATGTACATCGTCGGCACCATGGGAGCGAAAGTGGGCTTGTGCTTCTGGATCGCCTCGAGCAGGGGATCGGGCTGCGGCCTTGGCACGAGCACGTCGCCCCATCCCCGGTACACCGCGAGGTTCATCGCGCAGGTCAGCCCGAACACGTGGAAGAACGGGAGGGCGCCCAGCATGATTTCGGAGCCGTCCCCGAAGCCGGGAAACCACGATGCAACCTGCTGCACGTTTTTGCTGAGATTCGCGTGTGTCAGCATCACGCCCTTGGACACGCCGGTGGTGCCGCCCGTGTACTGGTACATCGCCACATCGTCGAAGGAAAGTTTTACCGCGGGCGGATTCGGCGGGTACTTCGCGATAAGGTCTTTCCATCTGAACAGATTGTCGGCGGGCTTTACGTCGGCCGCAAGGCCCTTCTTCTTGCCCACCAGGGGGAACAGAACGCTCTTGGGGAAAGGCAGGTAATCGCCGATCGAAGTGTAGACTATCTGGCGGATTTCCGTGCGGGGGCGCAGCGCGACCATCCTGTTCGCCAGCAGGTCAAGCGTTACAAGCACCTTTGAGCGCGAATTGTTGAACTGGTAATCCAGCTCCTTATCCGAATACAGCGGGTTGTTCATCACGACAATCCCGCCGATTTTCAGGACCGCGTAATACGCCACTACGCAGGGGATGAGATTGGGAAGCAGGATCGCCACGCTGTCTCCCCTGCCGACCCCGAAATCCGTCAGGCAGGTCGCAAAGCGGTCCACCATATCCTTGAGCTGCCGGTACGTGATACAGAATCCCTGAAAATTCAAAGCCATGACATCGGGAAACCTGCTTGCGGACCGCTCAAGCGCCTCCGGCAGGCAGACCTCCTCGTAACTGATCTTCGCGGGAACACCTTCCCCGTAAAACTTCAGCCATGGTTTGATCTCGTAGCTCACTACAGTTGCCATGGTGTACTCCTCCACAAAAATTTTTTAACGCCTCCCCGGCCCGATCGGCCGCCCCGCCAAACAGCATGCGCGTATTCCGGATGCAACATGATTGATTGAGCGCGGGCCCCGGCGATCCGGCCGGACTCCTCTGTTTCTTTTTCGGGATTGAATGAGCGCTCCTGCGCCAATCCCGGAATGACGGATAGATAACATCTCTACTCATCATATTTCACTATTATTTAATAATTATCTTTTGTCATTAATAATTTTCTGTTGTACACATAAAAAGCTGTGATCCTCCGGGAAAACACCGCGCCTGCATCGCAATGCCCCGTTTAACAGATAGAAGAATGAGCGCATTCGTGGATTTTCATCGGGCGGCGGGGCGCGTTTCCGGTTCCGTCACCGACCGGGCCGGCGTGCGGTGCGGTCAATCCCGCCACGCGGGACACAGTTCAGGATTGAGCGTCCGGAATCGCTTTCATCGGAACGGCAGGAAGGATGCGGGGCGGCCCGGCATCAGCTGCCGTGCTGCACCGCGCCGCTTTTGATTGAAAGGGTCTCCTCGCGTCCCGAGGCGTAGGTCAGGCGAAGCCCCATGCGCGAGAAGTGGTACTCCGCAAGGTCTTCGTCCACTTCGTGGTGCCAGACTTTTCCGCCTCCGGCGGTCTCGGCCTTGATCAGGAAATAGCGCCGGCTTTCATCGACGAATATCAGGTAGAGGAAGCCCTGGTACAGCACGTGCATGAGCGACCTGCCCGGGATGTACCACGCTGTTTTTCCGTCATGTTTCGAAAGCGCGAGGAAGATGCCGTTGTGCTCGTCGTATTCGCAGGCGGCGTAATAGCGCAACTCGTCCTCGATGACCGCGCTGACGGACGCCACGCCGGAGAGCTTTTTGATCCAGAATTTCTCGTCAGGATTGTCCCGGGATTTGCACAGGAGCGCGCACTTCCCGAAATCGAAGAGAATGTTCGCGTCTTTCATGTTGAAGAACTGCGCGCTTTGCCTGTTCATGACTCCCGGCGGCCCCGCGGTCCGTCAGAGAATCGGCGTGAGCGCCGCGATTATAATGTCGGTGGCCTGCCCGATGGTGAACCGCTCGTTGTTGATGACCATGTGATAGTTGTTGGGGTCGGACATGTCGAACCTGGCGAACTCGGCGAAAAAACCCTCCCTGTCGCGGTTTTTCTCGATGATGAGCTTCTCCGCGTCTTTCTTTTTCAGGTCCTTCAGGGACGAGATGCGATCGATCTTCCAGTCCATCGACGCCACCAGCCGGACATGAAATCCCAGCGGCATGTCCCTGGTGATGATATTGCTTCCGCGCCCCACGAGAACGACGTAGCCGTTGGTTGCGAGCGTGCGGACGATTTCCGTGAGCTTGCGGTAGACGGTCACCTGCGAGGGGTACACGCTGAACGTCGTTTCGAAGAAGCTGGCCACCTGTTTGCGGGCCTTCGTCGTCAGGGTCTCGGTCAGCGCGTGTGAGAGGCCGAGGTCGCTTGCGATCTGCTCCAGGAGCTTGCGGTCATACGCCATCCAGGGGACCTTGCGTGACGACATGGCGTTCAGCCTGTCGGCGAGGCGCTCCGCAAGTTCATAGCCGCCGCACCCGTACTCACGCGACACCGTGACGAAGGGAAAGTCTATCCGGGGAGCGGAGGATTCCGGCGCGGTGCGCCTTTCGATTTCCAGCTTCTGGTTTTTCCAGTAATTGATCTGCGAGGACAGCGCCGTGTGGAATCCCGATGAACGCTCTTTCATGACATCCCTCTCTTTTTCTGCCTGGTTTTCCCGTCCGACAGCACGCCGATGCGCTGCCCCATCCTGACGCGGTCCCCCGCGCGCAAGGGATCGAGCCTCACCATGCCTTCCTGAAACAGCAGGATAACGGTGGAGCCCAGGTTGAAAATTCCGAGCTCCTCCCCCCTCTTCACCCGCATGCGGGAGTGTTCATCGTAAAGGTGCTCCCGCCTCGTCCTGATCCAGTTATTGGTCTGCATGCGGTTCTCGTATGATGCGCTGATCCTGCCGACGTTCATCGCCCCGATCTTGCAGACGGCCACAAGCCCGCGCTCCGTTTTCACGTAGGTGACGAGCCGCTCGTTGAGCGCAAAAAGCCCCCGCAGCCCCTTCACCATGAATTCCTGCACGGTGTAGAGCCTGCCGGGGATCCGGAAAAAGCCCGTGATCTCGCCGTCCACGGGGGAGTGAATGCGGTGGTAGTCGCCCGGCGAAAGGTAGAGCGTCATAAAAGCGCCGTTCAGAAATGCGCGGTGCGTGTCGGAGGGCACAAGGCCGGCAAGCGGGTAGTCAATCCCCTTGGCCTGCATGACTGCGTCGCCGCGGATATCGCCGAAGCTGTCAAGCCTTGCGTCAACCGGCGAAACCACCGATCCCTTTCCCGCATCGATGACGCGCGCACCTTCCCTGAGCTTTCTGGTGAAAAACTCGTTGAAGGTGCGAAACCCGAGCGCAGGGCGGCGAATCTCCGCGGTCAACACGCCGAATTTTTTCGAGTACCACGCGATGATTGCGTTCAGCATCCAGCCCGGCAGCGGAACGCGCGCCAGGTAACCGAACAATCGCGACATGAGGCTTTTGGGAAGCACTTTAAAGATAAAAACACGCAGTTCCTGTTTCATTGACCTGTCCGTTTCTCTTGATCGCTCTAAAACTCAAGGTATTCCCTGTCGAGCCTGTTGATGAACTTGATGTACGAGTAGTTGCCCTTCTTCCTTGCCTCAT
>CAZPZJ010000060.1:0-17662 GCA_964591055.1 uncultured Leptospiraceae bacterium
AATTCGATTATTTCGAGGAATTCGACCTTGTGCTGTGCCTTTTCGGGACCTTTGATTACCTGTTGCATGACGAGCAGGTCGACAGGGTGCTGTGGAACACCTGGCGCGCGCTGCGGAAAGACGGCATGGGGCTTTTCGAGGTGTGGAATTCCAGGCCGATTCGCCAGATCAGGCACAAGGATCTTTCGCTGGTTTCGGTAACCAGCAGGGACGGCACAACGATAGAGCGGTCTCGCGGATTCTCGATGGAGGACCGTCCGGACAGGACAATCGTGCGCGTCAACTACGATTACCGGATGACCGCCGATGGGCGGGACTCAACGGTGAAAGACCTCCATGTGATGAGGGCCTTTGACCGCGACGAGATCGAACTTTTCTTCCTGAATAACGGCTTTACCATCCTCAACGTGTATTCGTCAACAAAGATGGATCCGTACCGTGAAACATCGAATAAAATGATCATCACCTTCCGCAAGGAATGACTGCGTTGTAAAAATAAAAAATCCCCCAGCGGGGGATTTTTTATCACGCATTCGATAGAGACCCACGGCGTGTGCTACATGTGAACCGTGTCTTCCATGCCCGAGGGAACCAGGGTTCCCGCGCCATCGAAGCCCTCCATGCTCTCTTTCCATATATCGTAAAGCTGACGCGTCTTCTCATTGTCCTTGAAGAAGCGGTCCGGGCTTTCCAGCGAAAGGAAGAGCACTTCCTCCATCTTTTCCACCGGGTGAAACACCAGCTGGCGGCGGACGTATTCCGGAATTTTCTCAAGGTCCTTCTCGTTTTCCTTGGGGATGACGATGTGACGAATCAGAGCGCGGTGCGCCGCCAGTACTTTCTCCTTGAGACCGCCGATGGGGAGCACCTTTCCGCGCAGCGTGATTTCACCGGTCATTGCTACATCGCAGCGCACGGGGATGCCCGACATCAGCGAAGCGATAACCACCGCCATGGTTATGCCCGCCGAAGGCCCGTCCTTGGGAATAGCGCCTTCGGGAACATGCAGGTGAAGGTCGTGCTTCTTCATTATATCCTCGGCTATATTGAAAAAAACCTGGTTGGCCTTCACGTAGGTAAACGCCGCCTGCGCCGATTCCTGCATCACTTCGCCCAGCTTGCCCGTCAAAATCAGTGCTCCCTTGCCCTTTATCAGGGACGCCTCAATTTGAAGGATGTCGCCACCGACCTCGGTCCACGCAAGCCCGTTGGCAAGGCCTATTTCATTTTTCTGCTCCTTGGTCCCGTACTTGAACTTGATCGGTCCGAGGTACTCGTGCATCACTTCCTGCGTGAGTATCTTCTTGAACTGGCGTCCCTCCTTCACCACCTCGCGCGCAACCTTGCGGCAGATTTTCGCGATTACGCGCTCCAGGCTTCGGACCCCGGCCTCACGGGTGTAGTGCCGTATCGTGTACAGCATCATTTCCTCGGAAAACTCCACGTTGTCCGCCCTGAGCCCGTTTTCCCGGACCTGCTTGGGAACAAGGAATTTCAGCCCAATATTCTGCTTCTCCGGCTCGGTATAGCTTGAAAGCTCAATAATCTCCATCCTGTCCTGCAGTGGCAGGGGTATGCGGTGCTGTACGTTTGCGGTGGTAATGAACATCACGTCCGAAAGGTCGTACGGAACCTCCATGTAGTGATCGACAAACGCGTTGTTCTGCTCGGGATCGAGCACTTCGAGCAGCGCCGATGAGGGATCGCCGCGGAAATCCATCGACATCTTGTCAACCTCGTCCAGCAGGAAAACCGGATTAACCGTGCCCGCCTTCTTCATCATCTGGATGATGCGCCCCGGCAGAGCCCCCACATAGGTCCGCCGGTGGCCACGGATTTCCGCCTCGTCACGCACCCCGCCCAGGGACATGCGCACGAACTTCCGGTTCAACGCCCGCGCGACCGAGCGGCCAAGCGAGGTCTTTCCGACGCCGGGAGGGCCCACAAAGCACAGGATCGGCCCCTTCAGCTTCTTGGCAAGATGTCTCACCGCGATGAACTCGACAATCCGCTCCTTGACCTCGTCCAGCCCGTAATGGTCCTCGTTGAGCACCTCCATCGCGTGATCGACGTCCCTGTTGTCCCGGGTTTTTTTGTGCCACGGAACGTCACGCAGCCATTCGATGTAGGAGCGGACCACGGCGGATTCCGCGGAGAGGGGCGGCATTTTTTCAAGGCGCTTGAGCTCCTTGAACGCCTTGACGCGCGGCTCCTCGCCCATCTTCGCCTCGTCGATGGATTTTTTAAGCTCCTCGATCTCATCGGCGACATCGTCACCCTGGTTGAGCTCCTTCTTGATGACCTTGATCTGCTCGTTCAGGTAGTATTCCTTCTGGGTCTTCTCCATCTGCTTGCGGACTTTGCCCTGTATCTTCTTCTCGATGTACATCACCTCGATCTCGCCGTTAATGAGCTCGATCAGCTTCTGGAGGCGCTCCACCGGAGTGCCGATCTCAAGGAGCGCCTGCTTGAGTTCGATGCGCATGTTGACATGCGAGGCGACAACATCGGCGAGGTGCGACGGATCCTCGATGTCCTGTACCGTCGTCAGCGCCTCGGGAGGCACCTTCTTGTTCAGCTTGATGTACTTCTCGAACACCTCGATCAGGCCCTGCCGTATCTGCGAAAAATCGCTTTCCCTGTCAACCGGCCTTTCGATGTTCTGCACCGATACCTGGTAGTAGTTCATCGATGTGTCGACGAAATCGGACACATACACACGGCTGATGCCCTCCACGAGCACCTTGATGGTGCCGTCGGGCAGTTTGAGCAGCTGAAGGATTTCAGAAAGAGTCCCAACCTCGAATATGTCCTCTTTCCTGGGAGACGACATCTGCGGGTCCGTCTGCGTCGCGAGCACGATGAGACGCTCATTCTTCATGGCGGCGTCAAGCGCGTTGATGGACTTCTCCCGCCCGACAAACAGGGGTATCACCATGTGTGGAAACACCACCACGTCCCTGAGGGGCAGCAGCGGATACTTGTTCGAATAATCTATCGTTTTTTTCATTGTTACCTCGTGCGTCAGGGGATTGCGGCATACCGCCGCACCCGGTCGGAACGTCCCGCGCGATGCTCCTACGCGGTTTTTTCCTCTTTGCTGTACACAATCTTGGGCTTGTCCAGCCCCTTAATCATCTCCCCCGTAATAACGATACGGGAAACGTTCTTCTTCGAGGGAATTTCGTACATCAGGTCGAGCATGATGCTCTCCAGAACCGAGCGCAGCCCTCTCGCGCCTGATTCCCTCTTGAGCGCGATTTCTGCGACGGCCGATATGGCTTCGTCGGCGAACTCAAGCTCCACGTCCTCAAACGAAAAAATCCGGTGGTACTGCTTGATCAGCGCGTTTTTCGTCTGCGTGAGAATCATCTTGAGCGCGTCGATGTCAAGCTCGTGCAGCACCGCGACCACCGGAAGGCGTCCGGCGAATTCCGGGATAAGGCCGTACTTGATCAGATCCTCGTTTTGAAGGTGCTCCAGCACGTTCTCCTTGGCGGCGTCGACTGCCGATTTCAGTTCGGCGTCAAACCCGATCGTTTTGTTGCCGAGCCTCGACATGATGATCTTGTCAAGCCCCACGAACGCTCCCCCGCAGATGAAGAGTATGTTCCTGGTGTTGATGGAGATGAATTCCTGATGGGGGTGCTTGCGCCCTCCCTGTGGGGGGACGTTCGCAATCGTTCCCTCGATGATCTTTAAAAGCGCCTGCTGCACTCCCTCACCCGACACGTCCCTGGTGATGGAGGGGTTGTCCGACTTGCGCGAGATCTTGTCGATCTCGTCGATGTAGACGATACCCATTTCGGCCTTCTTCACGTCGCCCTCAGCGTTCTGGATGAGGCGCAGCAGGATGTTCTCGACATCCTCGCCCACGTACCCCGCCTCAGTGAGCGATGTAGCGTCGGCAATCGCAAATGGCACCTTTAAAAAGCGTGCAAGCGTCTGCGCAAGCAGCGTTTTCCCTGAGCCGGTGGGGCCGGCAAGCAGAATATTGCTCTTGTCGAGCTCAACTTCGTCCTTCTTCAGGTTTGCATTGCTCGCGATGCGCCGGTAGTGGTTGTATACCGCAACCGACAGAATCTTCTTGGCTTTTTCCTGCCCGATGACATACTGGTCGAGCATTTCCTTTATCTCAATGGGCTTGGGGAGCTCGGTCAGGCTCTTATCAAGGGTGCCCCCCTCCCATTCCTCGGAAACGATTTCATTGCACAGTTCTATGCACTCGTCGCAGATGTACACACCGGGCCCTGCGACCAGTTTTTTCACAACGTCCTGGCTTTTACCGCAAAAAGAGCAAAACAGCTTGGTTTCGTTTCCATCTTTCTTTTTTGAAGTCATGTCAACCTCAATCATTTGCTATCATTATCGCCCCGCGCTTACCCGCGCGTCCTTTCACGCCGCACGCCTTTTACCCCTGTTTGCTCCTGTCGAGTATCTTGTCAATCAGGCCGTATTCAAGGGCCTCGCCCGGCGCCATGAAATAGTCCCTGTCCATGTCCTTCTCAATTTTATCGGTCGGCTGGCCGGTGTGATGGGAGTATATCTCGTTAAGCCGGGATTTCATTTTTAAAATCTCTTTCGCCTGGATGGCGATATCCGACGCCTGGCCCTGGAACCCTCCCGCCGGCTGATGAATCATGATCCTTGAGTTCGGGAGTGCGGATCGCTTGCCTTTGGCGCCCGCCGCGAGCAGCAATGATCCCATGGAAGCGGCCTGCCCTATGCACAGCGTTGAAACGTCCGGCTTGATGTACTGCATGGTATCGTAGATAGCCATGCCGGATGTCACAATCCCCCCGGGAGAGTTGATGTACATGTAGATGTCCTTCTCGGGATCCTCGGCCTCCAGGAAAAGAAGCTGCGCGATGATCAGGCTGGAAATGTGATCATCGATCGGCTCGCTGAGGATTACAATCCTGTCCTTCAGAAGCCGGGAATAGATATCGTACGACCGCTCGCCCCTGCTGGTCTGCTCCACGACAATCGGCACAAGACTCATAAAACGCCACCCCTCTGTCTATAATCCGCCTTTCCCGCGCCGCAGCGCGTTCAGGCGTTCATTACTGTAAGTTTCGGCACACGCCATCCGGTTACATCACCGTTTTTCAGCCGCCCATCGCGAATGAAAAACCTTATTATGCCTCTATTGTAGCACAAGAACAATCAATTTTTCACCCTTTTTTCACAAAAACGCCCTCATCCCCTATGCCTGTGCCGGGCCTTTTTTAAGAAAGCTCTCCAGTGAAACCGGCGCCTCGTCCGCGACCTTTGCCTGTTCAACCAGATACGTGTGGACATTTTTCATGAGGATGTCCAGCTCGTAGTTGTCCCGCATGTTGTTTTCATCAATGTACTTTTTCATTTCATCCGCGGGGCGCCCGTAACGGCGGGACATCAGTTCGACCGCCTCTTCAAACTGCTGTTCCGTCACCTTGATTTCCTCCCTCTTCGAGATTTCAAGGCGCACTAGGAACAGTTTCAGGTCTTTCAGCGCCTCCTCCCTGAGGTTTTCATTCATCTCGCCGATGTCGAAGCCCATCATATCGCAGAATTCCTGTACGGTATTGGCGGGAACCCCGAACCTGCTCTTGAGCCTGTTAAAAATGACGTCCATCTCCTTGACAATCAGTGACTCGGGGATGTCAAAGATGCTGGTTTCGATAATTTTCTGCAAAAGGGCGGAAGCGCATTCCTGCCTGACCACTTCGCCGACATAGCTGGTAAGGTTCTCGCGGATACGGGCCCTCAGGTCGGCAAGCGATGAATATTCTCCCAGGTCTTTGGCGAACTCGTCATCGAGCGCGGGAAGCTCCATCGTGTTGACCTCCGCAATCTCCACCAGGTAGCGCACGTTCTGTCCGGCGAGGTCTTTAACCTCATAGTCGGCCGGATAGCTGATTTCCACTTCTTTGCTTTCCCCCGCCTTCATTCCAACGACGTGGCGGTCCATGGAAAGGTCGTTCTGGCTCTTCCCGCACACAAATGTGTATTCGCGGAATTCAACCCCTTCCACCTGTTCCGGAGGAACATTATCGATCCTTTTCATTTTAATCTTGACCTGATCGCCGTTTTCGATCACCCCCCCTTCCGCCTTCTGGGAAATATTCGCGTTGCGGTATCGCATTACGTCCACTTCCCTGTCGATGTCCTCCTCGCTGATCATGCAGGCGCGCCGGGAGACCTCAAGCCCCTTGTATTCGCCAAGCTCTACGGTCGGTGCAACTTCGAATTTCACCTTGTACGTAAACGGCTTTCCCATCTCGAACATGTTAAAATCGAAGACCGGGTCCCCAATCGGAGAATGATTTTTAGCTTTCAGCGCCTCGATGTAGGTGTCGCGCAGGATGTTTTCCAGCACCTCGCGCTCGGCGGTCTGTTTGTACCGTGATTCCACCATTTGAATGGGCGCTTTCCCTTTGCGGAATCCGTCAATCTTCGCTTCTTTCGAAATCTTTTCCAGCACCGATTTATATTCCACGTCCACACGGGAGCCGGGAACTTCGATGTTCATTTCAATTGTGGCGTTTTCCAGCCTTTTTTCATCAAGTACTTGCAAGGTCGTGCTCCTTTCACATGAATATAAATGAATATGGTTTCATTTCACAATAGAACGGCATTGACGAGAGTAAAAATGACACAGTAACGGCGGTATTATTCGTATTGATTTTCACGAAACTCGAAGTTTCAATCACTCAATCGACCGGGCGGGAAACCCCCGGAAATAATAATAACTCCATTTCAGAAAAATACCACTTTTTGTCTGCATCAAGTGCCAGACACGGAATACTGCCCTGGAACTGCCTGTGGAATCCACGCATTAATATACGTTTTTGATAGAAAACATGAGATTGTTTTTCAACTGTTCGCCCACTTTTGATTAAGTCAAATATTTTTTATGCGCATCTTCCGGGGAGCGATCTCGGCAGGTACTCGAAGGCGACAACAACCGGACATGCGAAACAATAAATAAAAAAGCCATCAGATCGATGGCCCTTTATATGCTTGATGAGCGGGAAACGGGATTCGAACCCGCGACGTCAACCTTGGCAAGGTTGCACTCTACCACTGAGTTATTCCCGCGTTGTGTGCGAGCGAAGGGACTTGAACCCCCATACCTCCCGGTACCAGATCCTAAGTCTGGCGCGTCTACCAATTCCGCCACGCTCGCCCGAAACACCAATCTTCCACAGGGGACTGGAATTTCAAGCTAAATTCGGCAACGCGCATCCTCTACGCCCTCAGGCAATCTGGGTTGCCCGAGACTCGAACTCGGAACCTACTGATTAAGAGTCAGGTGCTCTACCAGTTGAGCTAGCAACCCTCACTCTAATATAATTCCTGTATGGAATTGTAAAGAGCAACGCTTTTCTCAAGCGTAGAAAACCTTATTAAAACCCGCTTCCCCGTGTCAAGTTATTTTCCAATTATTATCGGGAGCCGTTTTTGAAACTCAAAAAATAATTGACTTTTTCCAAATGACCGGGCATCCTCAACATGATTTGTGTCATGATGTGCAAAAAAATATATAAACAAAAAGACTTAAACTCTCATCTTAGTGGAAAGGCGCGGCACTATGGACATTAAACAGAAAATCGTAATAATATTCGGCGTGTGCCTCATTCTCTGTGTCGGGGCCTTCCTGATTATCACCAACCTTTTCCAGCACATCGAGGACCAGTTGCTGGAGCGCTGCCGGATAGAAGCTAAAATCGGCGCAAAAGGGGTCAGTGAAATTCTTGAATTCACAATCTCCAGAAACATCATACGCGAATCCGACCTTTTCGACAGGGCATACCAGGAAATACCGGACACCTCGCCCAAGCTCTACACCACAAAATATGACAGCCTTTTCGCACAATACATTCAGAAGTATCAGGACGAGTTTCTTCGGGTAGACAAAGACCTCGTATACTCGGCGGTAGTTGACATCAACGGCTACGCCCCCACGCACAACACCAATTACTCACAGCCACCGAGCAAGGATGTTCAGTACAATATACGGTACAGCAGGGCAAAACGGAAGTTTGATGACGCAGTGGGCCTGCGGGCAGCCCGATACGGGGGATCCGCTACCATCGAGCAGTTCTACGCGCGCGATACGGGAGAATTCATCTGGGACATCGCATCACCGGTGAAAATCCGCGAAAAACACTGGGGCGCATTCAGGGTGGGCGTGTCGATGTCGAGCATTCAGGACCTTAAAAACCACATGTTTTTAATGATCGTGATGACCGTCTTTATCATCATCAGCATCACGATGCTCATCCTGTTTTTAATAATACCGAAAAAGTTCGACGAAACGGAAATCACAACCAGGTACTGACCGCCGCGAATCACCTCTTCACGGCGCCTGACTCAATCATGGCGTATGCGGAATGGTTGTGGATGGATTCAATGTTTTCCGACTCCACCGAGAACCAGAGCACACCTTCCGTTTTCATGAGCTTTTCCGCCGCCGACCGCACCATATCTTCGACAAACATCGGATTCCGGTACGATGATTCCGTTATGTATTTCTCATCCTCACGCTTAAGGATTGAAAAGATGTCGGTGCTTGCGGACGTTTCTGCAATCTTGACAATGTCCTCAATCCAGATCCTTTCGCGCGCACGTATTTTAATTGTAATGAACGAGCGCTGGTTGTGCGCGCCACATTCGCTGATCTCCTTTGAGCATGGGCACAGTGACAGCACGGGCACACGCACCCCGAGCACGTACTCATCGTAATTGGAGTCTCCCGAAAGCCGGCAGGTGTATTCCATCTTTGCTTCCTCTCCGGAAACCGGGGCGCGCTTGGTAATGAAATATGGAAACTCTATTTCAAAATGCGCCCGCCGGGCCTCCAGCTGCTTTTTCATCTCGGCGAGGATTGCTCTGATGTTGAGCGTGCTTATTCCCCTTCTGTACCTGTTAAGAATTTCGACAAAACGACTCATGTGCGTGCCACGGAAGTCGTGAGGCAGGTCAACAAACATATTCACCCGCGCCACGGTATGCTGCTCCCCCTCGCTCTTGTCCAGGACCACCACCGGGTACGAGATGTCCTTGACTCCCACCTTATTGATGGGGATGTTCCTCAAATCAGGCTCGGACTGGATATCGCGCAGTTTTTTTCCCGCCATCACCGCCTCACCGCGTTAAGACCAAAGGCCCGTCAGAAGTTACCGCAATTGTGTGCTCAAACTGGGCGGAGAGCCTTCCGTCAACTGTGACCGCGGTCCACCCATCCTCAAGAATCATCACGTGATGTCGCCCCTCGTTGATCATCGGCTCAATGGCGAGCACCATGCCGGGCTGCAAAACAAGCCCCGTGTTTTTTCTGCCATAATGGGAAACATTCGGAAACTCGTGCACCGCGAAACCGACGCCGTGGCCGGTAAAATCCCGCACCACACTGTACCCGTTTTTCTCGGCAAATCCCTGAATGACCGCCCCGATATCTCCCAGGCGGTTGCCCGGCGCCATGACATCTATGGCCATTTCAAGACAAATGTTGGTCACCTCAACAAGCTTCACGGCATTTTCGGGAGCGTCGCCGATTATGAACGTCCGGCAGGCGTCCGCGAAGAAGCCGTTTTTCACAACGCCTATATCAACCTTGACGATATCCCCATTGCGGATAATCTTCTTTTTTGAAGGCACACCGTGCACTACCTGTTCGTTGATGGAAATGCATGTGGCGTGATAGTAATTGGGGACGGTTTTAAACGACGGCCTTGCCTTGTGCTGGAGGATCAGCTTCTCAACGCAGGAATCGAGATCAAGGGTGGACATGCCTTCAAGGCGCACTCCGCCTATAGACATAAAAATCCCGGATATTATTTTTCCCGACTCGGCAATTCTCCGGATATCGTCTTCACTTTTCAAGCGAACATTCAGCTTTTGCACGGAAACCCTGTCATCCCATCAATCAGTTGTTCCACGGCGCCGGGGCGAACAGCACGCCGGCAGCCCTGCTTTTTTACTACTTCGCAATCGCAGTTTCCGCCGGCTGCTCATCGACAAGGCCGGCCTGCGCCAGCACCTTGCGCTCGATCTCCTTCATCACCTCAGGATGGTCTTTCAGAAAAGCTTTGGCGTTTTCCCGACCCTGCCCAATGCGCTCCTCGCCGTAGGAATACCACGTTCCGGCTTTTTTCACAATGCCGAACTTCGACGCCATGTCGATGATTCCCCCCTCGCGGGAAATGCCCGAATCGTACATGATATCAAACTCGGCCTGCCTGAACGGCGGGGCGACCTTGTTCTTCACCACCTTGACCCTGACCCGGTTCCCGATGGAATCCTCCCCGTTTTTCAGAGTCTCAATCCTGCGGATATCCAGGCGCACCGAGGAATAAAATTTGAGCGCGTTCCCGCCGGTCGTAGTCTCGGGGGATCCGAACATAACCCCGATCTTGTGGCGGATCTGGTTGATGAAAATCACGCTTGTGTTTGATTTCGAGATGATTCCCGTCAATTTCCTGAGCGCCTGGCTCATCAACCTCGCCTGCAGCCCCATGTGCGCATCTCCCATTTCCCCCTCGATTTCAGCTTTCGGCACCAGCGCCGCCACCGAATCGACCACGATGATGTCGATCGCACCGGAGCGCACCAGCGCCTCCGTGATTTCAAGGGCTTCCTCGCCCGTGTCGGGCTGCGACACGAGCAACTCGTCTGTATTCACGCCAAGCTTACGCGCGTACGTCGGGTCAAGGGCGTGCTCAGCGTCGACAAACGCAGCGATCCCTCCGTTTCGCTGCGCTTCCGCGATCACATGGAGCGTGAGCGTTGTCTTGCCCGAGGATTCCGGGCCGAATATTTCCGTCACCCTGCCGCGTGGTATTCCGCCGATTCCAAGTGCGAGATCAAGCTCGATTGAGCCGGTAGAGATGATGGGCATCCGCACCTTGGCCGAATCATCTCCGAGCTTCATAATGGCGCCCTTACCGAACTGCTTTTCTATCTGGAGTATCGCCGATTCCAGGGCCTGTGCTTTCTGGTTTAGCTCTTTCTGTTCTGACATGGTATCCTCAATTCTCATGTAAGGTTACAGGATTGTTCCTGCTGGCGCGTTTTACAATTAAAAAACACCCATTGTATATACGATTGTTTCTGAAGGATGAAAACTATTTACGACATAATCAATGGATTTTTTTCATACGTCAAGAAAAATACTATAATTATGTTTAGCCGGGCACCGTCCTGCAAGCTGCGCATTATGTGGCCCGGAGAGGGGCAGCATGCAAATCGCTTTCACATTATCTATTGACAAAACATTGTCCTGCGATTAAGGATAACCGCATTATTCACGAACACAGGGGACAATGTCATGAAGGCACCGCGCGGCGAAACCTACCTTTCCATCATACTTCCCGTTTACAACGAGGAGGAGAATGTCCGGCTTCAGTATGAAAACATCGTGCAGAACCTCGATTCCGGCAAATACAGCTTTGAAATCATTTTTGTCGATGACGGCAGCACAGACAATTCAGTGCCGACGCTCAAGGAAATAGCCCGGAAGGACCGCCGGGTAAAAGTCGTGCAGTTCAGGCGCAATTTCGGGCAGACCGCGGCAATGGCGGCAGGAATCGACCATTCGTCCGGGAAAGTGCTCGTCTTTATGGACTCCGACCTGCAAAACGACGCCCGTGATATTCCCCTTTTGGTTGAAAAAATCAATGAAGGCTATGATGTGGTGAGCGGATGGCGCAAGGACCGCAAGGACAAGCTCCTGTCAAGGAAGCTTCCCTCCAGAATCGCAAACCGTATAATCGCGCACGTCAGCGGAGTACAGCTGCACGACCTTGGCTGTTCGCTCAAGGCATACCGCGGAGAGGTGCTCCGCGAGGTCAAGCTCTACGGCGAGATGCACCGGTTCATCCCCGTCCATGCATCCTGGGTAGGCGCGCGCATCACGGAAGTGCCGGTCACCCATCACGCACGGCAGTTCGGAAAGTCCAAATACGGGATCAAGCGCACCTTCAAGGTGCTCCTCGACCTGATCACGGTGAAATTCATGGGATCATACTCTACCAAACCCATTTACGTGTTCGGCGGGACCGGGTTTGTGCTGCTGATCTGCGCTTTCATTTCGTTCGGCGCGACGGTCTACATGAAGTTCGCGAACAGCCTTTCGATGAACAGGAACCCCCTTCTCTTCCTCACCGTTCTTTTCATCCTGATGAGCATGATGTCGATTATGCTCGGCATCCTCGCGGAAATCCTCATTCGTATTTACCACGAATCGCAGGACAAGCCGCCCTACTCTGTCAGGGAAACGGTCAACATCTCCAGAAAGTAATGGCCGGCGTTATGACGCGGACTCTGCCGCTGCCCGGCCCGCACTGACTATACCGTGATCAGGTTCATGTAGGAGGAGATGTCCTCTTCCCTGATCATGCCCTTTCTTTTCGCATAATCGAAGGAAATGAGCGCGAATGTCCCCCGGGACCTTGCGCAGAGCCGGCCTTCCGCATCATAAAGCTCAGCGCTTATTACGGCTTCCCGATCGCTCACCTTCTCAATGACGTCGCCTTTCGCCCTCAGCGTTTTACCCACATACACGGGCTTTAAAAAATCAACTGTCATCGATTTTGTCAGGATAAACGTTTTGAGCATGGCGATCGCCGTCCAGCTCATCACCTCGTCAAGGATGGTTGATACAATACCCCCATGGACAAGATCATCATAGCCGCACAGATGAGCGGGAACAATCGTCTCGGTGTACACCGATTGTTCGTCGGTGTAAAATTCCAGCCTGAGCCCATGTATATTGCCGGGACTGCACCCGAAGCAGTTATGATTGTCCCGGTTCTTCAGCTTGCGCTTACCCTCAATTCCTATTTCCGCCATACTCCCTCCAGAATAAAAAAGGCGCCCGAAGGCGCCTTTTTTGTGATTTCCAACCAGCTTAAAAACCGCCCATTCCTCCGGGAGGCATGCCGCCGGGCATACCGCCTTTTGATTCGTCCATTGGTTTCTCGGTGATCAGCACCTCGGTCGTACTCATCATTCCCGCAACCGAAGCGGCGTTTTGAAGTGCGGACCTGACGACCTTCGCAGGGTCGATGATGCCCGCCTTCATCATGTCTTCCCATTTGATCGAATACGCGTTGAAGCCAACGCCCTGCTTCTCATGCTTCGCCTTCTCGACGATGACGGATCCGTCTTCGCCCGCATTGTACGCGATCTGCTTCATGGGCTCTTCGATCGCCCTCATGATGATGCTCGCCCCGATTTTCTCATCGCCTTCGAGCTTGTCAATCACTTCCTGGACACCCTTCTGCGCATAAAGGAGCGTAAGGCCACCGCCGGGAACAATCCCCTCCTCGACTGCGGACCTGGTCGCCTCGAGCGCGTCTTCGACGCGGGCTTTCTTCTCCTTGAGCTCGACTTCGGTTGCCGCGCCCACGTTGATTACCGCAACACCGCCCGCAAGCTTCGCAAGGCGCTCCTGGAGCTTCTCCCTGTCGTAGTCCGAGGTGGTATCCTCGATCTGTTTTTTGATGATATTGATCCGCCCCTTGACTTCCTTGGAGTCCCCGGCGCCTTCGATAATGGTGGTGTTTTCCTTGTCCACAATCACCTTCTTGGCGCGGCCGAGCTGCTGAATGGTCGCATTTTCCAGCTTCATTCCGAGGTCCTCGGAAATCACTTCGCCACCGGTCAGGACCGCAATGTCCTTGAGCATTTCCTTTCTTCTGTCGCCAAATCCGGGCGCCTTAACCGCGACGCATGAAATGGTCTTTCTGAGGGTGTTGACCACGATGGTTGCCAGCGCCTCGCCCTCAACTTCCTCCGCGATGATCACAAGCGGCTTGCCTGACTGAGCAACTTTCTCCAGCAGGGGGAGGAGCTCCTTCATGTTGGAGATCTTCTTTTCGTTGATGAGGATGTAGGCGTTTTCAAGAACCGCTTCCATGTTTTCCGGATCGGTCGCCATGTACGGGGAGATGTATCCGCGATCAAACTGCATCCCCTCTACAACCTCGAGATGAGTTTCAATAGATTTGGCTTCCTCAACGGTAATGACGCCGTCCTTTCCAACTTTTTCCATTGCTTCCGCGATCAGCTCGCCGATCTCGGCATCGTTATTGGCTGAAATCGATGCGACCTGCGCAATTTCCTTCTTGTCCTTAATTTCGCGGGACGAATTCGCGACAAAGTTGACCGCAGCTTCCACGGCCTTGTCAATGCCCCTCTTCAGGCTCATGGGATTGGCGCCGGCGGTCACGTTCTTGAGGCTTTCACGGTAAATAGCCGCGGCAAGCAGCGTTGCGGTTGTTGTGCCGTCGCCAGCGACATCGTTTGTCTTGGTGGCGACTTCCTTCACCATCTGGGCGCCCATGTTCTCATACGGATCTTCCAGCTCAATTTCCTTGGCGACCGTCACGCCGTCCTTGGTTACAGTCGGCGATCCGAATTTCTTGTCTATAACAACATTCCGTCCGCGGGGGCCGAGTGTCACCTTAACGGCGTCATTGAGCTTGCTGACACCTTCAAGGATTGCCCTTCTAGCTTCATCACTGAATTTGAGAATTTTTCCCTGTGCCATAATGTCTCCCTTTTCCCTTATTTTTCGATGATGGCAAGAATATCGTTTTCACGGACAATCAGATATTCCCTGTCATCCTGCTTGATTTCGGAACCGGCGTATTTGCCGAAAAGCACCATATCTCCCACCTGTACGTCAAGGGGTATCAGCTTTCCATCTTCATACCGCCCTTTTCCAACGGCTATTACTTTGCCCTGCTGGGGCTTTTCCTTGGCCGTATCCGGGATGAAAAGTGATCCCTGCTTCTGCAATTCCTCCTCCATCGGTTCGATGAGGACGCGATCGCCTAATGGTTTTATAGCCACGGTTACTCCTCCTTGTATTGGTTTTACTAAATTTATTTCGTACACAAAAACAAAACTAATGGATTCACGTCCATTGTGTTTATGTGCAAAAATTCGGGGGGCTCTGCCCTGTTGTTAGCACTCTCAACGATGAGTGCTAACAATACATAAATATATTACAGCGCTTGATTTTATCAACTCCAAATATTTTAAAAATAAAAAAAATATTAAAAAATAAATCTGTTTACTCGAAAATACGAACAAAAATCATGCGAAAAGAGAAATATTGAAAATTTTTTATTTCGGAATGAGCCACACGCTGATTTTTGGACATTCGGGAAGAAATGAACATTCGCCGGGGAAACAATCAACTTCGGGAAAAGTCGCTTTTCCCGCCGGTTTTTTCAATGAGCCTCAACCTGTCGATTTGAATGGCTTTATCAACCGCTTTGCACATGTCATACAACGCCAGTGCGGCGACAGATGCGGCCGTAAGCGCTTCCATTTCGGCTCCCGTGCGGCCCTGAAGCCTGATTTCAGAACGTATTTCGATCTCAGTATCGCTTGCGATGAGAAAATCCACCCCAATATAATCCGCCGCGAGAGGGTGGCACATGGGAATGAGCTCGGGCGTCCTTTTAGCCGCCATGATCCCCGCGACTCGCGCAACCTCGAAGGGATTGCCCTTGGGAAGCAGGTTCTGTGTTATCATCCGCACCGTCCCCGGTGCCATTCTCACGGTACAGGCGGCGATGGCGGTCCGAAGGGTAACCGGTTTTCCCGAAACATCCACCATCCGGGAGTTGCCCTTTTCATCATAGTGGGAGAAATCGCCCATCGATCAGTACCTGTGATCCTGGATCAGCTGAATTATGAAACTCAGCAGCCCCGACATGATATAAAGGGCTACGATGATGAATACCGCCCACTGCTTGAAGAGAAAGACGAGCAAGCCAATAAATATAATGAAGAAGACAATCTTTATCTTTGTGATTGTGATGGTTTCCTGTGGCTTCGAATACCTGACGGTCGAGACCATCAACAGCGCAACCAGCACAAAGCACAGGGAGAACACAAGCCTGGCGGGCCCGCTTTGAAACAGCAGATTCCCGCTGAAGCACACGGGGACAAGCGCGACTATGATCCCGGCGACCGGCGATGGCAGACCGCTGAACGAAGTGGCATCATGGCTCACATTGAAGCGCGCGAGGCGGTACGCGGCGCATATCGGGAAAACCGCTGCAATGAACATTCCCATGTCCACCACCATCCCCGCACAGTGAAGCGTCATGCCGTAGAGATACGCCTTGTAGGCCAGAAATCCGGGGGCAACCCCGAACGTCACACAGTCGGCAAGCGAATCGAGCTCAGCGCCGAGAGGACTCGATATTTTCAGCATTCTCGCCACTTTCCCGTCAAGCCCGTCGAGAATTGCCGCGCCGATTATCAGAAGACCCGCCATGAAGTAAGGCTGCGGGGTGACAAGGCCTCCCGCACTTGAATACACAATGGATAGAAATCCGAACAGCATGTTCCCCAGTGTCAGCGCATTGGGAACCCACGCGAGATTTATTTTCATATAATTTACCAGTTACGCGCGTTTCCAGGAAGGCCGGGAAATTTGCAAAGAATGTGAATTACATGGATTAGCTTTAAAAGGGACCATAAGAGCGCTCCTGTCAATGAAAAAACGGTGTGATTCGAGCTCCACACGCGGCCGGCTAGAGCGCTGTTGATACCCCGAGCTTTTCCCTGTGGCGCTCCAGCGCAAGGTCGATCAGCCTGTCCAGGAGGCGTGAATACTCAATTCCTGAATGAGCCCAGAGCTTGGGATACATGCTGATGGTAGTAAAGCCAGGAAGCGTATTGATTTCATTGAGGAAAAATCTCCCCGTTTTCTTTTCCAGAAAAAAGTCAACCCTCGCCATCCCCTCGCAGCAGAGCGCGTTGTACGCCGTGATCGCCGCCATTCTGATCTGCTCCGAGACTTGCAGGTCAATCGCTGCGGGAATTACGAGGCTTGCGCCTTCGGGATCAAGGTATTTCGCCTCGTAGGAGTAAAATTCGTGGCGGGGGACAATCTCGCCAAGCACGGAAGCTTCCGGGGCGCGATTGCCGATAACCGCGCATTCGATCTCGCGGCAGTCGATGCCCTTTTCCACGAGTATTTTCACCGCATAGCGGAACGCGAATTCCACGGCATTGTCAATCCCGGACACGCTTTTCACCTTCCTTATCCCGACCGATGATCCGGTGTTGGCTGGTTTCACGAAAACGGGAAATCCGAATTCCCGCTCAACGGCCTCCCTGATCGCCACTGGATTCGCGCTCCAATCGGTCCGATGAATGGTTTTCCAGGGGGTAACGCTCACGCCGGCGTCACGGAGCAGGCGCTTGGCGATGTCCTTATCCATGCCGATCGCTGATCCGGCGACATCCGCCCCGACGAAGGGCACTCCCGCGAGCTCCAGCAAACCCTGAAGCGTGCCATCCTCGCAAAATGTTCCGTGTACGGCCGGAAATATCACATCCAGCCACACCTCGTTGCCGCTGTCGCGGTCGAAGACTCCAAGTTTGCCGCCGTTTTCATAATGGGTTACCGCCCAGTTCCCGCTGTTTTCGAGCGCGAGCACTTTCCCGAAGTCCGGGTCATCCAGAATTTTCACCCGGGGCTGGACATGCCAGCGCCCCTCCCTGTCGATGCCAACGGCAATAACCCTGTATTTTGAAGGATCGAGGTTTGAAGCGACTGAAGCTGCGGAGCATCGGGACACATCGTGTTCACCCGACCTCCCGCCATACAAAAGACCGATATTCAGCATTCTTATGCCTGCTCTCC
>CAZPZJ010000061.1:0-7768 GCA_964591055.1 uncultured Leptospiraceae bacterium
TGGCTTTATTGTTGCTTTAATCTCCCTGAAAAAAATTTCATGAAAATCATAAAAAAATCGCATTTTTCGGAGTTTTTCATGATTTCACCCTGAAAACACGGCATCATCACCGCACGCAGGCGCGAAAACGTTTTCGCGCCTGCGCCATGCAATCCTTTTCCGCCATCTAATTGGGCGCGCCCGCGCCCTTCATCTTCCCAATCTCCATCTCGCGCAGCGTCTTCCTGAGCACCTTGCCCACGGCGCTCCTCGGCAGTTCGGAAACGAACTCAACGATCTTTGGAACCTTGTAGACTGCGAGCTCCTTTTTACAGAAATCGATCACGTCCTGCTCCGTCATCGACTCCCCCTCCTTGAGCACTACGAACGCCTTGACCGTCTCGCCGCGGTACTCGTGGGGCACGCCCACGGCGCATGCCTGCTCAATTCCGGGATGGGAAAAGAGCACCTTGTCGATCTCGTTAGGATAGACGTTGTAGCCGCTGGCGATGATGAGATCCTTCTTCCTGTCGATAATGTGGAGAAAACCGTCCTCGTCAAGAAATCCGATGTCGCCGGTGTAAAGCCACCCGTCCTTTATCGCCTTCGCGGTTTCTTCCGGCATCTTGTAATATCCCGCGGTGATCTGCGGCCCCTTCACCAGTATCTCTCCGGCCTCGCTCACCGGCATCTCCTGTACGCCCGTTTCGATGTCCACGATCTTCAGGTCGGTGTCGGAGATGGGGATTCCCGCTGCGCCTACCTTCCTTTTCCCGCCGTACGGCGTCATGACCAGTCCCGGCGTGGTCTCGGTGAGCCCGTAGTTGTCCAGCACCTGGCAGCCGGTGAGGGACTCGAAGGTGTTTTGCACGTCGGGCGGAAGCGGCGACGATCCGCACGCGCAGTTGTTGAGCGAGGTGATATCGTACTTCTTCAGGTCCGGATGGTTCATCATGCCGATGTACATGGTTGGCACCCCGAGGAATATTTGCGCCTTGTAGTTGTGGATCGCCTGCAGCAGCGGAAGCGGCTCGGGCCGGGGGATGAGCACGTTGGTCCACGCCTCGAGGATGCTGAAGTTCATGGAACAGGTGAAGCCGAAGCAGTGGAAGTACGGGATCGCCCCGATCTTCATGATCCCGCCCCTCTCATAGGTGGGAAACCACGCCGCCACCTGCTGGGTGTTGATGGAGAGGTTTGAGTGCGGTAGCATCACCCCCTTGGAAACGCCCGTAGTGCCCCCGGTGTAGAAGAGCGCGCCGAGGTCGTCAAAGCGGTTTTCGATGCCCGGATCGGCCGCGGGATACTTTTTCTGGAGGTCCGTCCACTCGTACACGCCCTCCGTCTTCGGGACGTTCCTGTGCTTGTCCTTCGCCACGATGGGAAGGAGCTGTTTTTTGGGAAACTTCAGGCAGTCGCGAATGTGCGCCACCACGATGGCCCGAAGCCCGGTGCGGTCCTTCAGCGCGATCATCCTTTCCGCGAGCAGGTCCAGCGTGACCAGCACCACGCTGTCCGAGTTGTTGATCTGGTACTCCAGCTCTCCGTCGGTGTAGAGCGGATTGTTGGGCACCACCACCCCGCCCGCCTTCCACACCCCGTACGCAGCCATGACGAACTGCGGCATGTTGGGCATTAAAAGCGCCACCTTGTCGCCCGGCTTCACTCCCAGCGCTATGAGCGCGTTCGCGAAGCGGTTTGCCGCGTCGTTGAGCTCTTTGTAGGTGATCTTTGCGTCCAGAAATATCAGCGCGTCCTTCCGGGGAAATTCCTCCGCCGCCTCGACGAGCGCGTCTTTCAGGGGAATGTTCCTGTATGTGAGCGAGGGAAACACTCCCTCTACGTAGTTTTTATGCCACAGCCTTCCTTCCATGCCTTTTCCTCCACGGTGCGGCGATCAGAATCGCCGATTTCTATTGAACGGTGTGCGCCTCGCGCCGGACGTCGCAGCCCCGCTCAGTTCTTTCTGGCCATCTCCATGGCGCGAAGCTCTTTGCGCAGGATCTTCCCCGCCGCGCTGCTGGGGATTGCATCGATGAACTCGATGATCTTGGGAACCTTGTAGGCGGCGAGCTTCGTCCTGCAGTAATCCATCACCTCCTGTCCGGTCATCTGCTCGCCCGGCTTGAGCACCACGAACGCCTTGACCGTCTCGCCCCGGTACTCGTCGGGCACGCCGATGGCGCACGCCTGCGCGATCTTCGGGTGGGCGTAGAGCACCTCGTCGATGTCGCGCGGGTAGATGTTGTAGCCGCTCGCGATGATCATGTCCTTCTTCCGGTCGATCACGTAGAGGTAGCCGTCCTCGTCGATCGTTCCGATGTCGCCGGTGTACAGCCAGCCGTCGCGAAGGCTCTGCGCCGTCTCCTCCGCCATGCCGAAATAGCCAGAGGTGACCTGCGGGCCCCTGAATATGATCTCACCCGGCTCGCCGACGGGCATGTCGCGCACGCCGGTTTCAAGGTCCACGATCCTCATGTCGGTCTCGGGAAGCGGTATGCCGGCCGATCCCACCTTGGTGAGCGCCCCCTTCCCCACGGGATTGCCCGTCGCCCCGGCGGACATCTCCGTCATGCCGTAAAACTCGGTGATGCGCGTCCCAGTCATTGACTCGAACCGGTCCATGATGTCGGAGGGAAGCGGCGCCGCGCCCGAGAGGCACACGTCGATGGACGAGAGGTCGTACTTTTTCAGGTCGGGGTGGTTCATGATGGCGTAGAAGATAGTGGGCACCGTGGGGATAAAGCGCGCCCTGTATTTATGCACGGCCTGCATGATGGTCTCAGCGTCGGGCCGGGGGATGAGGAGGTCGGTCCAGCCCATTTCAACGCAGGTCATCATGCTGGCGCCCAGCCCGTACACGTGGAAGAACGGGATGGAGCCGATCTCCACCACGTCCCCCGTGTGCAGCGGGGTGAACCACGATACGAATATCTCGACCATGTTGGAGAAGTTTCTGTGCGTCAGCATCACCCCCTTGCTCACGCCCGTGGTCCCCCCCGTGTACATCAGCAGGCACAGGCTGTCGACCCCGACATCCGCGCCCATGTCGGCGCCGTCGTATTTTTTCTGAAGATCAAGCCACTCGTGCACGCCGTCCGCCTTCTGGACATTGCGGTGCTTGTCCTTCGCGACGATGGGAACGAGCTGCTTTTTGGGAAAGCCGAGATAGTCGCGGATGTGGGCCACCACGATGTGCTTTACGGGAGTGGAGTTTCTGAGCGCGATCATGCGCTCCGCCAGCAGGTCAAGGCTGACCATGGCCACGCATCCCGAGTTGTTGAGCTGCGAGGCGAGCTCCCCGTCCGTGTAGAGGGGATTGTGCGGCACGGCCACGGCCCCGATCTTCCAGATGCCGTAGGCGGCCATGACAAACTGGGGGATGTTGGGCATTAAAAGCGCCACCCGGTCGCCCTTATTCACGCCCATGTCGGCAAGCGCCCTCGCAAAGCGGTTGGCGGCGGCGTTGAGGTTTTTATAGCTGATCTTCGAATCGAGGAAGATGAGGGCGGGTTTTGACGGGATGTCCCGCGCATGCCTTTCCAGCGGGCTGAAGATCGTTTCATTCTTAAACCTGATGTCCGCTTTTACTCCGTGGGCATAGTGCTCATGCCATGTTCTCTTTTCCATCGCGATATCCCCCTTCTCTGTGTGGTGTGGATTCAATAATGAACCACGTATAATAACAACATGTTATAATGATTATAACACGTTATATATGTCAAGTTTTTCGTACATTTTTTCAGGATGATGGAAGTCCCCTTTTGACCAGAATCTGCTCATTCCAAAATCATGCTCAATTAAACTGTAAACATACACTTTTTTTTAGCGGGATAAGTATTGACATATTGTAATAAGAATAACGGAATGTTATATACACGTTGTGTTCTCTTTAAAACTGCACCCATTCGGATGAGGGGAGGCTGTTATGATCAGGAAGCTGAAACGGCGCATAGACGCGCGGTACGCACACAGCGATATTATCATTCAGAAAAAGGCGGGCATACTCTTCTATCTCGACGTATTCATTTTCCTGCTCATGCTGCTTCTCAGCGCGGTACCGTTTCTCGCCCGCTCGCACTCGTATTCCCTGCTGTTCGGCACGGTCACGCTGATGACTGCGGGGCTGGGGAGCCTCATCATCCTGGCTTCGGGAAGGTTTGGCGCGGCGTCGGCGTTTCTGGTGATTCTCGTGGCCCTGGCCGGCGGGCTGGGGCTCGCCGGGAAATACATGATGGCCCCCCACACGGGCTTTGCGATCATCTTCTTCTACCAGTCGGCGGTGGTGTTCGCTGCGCTGATCTCCAGCCTGGCGGTCACCACCCTGGTCGCGTTTCTGATGGCGTTGTACTCCTCCGTATTTTACATCCTGGTCAGAAACAGGTATGACGGCGTGATTGCCGAAATGATGAAAAATCAGTTCCTGGAAAGCCTGTTCGCACTGGTGCTGACGTACTTCCTCACGGTGCTGGTGATACGCATGATGTCGGGCGTGGTTGACAGGATGCGCGAGGAGGCCGCCGGCAGCGAAAAGAGGTACGGGGTGATCCGCTCGCTGTTCGAGGCGATCGCAACCGCTTCCGACCGCCTCAAGGCCTCGTCCGGGGAGATGTCCGATGCGGCGACCAGGCTCTCGGGCGACGCCCAGGAGCAGGCGGCCTCCGTCGAGGAGATGAGCTCGTCGATCGAGGAGCTGTCGGCAAACTTCTTCCAGATCGAAAGAAACAGCGTGGACTCCTTCTCTGCGCTGATGGACCACCTCGGCTACATGGAGTCGATGTCCTCCCTGATCATGCGCGTCAGGAGCGAGACCGGCAGCGTCTCGGAATCTTTCAACGAGATCAACGGCCTCATCGGCGACGCAGGCCCGGTGATGGACGCCTCGCGCGAATCCACCGCGTCCATGATGGAGAGCTCGTCCCGGGTGAGCGACATCGTCAGCATCATCGACGATTTCTTCGAGAAGATCAACCTGCTGTCGCTGAACGCGTCCATCGAGGCGGCCAGGGCCGGGGAGTACGGCCGCGGCTTCGCCGTGGTGGCGGAGGAGATATCCAAGCTCTCAGACCGCTCTGCAGGCAGCCTTCGCGAAATCAGCGCGCTCATCGAGAAAAACCGCGGCGAGGTGGAAAAGGGGAACCGGGGCAACGAGGTGATCGCGGAAATGATGGAGCGCATCATCGGCAGGCTCAGGACGCTCGAGGGCGGGATGGACTCCCTGTTCGCACTCATCGACGAGCAGAACAGCCTCAAGGCCGACATTGAGCGCAACACCGGCTCGCTGCGTGAGCGGTTTGAGGAGATTCGCAAAGCTCTTGCCGAGCAGAAGAAGGCGCTGGAGCAGATTGACGGCGCAATCTCCGGCATCAACGACATCACGCAGTCCAACGCCGCCAATGCGGAACAGCTCGCCGCCTCGACGCGCATGATCCGCTCAATGGCCGAGGAGCTTCACACCAGGACGGCCGAATAGCCGCCGAAACGCATTTTCCGCCGTGTCACCTGAACAGGTGTTGACATTTCACTGCGTTCGCCGTTGCATGAGGGCATGGCTGACTCCCCGGACCACAACCAGTACAACTCGCTCACCAACCGCACGCGCCTCGCGCTGGGCGATGAGGCGGTGACCGCGCTTTCGCAGGCCAGGATGATCGTCATCGGCCTGGGCGGCGTGGGAAGCTGGTGCGCCGAGGCGCTGGTGCGCTCCGGCGTCCTTGACCTCACCATCGTCGATCCCGACACCGTGTGCGCCACCAACGTCAACCGGCAGGCGCAGGCGACGGCGCTCAACACGGGCGAGCCCAAGGCGATCGAGATGGAGAAGCGGCTGCTCGCCATCAGCCCGGCCGCGTCCATCACCGCGATCGCCGGCTCATACCGCGAAGAGACCCGCGCGCACTTCGACCTCGCCTCGTACGACTGCGTGATCGACGCGATCGACAGCATCGACGACAAGCTTCTCCTGATCCGGGACTGCCTGCGGGCGGAAACGGCGCTCTTCTGCTCGATGGGCGCCGCGATGAAGACCGACCCCGGCAGGATCAAAACCGGCCTTCTCACGCAGGCGACGGGCTGCCCGCTTGCGCGCCTGGTGAGGAAGGGCCTTCGCAGGGATGGAGTGAGCACCGACATCATGTGCGTGTACAGCGACGAGCCGCCGCTCCGGGGCCCTGCCCGGGAAATCGGCGGCAGAAGGGAGATGGGGTCGCTGGTGCACATCACGGCGGTCTTCGGATTCACCCTGGCGTCGCTTGCGGTGAACTTCATCGCGGCAGGCCAGGCCGGGCGGCGATCATGATCGTCACCTGCTTTGCATGAATGTACATGAAGAGGTTGTTGTGTGTCCGGGAATTCCCGCACGCAGGCGCGAAAACGATTTCGCGCCTGCGCTGGCATCGCCTTCCGTTATTCAAACATCTCCCCCCGTGGGGGGGAGACCGAGAGGGGGGGCTCAGCCCAAAGCGTCGTTCATTTTGCCGGAGCGGAACGGCTCTAGGTCGACAGTTACATACCGGAATCCCGCGAGCTTGAGCGCGGCGTCGATTGCCCGCCGCGTTTCGGCTTCACACGCCTTTGCGAAAGAGTCCCCGGGAAGCTCGATGCGGGCGACATCGCCGTGGTGGCGCACCCTGCACTCTTGAAATCCCAGGCCGCGCAGCGCATCCTCCGCCCGTTGCACCATCGCCAGCCGCTCGACGGTGATGGGCGTCCCGTAGGGAATGCGCGTCGCGAGGCACGGTTGCGCGGGAAGGACGGCCGTCGAAAGGCCAAGCCCGCGCGATATCTCCCGGATATCTTCCTTGGTAAGGCCCGCTTCGGCGAGAGGGCTGCGCACCTTGAACTCAGCGGCGGCGCGGCCGCCCGGCCGGTAATCTTTGCCGTCATCGGCGTTGGAGCCGTCGGCGATCCAGCGAAATCCTCGCTCCGCCCTCACCTCCTCAAGCCTGGCGAAGAGCGCTCGCTTGCAGTGATAGCAGCGGTCGGGGCCGTTGCGCACAAACAGCCCGTCTGTAAACTCGCCGGTCTCGACGATCGCATGCGCCGCCCCCGCTTCGGCCGCGAACGCCGCGGCCTCCTCGCATTCGCGCTTTGGCCGCGAGGCGGACACTCCGGTCACCGCGAGCATACGCCCGCCCAGCGCGCCCGCCGCCAGCCGGACCAGGAGCGAGCTGTCGGCGCCGCCGGAGTACGCGACGAGGGCGCTTTCCATGCCGCGCAGGATATCGTTCACCGCCTCGATTTTTTCAGGGACTGTCATGCCGCCGCCTCACTCCCATACTGCACCGCGTGTGCGCGTTCTGGCAACAGAAAAACAGGGATGTGCGCGCCCGCGCCGCCTCAGCGCACCGCAAGCCCGTGCCGGCTCATGATGTCGATGGCGTTTTGCACCCTTTCAGGCGAGGGAGGAGGCGTGCCCCTGAGACGGTACAGATAACCCAGCGCGTCCCACTTGTACTCTCCCATCGTGTGAAACGGCAGGATCTCCACCAGCTCCACGCCGGAAAGCGTGCTGATAAACCCGGCAAGCCGTTCAAGCAGCGCGTCGTCGTCCGTGACGCCCGGCACCAGCACGTGGCGCACCCACATCTTTTTTCCCGTGTCCGAAAGGTGGCGCGCGAAGCGTTGTATTGGCTCGGCGCTCACGCCCGTAAGCTCCCGGTGGAGCTGTTCGTCGGCGCACTTCAGGTCGAGCAGCACGAGATCGGTCACATCGAGGAGGCCGTCGGGCATGTCGCCGGTCACGTATCCCGAGGTGTCGAGCGCGGTGTGGATGCCCTCCTCCCGGCAG
>CAZPZJ010000061.1:7868-17294 GCA_964591055.1 uncultured Leptospiraceae bacterium
GTCCGATGGATGATGTCAAGCTGCTGTTCGCGGGTGAGCTTGATGAAGTTGACCGCGTACCCGGACACCCTGACGGTGAGCTGCGGGTACTTCTCGGGGTGGTCCATGGCGTCCATCAGCGTTTCACGGGTGAACACGTTGACATTGATGTGCTGCCCGCCCGCGCGGAAGTAGCTGTCAAGCACCGAAACGAGGTTGCTGATCCTGTCCTCCCCGGTCCTGCCGAGCGCGCCGGGAACGATGGAGAACGTGTACGAGATGCCGTCCTCAGCGTGCTCGTACGGTATCTTCGCCACCGACGCCATTGACGCGACCGCGCCGCGCGTGTCCCTGCCGTGCAGCGGGTTCGCCCCCGGCGCGAACGGATCGCCTTTTTTCCTGCCGCAGGGCGTGCTTCCCGTCTTCTTCCCGTACACCACGTTGGACGTAATCGTGAGCACCGACAGCGTGGGGACCGATTTGCGGTACGTCTTCTGGCGGCGGAGCCTGTTCATGAACTTCCGCACAATGTCCACGGCGATCCTGTCCACCCGGTCGTCGTTGTTGCCGAACGCGGGATACTCGCCCTCGATGATGAAATCCACGGCGATGCCGCGCTCGTCGCGCACAGGCTTCACCCGCGCGTGCTTGATTGCCGAGAGGGAATCGGCCACCACCGAAAGCCCGGCGATGCCGCACGCCATGGTACGGTACACCACGCGGTCATGGAGCGCCATCTCAAACCTCTCGTAGCTGTAGCGGTCGTGCATGAAGTGGATGACGTTGAGCGTGTTGACGTAGAGCGCGGACAGCCACTCGAGTATTTCGATGAACCGCTGCATCACCTCGTCGTAGTCCAGGTATTCAGAGGTTATGGGATTGAAAGGAGGGGCGATCTGCTCGCCGGTGATTTCGTCACGGCCTCCGTTGATGGCGTACAGCAGCGCCTTCGCCAGGTTGGCGCGCGCCCCGAAGAACTGCATCTGCTTGCCGATGCGCATAGCCGACACGCAGCAGGCGATGCCGTAATCGTCGCCCCAGAACTCCCTCATGAGATCGTCGTTCTCGTACTGGATGGCGCTCTTGTCAATGGACACCCTGGCGCAGTACCTCTTGAAGTTCTCCGGCATCCGCTCGGACCACAGCACCGTGATGTTGGGCTCGGGCGCGGGGCCGAGGTTGTAAAGCGTGTGCAGGATCCTGAAGCTGGTGCGGGTCACCAGCGTTTTCCCGTTGATGCCCATGCCCCCCACCGCCTCCGTGATCCAGACGGGGTCTCCCGAGAAGAGCTCGTTGTATTCGGGCGCGCGCAAAAACCTGATGATCCTGAGCTTCATGACAAAGTGGTCGATCAGCTCCTGCGCTTCCGGCTCGGTGATGAGGCCGCGCTTCAGGTCCCGCTCAATGTAGATATCGATAAAGGACGATGTCCTCCCGATCGACATCGCCGCGCCGTTCTGCTCCTTGGTCGCGGCGAGGTACGCCAGGTACAGCCACTGGATGGCCTCCTGCGCGCTTTCCGCGGGCCGCCCCAGGTCGAAGCCGTACGAGTCCGCCATTTGCCGCAACTCCTCGAGCGCGCGGATCTGCTCCGAAATCTCCTCCCGCATCCGGATCACCGGCGATTCCATGTCCTCGTGCTCGAGCATGGTGCTGTCCCTCTGCTTGGCCTCAATCAGCCTGTCGAGCCCGTACAGCGGCACCCGGCGGTAGTCCCCGATGATGCGCCCCCTCCCGTACGCGTCCGGGAGCCCGGTGATGATTGCTGAGCGGCGCGCGTTCTTCATCTCCCTGGTGTAGGCATCGAACACGCCGTCGTTGTGGGTCTTGCGGTAGTGCCGGAAGATGTCGGCGGTGTGCGGGTCGAGGCTCATGTTGTAGGCCTTGAGCGCCATCTCAACCATGCGCAGGCCGCCGGACGGCATGATGGCCCTCTTGAGCGGCCTCTCGGTCTGTATCCCGACGATCTTCTCCAGGTCGCGGCTGATGTAGCCCGGCCCGTGGGAGGTGATGGACGATACGATGCTCGTATCGGCGTCAAGGATGCCACGGGCGTTTTCCTCCTTCATGAGAACAAGCAGCTCATCCCAGAGTTGCTGCGTGGCGGACGTCGGTCCCTGCAAAAAGGACTCGTCGCCTTCGTACGGAGTAATGTTCTTCCTGATGAATTCCCTTACGTTGACCTCATCCATCCACCTTCCCGGGGAAAAATCCTTCCACGCGCTCTTCATGGCACCTCCCGCATGTGCGTATATGTATATTAATCAACCAGCTAAACGACGGGATAACCAGTAATTAATCCGCATTTGCGTGAAAAAACGGGGAGTGCAATCATCGCGGCCGAGTGCGGCGCAAGGAGCATCTGGCTGTCATGATTTTAACAACGATTCATAACTATACAGACAATTACTGATTGACTAAATGCATTAACATGAATAATCTATCCGTATCATTTAACTCATGGAGGCATCCATGGCGATTACGGCAAAGATGACCGATGCATCAAGAGCTATACATGTTTTAGAGGGATTACTTAAGGGGATAGTAGCGGACAAAGAGATTAACGATCAGGAAATTGATGCGTTGAAGAAATGGCTAGATAATCACAAAAATTTCAGCTATATCTATCCATTCTGTGAAGCATATGAATTTATTAATAGGATTTATGAGGATGGTGTTATTGATAAAAGTGAAAAGGAAGAATTAATTGATTTCTGCGAACAATTTCAAGCAACTGAGGGTCCTATCGATATCGCAACAAAAGAAATCCGGAATCTTCATGGTTTTCTTCATGGAATAATATGCGACAACAAAATAAATACTCTTGAATTGGAAGCATTAAAACGCTGGTTAAGCTATCACTCTTCATTGATTGACAAATGGCCATTCAATGAGTGTTACAAACTGATTCGAAATATTTTAAAAGATGGAATGATTACACAAAAAGAAAAAGATGATTTTATTCTGTTTGCAAAAGGCTTTGTTGAAGATAGAGCAGACAATCAGTATAAAGATCCATCAATGTTCGTTGGTTACTGGATGGAGTCCGATGCCCCGGTATTAAAAACCATTGATGTAATAATCGATAGAGACGTTGAAATTATCACCACCGATAAACATTTTTGTTTTACTGGACAAATGAAACATGGAACACGAAAAGACATTCAATCCTTGTTAATTTCAAGGGGAGGTATTGCAGTAAATAATGTTTCCATGAAACTTGATTATCTGGTCATAGGAGCGCTATCAAATCCATGCTGGGCATATTCAACCTACGGAAGGAAAATTGAAAACGTAATGAATTTAAGAGAGGAGGGCAAATATATACCCATTCTGCATGAAGATGATTTTTATAACGTATTAAATGGAAAATGATAGAAGAGTGTTCTTCTCTCTCCCGAGAATTTGATTTGAAATTGTGTCTTATCTTTTTGAGTGCCCGTAATGTGCTACGGAATTGAGCTACAATTACCTTCTGTTATTTTATGTTAAATATCTCCCTTTTTCTTAACTCAGAATAATTCAGGATTTTCTTCTGAGCCAACGGCCGGAATCGAACCGGCGACCTGCTCATTACGAGTGAGCTGCTCTACCGACTGAGCCACGTTGGCGGGTTGCATCGGATATACGGAATAATACATCACATCGGGCAGCGTGCGGGATTTGTCAATTGATTTTTTCAGCCATGGCCTCATCTCGGTGGCGATCATGCCGGCCCTTCTCCCGTTGCTGCAGATAGTACATCCTCCTCTTCCTCAATACTCTCCGGTTTCCCAGTCGGTATGCGTATTAGGGGAGTATAAGCGTACAACCGTGCCGCAGTCATTGCAAATATCGGCGTAGAAATATTCAGGCAGGTACGGCCTCAGTACCGATTTCTTGGGATTTCAGTAGTGCGCCCTGAGAGGGAAATTGCTTCCACTGTCACAGTACATCTTAACTCTCTCTGTAATATTCTCCATGCCGCAGTAAAACATTTCATTCTCACGAGGACTTCCTTTTAAAAGTATATGATCCTTCCCCCTTCCCCGAAAACAACTCCTTCCATGAACACAGGCATTCCTCCTGCGAGCAAATCCTTTCAGGGGGGCTTGAAATTTTCCCCGTTAATCTGTCACAATCACGCGCATCATACGGACTCTTGGAGGCGAAGCATCTTCCCTGACCTTGCGGAAAAAAAAGTCGCGCGCGCCATAAACAAACAGCGTGCCTGAAAGGATCATCGCTTTACCGGAAGTCTGGGCTTTTGCCTCTAAAACCTCGCGCCACTGAAGAGATTTTGTACCTCCCTCCCACCCGCTATGTCTGGTTCCGCCAGCCGATATTTCCACGGATTTGACCGGCTGGCCCCCGGTCATGAGCACCATTTCACCATTGACAGGATACGAACACTCATCACACTCAAGATTAAGCCATACATGAACATTTTTCCCGTTTGAAATGAACCGCAGCTCGAACGGTTCTCCGGAGCGGACGTCGAGTGATGCAATCTGTGTCCCGGGATCATTAACAGATAATATTCCCAGGACAATTAAAACAGTCGCCATGGTGATACTTCCGGAAATTATTACGGCTATTAACAGTACGGGCCTGATTGTACTTTTCTGCGCAGTATCCATTCATACCTCCTGTAAACTCCCCTGTGTAATAATTTTCACAAGAGTCATTTCCCGAAAAGCGAACACCTTTTAATCTTCACATCGACAACAGAATAAACCATACGCATCACGAATTTACCATATTGCTGTATATTCTACCGATGCGGTCAGAGTTGGGAATGTTAAGCAGGATAAAACCGATCACAAATACAGCCGAGACCGTATTGATCCAGTAGAAGGGATTTTCGCGCATTATGTTGTCAATGACAGCGATCAAACAGACGATCAGGCCGAAGAATGCGGCAGACTCCATTATTGCCAGCCGGATAATCGATGCCGTGCGCACACCGGTGAGAAATTCCACAGCGTCCATTTCAGGGTTCTTATACATCTTATTCTTTATGATCACACTGAATAAATACATCGCAAGCGGGAAAAGAACAGCCACCATCCCTAGATGCAGTTTTGTGAGCAGGCCGACTGTTGAGTCGTTTAGTACGCCCGCAGGGGATACAGCGGATGTCATATATATAAAAAGGATAATCCCCGCGAAAGAGGCCACCCCTGCAGCAATGGCAAGGTGTATAATGAGCATACTTCTTTGAAACTCCGGGTTAAAGGCATTCTGAATGTCACGTGCTGATAATTTTTGTATATTCATGGGTGAATCTCCTTTCCAATATTGCATATAGGAAAATCCGACTAATACAAGACAGTTTTAGCGAAATTATCTGGCGATAAAGGATCAGAATATCAAGACGCGGGAATTATCCAAGCCCGGAGCTCCCTGCCGTATGACGGAATATCTCTTTCCGGCAGCGCCTTTCTCCCGATTCCCGGGAATCCCTGTAAAGAAATCCCTTTCAGGGGTCCTTCAAATTTAGGCTTTTTACCTGGGTTTTCCCTGTACGCAAAAACAATCGATTGCGCTGCTGAATTCCGCAATTGTTCTCACGCCGCTGCCATCACTATTCATTATTTTAATTGCCTTCGTCGTTGCAGAGTTATCGGCAAAATAGATATGCTCTCCATCCGCGGCCCATGCAGGCATGGTGCTGAGAGTTGTTCCTGTGTAGATGTTTGAAAAGGTGTTGTCCGGGGACACAATCCTGATATAATAGGGCGCGCTGATTGTTCTGGCAATGAGCCTGTCATCGGTTGGTGAAAATGAAGGGCAATAGCAGCTTACAGTCGCTGTTGA
This sequence comes from uncultured Leptospiraceae bacterium, assembly GCA_964591055.1. Classification (GTDB taxonomy): domain Bacteria; phylum Spirochaetota; class UBA4802; order UBA4802; family JAGODF01; genus CAZPZJ01. Next base: position 13,647 of record CAZPZJ010000061.1, read on the forward strand.
GGTCGTGACCACAGTATAAGGTGTGACAAGGCTCATCCTTGCTAGATACGTTGGGCCCATATTCCACCAATAAAAAGCGAGTATTGTTTCATCCCGGTTGCATGATAATGTGTTTATCTGTGAGCCACTCGCCATTGTACAAAGATACTCTGTGCTGCCGTTCGATGGATCATATCTTGCAATGATATTGCTGTTTGGACCCGGTACAAAATATATCCTGCCTGAAGGACCGTATGTGGGGTATTGCCCATCCATAAGATAGGCGAGATTTTCTCCGTCATAGTGCATTGTGTATATTTTTTTTGTGGTTGTTGATAGAATAATATATTCCCCGCATGGTGATGAACTGACTGAATTGTATGTGTTTGAATCATTTGTCAGGCGTTTTATGTTTCCGCCGTCTGAATTCATGGAATACAACTGGCCCGCGAGGATAAAATAGACCTGAGTGTCAAATTCGTCTCTCAATGCGCATGATAAAAAAAATACCAGTAAAAAGAATATTATCTTTTTCACGGATTACCTCTAAACTTTCATATCAAGGAATTTTCCCCATCCCGGAGCGCCTTGCCGTATGATGGAATATCTCCATCGCGCAGGCGACGATCATGATCGTCGCCTCCGTGCGCCGTACACCGCAGGCGCGGAAACGCTTTCGCGCCTGCGCCATGCAACCATATCCAATGTCATCTCCCCCCGCAGGGGAAGACCGCCCCGAGGGAGAGGGCTTTGTCAGGAGATTTCAGCACCATTGCAAAGGTGAGCAAGACAGGAGATCGGGCGAAAGGATATGCGGGCGGGATGTTCAGTGTTTCAAAGCCACGGCCTCACGTCGGTGGCGATCATGCCGGCCCGGCGTGCGGCATCCAGTCCCCTCTCCCCGTCCTCGAACACCTGGCACCGCTCCGGCCGCACCCCCATGAGCCGCGCGCACTCCAGGAAGGTGTCGGGGTGCGGCTTGTGCCGCTCCACATCCTCCGACGCCACCAGGATGCCGAAGTAGCCCTCAAGCCCGATGGCGCGCACGGTCATCAGGGCGATGTCCCTCGTCCCCCCGGTCCCCAGCGACATCGGAAGTTTTCCATGGTACGCCTTCACGATACCCACCACCGGCTCAATGGGCCGGACCATGTGGATCATGTCCAGGAAGAGCCGCTCCTTCTCATCGGTGGTCTGCTCCACGTCAAGCGAACAGCCGAGCCGCTCATTGATGAGGGGAACGATCTTATGCGTCGGAGTCCCTGCGAACTCGTAAAAGAGGTCAACCGGGTAATCCAGCCCCTGCCGGGCGGCGGCCTGTTTCCACGCCTCGTAATGCACGGGCATCGAGTCCGCCAGCGTTCCGTCGATGTCGAATATCAGCCCTTCAACCCCTTCCGCGACCCCGATCACGATCGCACCTCCCCCTGAAATCATTTGAAAGATGACGAGTGTTCAACAGGCAGGGCGTTTGTAAAGACAAAAACCGCGCCCGGACATGGATCTGTACAAATAATACCATACCACAATCCTTTATCAGTTGTTATTTATTTACCACCCATTCCCCAAATCCTTTCTCTGCATAAATTACTCTTGACATACAGAGCTTCATCATTAGATTGACTAAAAAAGCATTCCCTTTTGCTTTTTTTCGGAGATATTATCTGTTTTAAAAATTTTTATAAGGGAGTAGAGCGATGAAGATTGTAGTATGCGTTAAAGAGGTTCCGGATATGGAATCCAAGTTCAAGATTGTCGACAACAAAAACGTTGATGAATCTCAAATCGCCTTCAAAATGAACGATTTTGATCAGTATGCCGTCGAAGCCGCTCTGCAGCTCAAGGAAAAGTTCGGCGGGGAAGTCGTCATCGTGTCTGCCGGTCCCGAAAGAGCTCAGAAACAGGTTCGCCAGGCCTTCGCCATGGGAGCGGACTGGGGCATCCAGATCACCGATCCCGAAGTTGCCGCCGGCGACAACTTTGTCGTCGCTTCGGCCCTGTGCGGCGCTATCAAGGGCCTCGGCGCCGTCGACCTCGTGCTGACCGGCGTTCAGGCGGAAGACGACCAGGCGGGCGTAACATGCGGCATGATCGCCGACATGATGGGAGTTGCCTCCTGCACCAACATCGTCAAACTCGAAGTAGGCGGAGACAAGAAAACCCTTACCGTCAACCGCGAGCTCGAAGGCGGCCTCAACGAAGTTCTCGACATAGCGATGCCCTGCGCGCTTTCAATTCAGTCAGGTATCAACCAGCCCAGATACCCCACCCTTCCGGGTATCATGAAGGCGAAGAAGAAACAGCTCGATGTCAAGAAAGCCGGCGACCTCGGCGTGAGCGCTGTCGGCGAAGCGGGATCGAAGACCAGCTTCATCAAGATGTTCTTCCCTGTTTCCGAATCCAAGGCTGAAATCATCGAAGGCGACGCGAAAGCGGCGGCCGCCAAGCTTGTTGACAAGCTCAAGAACGAAGCGAAAGTGATATAAGGGGGCGCAACCATGGCTAAATTAGTAATCATCGCAGAACAGAGAAACGGAAAGATAAGCGACGCGACGCTTGAACTCTGCAACGCCGCGAAGGGCCTTGCAGCGGCGATGGGTGCAGAACCCGCAGCAGCCGTATTCTTCAAAGACGATTCTCTCGCCAATGAAGTGGCGAAATACATTCCCGAAGTGTTCTCGGTTGCCGACGCAAAGCTCGAGCGCTACACCGCCGACGGTTACGCACAGGCAGCCAAGGCCGTGTTCGACGGCCAGGACGTCAAGGGCGTCCTTATCGCCCACACCTATGACGGAATCGACATGGCGGCCAAGGTCGCGATGACCCTCGGCGTAGGCATCGTGTCTAACTGCAACAAGGCGGAAGTCCGCGACGGTAAGATCGTCTTCACCCGCAGCACTTTCAACGGCAAAATCCAGGAAGAGCGCACCGTCAAGACCGACAAATTCGTCGCCTCGATCGAAAAAGGCGCGTTTGACAAAGCCGCCGAAGCCGGCGCCGGCAAGGTGACTGCCGTGTCCGCGTCGATCGGCGAAATCCGCACCAGCTTCAAGGCCTTCGTTGAAACCAGCTCGGGCTCTGTTGACATCACCCAGGCAAAAGTCATCGTTTCCGGCGGCCGCGGAACCAAGGACAAGGACAAGTACAACGACATCATCGTCAACCTCGCCAAGAAGCTCGGCGGCGAGTATGCGGCGTCCCGTCCCGTCGTTGACGCCGGTTGGACCGAAGCCGCCCGTCAGGTTGGCCAGTCAGGAAAATCCGTGACTCCCGATCTTTACATGGCATGCGGTATTTCCGGCGCCATTCAGCACGTAGCGGGCATGAAGGGATCCAAGTGCATCGTCGCGATCAACAAGGACCCGGAAGCCCCTATTTTCAACATCGCAACCTACGGCATCGTGGGCGACCTCTTCGAAGTCATCCCCGCGGTCATGGAAAACCTGTAGGATTCGTCAGCAGACGGCAAAAAGGGGTGCGGCAGCGCACCCCTTTTTTTATTTTCTTCATTTCTTTCCCAGCCCTATGGAACCGATGGCCTCCTCGATTTCCCCGAGTATCGCCGGATCGTCAATCGTCGAAGGGACCTGGTACGCCTCCCCGTCCGTGATTTTGCGGATGGTCGCCCTGAGTATCTTGCCCGACCTGGTCTTCGGCAGCCGCTTGACG
>CAZPZJ010000062.1:0-17068 GCA_964591055.1 uncultured Leptospiraceae bacterium
CGCGGTCGCGCAGCGCTCGTCGCCGGGCAGGGTGTACACCGACACGTCGGCGGCGTTATTGGCGAAGAGTGCGATGGCGCAGGCGAGCACGGCGGCGAACACGGGAACGCGTTTCATGGGAGACCTCCGGATGCGAGTGGTTGCGGTGCAATGCGCTCCATTCCATCACATTCCGGGGAGTTTGTCACGCGGAAAACGGGCGCGGCCCGGATGGCATTCCCCTTCACTCCGCGTTGTTGATCTCGGAGATGCAGGTGTCGCGGCTTTTTTCCCCGCGGTATACCGAAAGGATCTCGACCGCTACAAAGGTGTGCCGGTCGTTGCGCGTATCGGGCGAGAGGCTGAAGGCGGGAAGGGGCAGCGTCTGGTAGTTGTTCACGTCCGCAAGCTCGGCCTCGCGCTTTCCGATTACCCTGACGCCGTGAAACGCGAACTTCAGCTTTCCCCCGCCGCCGAACCCTTCGAGCGCGAACACCGCCACGCGCCGGGGCCTGTTGTTCCCGCGAAAGAGCGCTTCGGAGCGTCCCAGCCCGGCCCATATCCTCACCGGCCGCGTGATGTCAACCTTCACCAGCACGATCTCGCCGATGCCGTCGCCCTCGACGCCCTCCGCCCAGGCCGTCGAGGGCAGGTGGTCCATCGCCGAGCCCGCGCAGTACATGCAGCGCCAGGCGTGGTACGCCACCAGGTATTTCTCGCACGGGTCGATGACGCGGTATTTCCCGCAGGGGCCGGGGCTTTCAGGCGGCAGCCCTTCGGGCCTGAGCATCGAGGTGGACCATTCGTCGAAGAGGCCGTTGGCGCTCATCGGCTGGGAGAGCGCCCCCACCGCCGCGGAATGGAGTTTATGCCTGAGCGACGGATCGCCCCCCATGCAGGGATGGCCCGAGTAGCGCTGGGCCGTGACGGAGGTTGCGGCAAGGATTATGCAGGCACAAAGGACGATGCGGGCGCGTTCAAGGTTCATGGCGATACCCTCTGGCGCGACATGTGGTGACTGGTCTGAATATAACCAGGGCGTGAGGGAAAGTAAAGGGAATGGGAGAGGGCGCGTCCAGGGTGGCCGGGCGCGAGGCGCGGCACATTGCCCCCCGTCCCCCGGAGGGGGCGTGATTCAGAAAGGTGCTCTCCGTGCGACACTGCGGGCGGGTGGCCAATAACACCGTCATCGCGAGGAGCGCAGCGGCCGAAGCTTTTCGGGACGTCCTGTCCCGCTTCGGCACTTGCGCATCCTGCGCGGCGACGTGGCGATCTTTCAGGAAAAAGCAATAATCTCCCGCCTGAAAGCCCTCGTCTCCGGGGAGAGAGCGTAGGGCGTTCCCCGAGTGACGGCGTTGCGGCTATCCGGCCGGGAATTGCCCGGATTTCGGGGAGGAAGTTTTTGGTCTCATGCCCCCACCGGGGGACAGGGGGGCGTGAGGAGCGGCTGAATGCTCATCCGTTCTATCGTTCGGCACATTGCCCCCCGTCCCCCGGAGGGGGCGCGATTCAGAGAGGCGCTGTCCGTGCGACGGTGCGTGATGATCCGGGACATCACAACTCATGTCATGCGTCGTGGTATCGAGGGGAAGTGTCTGCATGCCTGCATGATGACGGCGTTGCGGCCATCCGGCCGGGAATTGCCCGGATTTCGGGGAGGATGTTCCGGGCGGAACTGGCGCTGTATCGTACTTTCTTTTCAGCGGCGAAAAGAAAGTACCAAAGAAAAGCCGCCACTGCGTGGTGCTTGAGGCGCTGTCATCATGAAGGCATTGCACGCGGCCTGCGGAGTGTCATCCTGACCGTCCTCGGCCGCATCCCAGTTCGCTCGACCTCGTGTCTCGCTCACCTTTGTTCTGTTGCAGAAATCTCCTGTCTCGAAGACCACACCCCCGTGGTAAGTGCGCAAGCGGGCGACCAATAACACGGTCATTGCAAGCCCCGCAGGGGCGTGGCAATCTTTCAGGATAATGCAATACACTCCTGTCTCGAAGCTCTTCTCTCCGGGTAGAGAGTAAGGCGCTCCCCGGGTTGCCGGGCGGGGTGTGTTCAGAATGGCTCTGTGATGTACCGCATGTCCACCGCCCTTTGATAGCACAGCATGACCGCCGTGCTGTCATATCGGGCGTCGTGGGGGGCGGTGTCCGGAACGCCGAACAGACGCCGGGCGGTTTCCTCAACCCGGTCGCGCGAGATGTTCAGGAACGACATCAATTCCGCCAGGGACGGGGCCTTGTATGCACCGTTCGACCGTTTCAATTGCATAACTTCCGTGAAGTAGCTCATGGTGCACAGCGTTGTGCCCGATGCGAGGCGCTTCCCGCATCGACTCAGTTCATGCTGTAAAAAGCCCAGATCGAAACGCATGTTGTGCGCCGCGATGATCTCCGCTTGGGCAAAGTCGCGCAGTATGGACTCCTGATGTGCGCCGAACGGTTTTCCACTTGAAAGGGATTTCAGCCTCTCAACGGAAAGGCCATGGACCATTTCCGCCTGTTTGTCGATGCGATCAACGGTAAAATAGTAATTTCTCCCCTCCTGAAAACCGCCGTCGTCGATCACGTACGAGAGCTGGCAAATCTGCCCCGGGACAAATCCCGTGGTTTCCGTGTCGAAAAAGAGTATTGTCATAGCGCATTATTCGGGAGGGGGGGATTCCTGTAAAGGTACTCTATGAAGAATATACCGTCTTCAGGAATTTATCCATCAGGCCAATCCAGACATCCTGGCTGAATCCGGGAGATGAGGGATGCTGTATTTTGCACACGTGGGTTAGCTTGTTATTGTAATTATACTTCCATGTTTCCATGTAGTTGTTGTTCCATTTGATTGTTTTGCCCTCTTCTCCACCTTGAGGGAGATTATGGTATGTTTCAAAACCAAGAGCGAGCACAATATCCGGCTTCAGCACTTTCAATACTTCCATAAACGGTTCCTTTGCTTCCTCCCAGTAATGTGAAGGCACTGCTTGCTTTGCCTCTTTCATCGGATGCTGAATATATTCGTAGAAACAAACGTCATGCCAGAAGCGTTCTCTGTTTAATTCGTAATTCTTTTTTGTTATCTCATCCCAGTGCTCCGGGTTCGAAAACATGTTCTGTAATTTGGTGAAGAAGGCGTAATCCCAGTCTCCATCAACGATTGATTGAATATATTCTTTTACGGTTTCACCTCCGTTGCTTTTCCCGTAAAACGATTCTCCCAAAATTAATAATTTTGGATTCGTTTTTTTATAATTATCTCCTTCCCATGGTTTAAATCTGACTTTCTCTGAATACATTATTAAACCCCCTTGATTATTTATTTTGGTTGCCTAATTTAGAAAGAGTGTATTTTATAATGAGCAGTTATCCTGGTAAAGGATTAAAACCCGTCCGGGACCAGCCCCAGCCGGTTGATCGTTTCATTCACGCTCGCCAGGGAGTCGTAGACCCTCATGACTTCCTCGTAGTCCCAGAATTTTAACTTCCCTCCGAGGTTTGCCACGTCGGCGGAATGCTTTCGTATTTTTTCAAGCTGCGCTTTGTCGGACACGGCAACAACCCCCTGCACGGCCGGGTTATTCAGGGCCTTGAGGAGGTTCACGATCAGGCTGTCGATTGATCCCTTTGTCTGGACCTCGAAGACATAGAGGATGCGCCCCATGTTGCCCACCTTCATTTCCCACACGGTGTCAACCTTCGATCCGTCCGCCACCTTCTGCTCGGTGCGCGTGTCGAAGCCGAGAAAGGTCCCTATCTCCGCGATCTTGTCGCGTATGTCGTTGTGCTTGAACTCGTTGATTTCAGGTGGTTCCTTTTCCGCGGCCTCTGCTGTTTCGGCGTCCTTCGTTTCTTCAGCAATGTGTGTTATTTGCAGTTCGTCCCACAGGAAATAGTTTACCGTAAGGAGGTTTGGATCTTTTATGCCTTCCTCTTTCATGACCGACATTATCTCTTTCGCGTAACCGCAGAGCTCGCGGTATTTATCTCCCGTTATCTGGTACTCGTATTTCGGCAGCTCCGGTATGCCGAGATACCGGAACGCGATTAGTGCCTTCTTGTTCCAGATCATGCATTCGTCGGGATACACATGGCAGAGGAGCTCGCTGATCATTGCCGGGCCGAACCCCTTCGTTTCTTTTCTGAATGCGTCCCACCGGCTTTCTGTACTTCCCTTTCCCCACAGGAGATCGGCGAGTTTTTTCCGCACCACGTCAAACCCGTTGTCTGCGATTATCTTGTCCGCCACGTACTGCTTATTTCCCCATATGACCATTGCCCAGAGTTTCGAGAGGTACTCGGAGAAGTCTTCTTCTGTCATTGTAAGGATTTTTTCGCGGGTGTAGCTCTGGAAGTATGCGATTCGCTGGCGACGCTCTTCAAGGTCGTCCGGAGAACTTCCCGTTTTTTCGGACTGGGTTTTTATGTAGCGGTGGATGTGATGTTTCAGGAGGTTAGTGTTCATGATTTATCGAGATAGTTTTCAAGTGAAAATAAATGAATATCGGAAATGAATTATAAATATCTAATGCAAATCATAATCAATATAAACAAAAGATTGTGGCGCATTGAAATTATCGATTATTGAATAGGGATCAATTGGTTCCTTTAATCGTTTTTTGCTTCCAATTATAATGCCGTATCCTTCAGCTGAATCTTTAAAATAGTTAAAAAAATCATCTTTCGAGATGTTAGCAATATCTTTGTAATTACGCCACATCTCATTAATGCTTTTCTTTACTATCTCTTTGTAAGTAAAATATCCAAGAATTTTTTTTACGGGAGATGATGAATATATATATATATAACGAATATTTTTTTCTCCAAAAACCCTCTTCCTGAATTCTATTTTTTTCTTACCATTTAAAATTGCCTCAGCATACATCGGTTTAATCGATAATATAACGTTCATCAAATATTCCTTCATCTTTAAGTTTTCTATATTCGGATTCCAATAATCTGGTTATTGTTATGATATTGTTTCTTGTGGATTGTAGTTTTCTCAAATCGGTATATTGTACTGGATTCTCTAAATAGTAAATTAATTTGAAAATTATAATTGTTAATCTCTCGTTAGGATGCATCATTTCGAGTATTTTATCCCGATCGTAAACAGTACGGCTCGTTACAATCGACATTATTTCGTTTATGTCAGACGAGTATTTAATCGATTCCAAGACCCCAATCGGTTCAATCGATTTATTTTTTCTTGATGAATAGAATAGTAATAAATCTCCTTTTTTTAAACCTTTTGTTTTGGATTTAGAAATATATGCTTTATCAATTGTATTCCCCACTATTTCATTGAAGTTGTCAACGGTCCTGTCGAAAAGTGACGGTTCACGCAAAGCGCTGTCTTTAAAAATAATATCATGATATTGGTGCTGTATCGGCACAATGAATTTACTGTTCTCTTTGTCATTATAAAAAGGATAATTTGTGTTGATATCATATTCCATAATGCTTGGCTTGATCATCTTCTTCAAATAAATTATTTCATTATTAGCCAATGTGTCGAATTCGAAAAAACCGTATTTTTTTAGTAGATAGGATAAAGATTCGTGCTTCGGAAAGGCCGTTAAATAGAGGCTTGATACCCCTTGATAGATACAATACTCAAACATTTTTCTAAGAAATAATTCACCTATTTTTCGTCCCAATGCATCTTCAGAAACTTTAAATGTGCACATCTTCAAAACATCGCTGTAAATGTTCTTTAATTTATGATTTTCTGATTTTTCTATATTATATATTAATAAGGCAAAAAGTTTGCCATCCGTCTTCATTATGTAGCACTTTCTATTCTCAGCGAGGCATTTCTTGAACCATCTACCAAAATCGGGATAATCATTACGGAGGGAATCAAAGAAATCACTTTCGTAATCATTTGATAATTCTCTAACTGAAGTATGAATTAATTCCGGGTGTACTGGTATTACTATAGTAAATTTCTTTTTAAAATAAGCTAAAGCATCATTGACGGTATAAACCTTTCCTCCAATGTTTGCCTTGCGAGCTTTTCTGTGAATTCCGGCATCTTCTGTAATGAAAATATCAACATAGCCGTTAACAACTTGAAATAACATCTCATTGTCAATTCGATCGTGATGGTTTTTTTCACCCATTAACATGGAGAACTCGGCGGTAATTAAGGCTGGATTTGCTTGTTTTATGTATTTGTTTATCTTCGATAATGTAATTTTTTTCCGATTAATATCATTGTCATTCAATATATCCATTATGGAAGAGGGGTGATAATAAATCTTGCAATCGTTTTGAAGAATTAATTGATATAATTCAATAAACGGGTTATTGATAATATGATTATCTTCATAATGAAGAATAATGTTTGTGTCAAATAATACCCTCATGGGTATATTTCTTCTGTCCTTTCGAGTTATTTAAATAATAATTTGGAAAGCCAATTCGCAGCTAATGACAATAAAAAGAATACTATAATATATTTTATGATTGTAACCCAATTGTTTGATTCTAATTTAAATTTAAATAAAATATTTATTTCGGGAATATTATTTTCCTCATCTTGCTCCTTGAGATGATATGCTAATGTCTTTTTGTGTTTATAGATTTTATCGTTTATATATTTATTCCAATTGTTTTCTTCTAGTTCTCTTATGCTGTTCAAATCGTTGTTCGAAAGGATATATTCTTGATTTGCCTTTCTTAAGATAAACACATGTACTTTATGAATATTGAATTGTTTCTGTTCTCTTTTGCTGAGCTCTTCTATCATCGAAGGTTCAAGATTTCTTGTGCCATTAATTCTTAGTTCGAAAATTTCTACATTTGAAAAAGCACTTTCGAGAAATGAATTCTTCGGTTGATAGATATAACATAATTTTTCAGCAAATCCTGAGCTAATCCTAATCCTGAAGTAGATCGGAACATTTTCTTCTTTTCCCTTGATTTCGGGATATCTAATGCTAATGATTTTACCATTGTATTTTGATTCCGATGTAATGTCATTTTTAGTATCAATACAATAAAAATAGAATTTAATTTTTTTATTTTGATTTATAATAATTGTTTTCGGTATGCTTTCATTTTCGATGGAATAATTTTCATTAAAAATTAATGGAATGAGTTTGATGTCTTTATAAATCAACTTGCCTATATCAGATATTTCATCTTCTTTTATCTCGTATGGGAAAAAAATATTAATATTTGTTATTTTGTTTCCCATATCGGTTATCTTTAAACCTATATCGAGAAAACATTTGCTCTCGAAGGTGCAAAGTCCAATAAATGTCCTGTCGAGTCTCCAATGATTTAAATGAATTTCTAGTTTCGGCTTTGTTTCCGAACACTCTCCATTCCACCAGACTGCAATTGTATCCATTCGTTTTATTCTCCCGAATCGGTTTGTTTTTATTTGTTAGAAGCGATTCGTTATATTTGGGGTGACTTATCTATAATAAAGGATTTAAACGATATTCAATTATCAATATGATTTATTTGCTTCTAAACATCCTCTGACTCAAAGCTCCATAAAGGCACTCCAACTCCAACAAACTCTCCTGGTGTATTTCTTTCATGGATTCAACCTTTTCAACAGTAGAAGAAAACTTTTTTTGAACTTCAATTGGAGGGACTGGAATTAGTATTTGTTTTATATCAGAAGCAGTTATTGTTTTTTTAGCCGTTTTATTTATGTATTTTGACAATAATATTTGTCCTTTTTTAGAGGTCATTAAGAAGAATAAAAATATTGGAGTTACGACTTGCCTATTAACATTCAATCTTAATAAATTTGGACTCATGTTTGCGCCAACAATACTTTTATTTTTAATAATTCCTATTCTTTTAACAGTAGATCCATCTCCACGAACAGCCATTAAAATATCATATAACTCTAGAATAGTTCTCGGATATCTTTTATTTATTTCAGAACTAATAAAGGAATAATTTTCAATATTAGGGTCAATTATTCCATCCGGAAGGATATTGCCAATTTTCACAACAGGAATACCTTTCTCAACATATTTAAAACCATAAAAGGTAGGGTAACGATATATTTCATTACATACATTTTCAATTTCCTTCCACTCCCACCCCTTCTCATTCCTCACCGGGTCCCCGAACATCTCCAGGAACACACTCTTCACATATTCATCCAGAAGGCGGATGCTCTCCTTGCGTTTCGCGATTAACTGTTCTGCGCGGGAAAGGATTTCTGCGATGCGGATTTGTTCCTGGAGGGGAGGGAATATAAATTGTATATCTTTTATCTGTTTTGAGGAAATGTGTTTAACTGTTGAATAAGAGGTATTGTCTTCAATGTTTTTTAAAAAAGAATTTATTCCATAGAAAATATATAATGGATGAATGCCCTTGTCGAAATTTGTCAGTCTACATACTCGTTGATTGAGTAAAGCATCTCTGCCGTTCCATCTATAACAGCGGAATTCTCCATCCATGCCGATTAGCAAATCATTGTTTTTTACGATATATTTTTCGTCATGGTCTCCGGTATAGTTGATTTCTGTCTTTGTTCCATCCTTTAAGTCTCTTATTCTTAATAACGGAATGCCTTCGTTCCCAGAAAACAGATCAGAGTCAAAAGCAAATCCGTTTTGAACTTCCAGAACATCGCCAAGTTTTATGTATTTATATTTACTGTTCATGATTTCTTGGTTTCTACTACACTTTACTGTTGTCCAGGTCTCTTCTCTAACTCACCCCCGCCTCGCATGCGCTCGGCTTCCCCCTCTCTTTGTCAAAAGAGAGGGGGCGAGTTCACACCATACCCTTCAATTCCTTCAACCCGTCCTGTATCTCCTTCTCCAATTCCTCAAGCCTTCCGATGATCACCGCGGGCGGGTCGTACTGCACCTCCTCGTACACTTCCTCGCGGTATTTGCTGTAGCTCAGGTCGTAACCGTTGTCGACAATCTCCTGCTTCGGCACAAAGAAACATTTCGCGGTCCTGTCGGTATCCTTCTTCGGGTCGCGTTTTTTGTATCGCACGACGATGTCGGCGAGGTCTCCGTTGCCTTCGAGCTTGGCGCGTTTGTCGTCAAGCGAGTACCCGTCGCTTTCCATTCCATAAAACCAGGTGTGTTCGGTGACGCCGCCTTTCGTGAAGATGAGGATCGCGGTGCTCACCCCGGCGTACGGCTTGAACACGCCGCTCGGCATGGTGATGACCGCCTTGAGCTCCGCTCCCTCGACGATCATCTTTCGCGCCGCGACAAACGCCTTGCCGCTGCCGAAGAGGACGCCCTGCGGCACGATGATCCCGGCGCTTCCCCCGGGCTTGAGCATCCTGAAGATGCGCTCGACGAAGAGGAGCTCGGTCTTGGTCGTGGCAAGGGAGAAGTTCTGGTTGATATCGCCCTTGTCGATGCTCCCGGTAAACGGCGGGTTTGCCATGATGACGTCGTAGGCGTTTTCTTCGTTGAACGATTTGCTCAGCGTGTCCCTGTAGTCGATGCGGGGATTGTCGATGCCGTGCATCATCAGGTTCATCAGGCCCAGGCGCACCATCGTGGTGTCGAAATCGAACCCGAAGAGCGACTCTTCGAGGTACTCCTTGCGCTCCTCCGTGAGGAGACGGGATACGTTGCTCCTGATAAATCCGTCCTCGTCGGGCGGTAGCTTCTTTCTGTCCGGGTCAAGCGTGGTCAGGATATACTGGTACGCGCCGAGGAGGAATCCCCCGGTGCCGCAGGCGGGGTCGGCAACCCGGTGCCCGAACTCCGGCGCCGTGAGCTCGCTGATGAGCTTGATGATGTGCCGGGGCGTGCGGAACTGGCCGTTCTTTCCCGCCGAGGCGATCTCGGAGAGGAGCATCTCGTACACGTCGCCCTGGATGTCCTGAAAGGTCTGGCCGCCGTCGCTTGAGTCCTTTTCGATGACGCGGAATATCTCCTCGATGATGTTGATCGCCTCGACGAGGAGCGAGGGCTTGGGGATGATAAAGACCGCGTTCTGCATGCTGCGCGTGAACGAGGACGTCTCGCCGTTGAGCGCCTTTAAAAACGGGAACACGTACATCTGTACGTGGTTGAGCATCTCTTCGGCAGGGGCGATACGCTTGATATGGCTCCAGCGCAGTGTCTCCTTCTTTACTCTGTCTTTGGAGTTGGGAAGGGCGAACACGCCGTCGAAGATCGAGGCGTACGGCTCGCCGGTGAAGTCGGCGTCCTTCTTCCGCTTCAGGTCGAGGTCGTCCAGCCGCTTCATGAAGAGGAGATAGGTGATCTGCTCGATGGCCGTGAGCGGGTTCGCGATACCGCCGGACCAGAAGCGGTCCCACAGCTTGTCGATAAGGCTTTTCAGTTCCGGGTTGTTCGCAAGCATTTACGCCACCAGCCCCTGTGTCAGTGTAATGATCTCGTCGATCTCGGCGGGCGAGAACACGCCGCGAATCCCCTCGGGGTGGAGCTGGGTGAACGGCGACTGGATCAGGTCGCGCTTCTCGATGCCGCCCCGGTCGATAATGAAGTTCCGGAGCAGGTCGAGAAATTCGAGCTGCCTGGCGTTCAGGTCCGAATGCCTTCCGATAAACAGGTCGATCGATTTCGATACCGATTCGGGGAAGCTCTCAAGCCGCTCGATCCCCAGGATGTGCCGTATGAACTGGAGGAACTTCGCGTTCCTGTTGTCGTATACCCGGCGCAGGAGGTCAACCGTAATATGGGGGCTGTCGTCGTGCAGCAGACGCGCGAGCGCTTCCGCTTCCTCCTCGCCCACGGCCTCGCCCTTTTTTATCTTCTGCAGCACCGGGTTCTTCTCCGTGAGATCCATGACGCGCTGCTCCACAAGCTCCCGGTACCGCCCTACGCTGAGCGCCTCGTGGCCGGGGCCGAACTCGACGAACTCTTTTTTATGGATCTCGTCTTTCAGGTCGAGCCTCACCTGTTCGTTGCCCCCGCCGGTCCCCTCGCGGTGCTTCATGAACGAAGCGAGCCGATCGCCGAGCAGGTCGAAGGTCGCGTCATCGGCCTGAATCCAGAACGATTCGGACTGTGCGCGCTCGATGAGCTCGCGCTCTTTCTCGATGAAGTTGATGGAGAGCGGCAGCTCCGCGATCTGCTCGATGATATTGATTTTCAGCGCCTCGAATTTCTCGGTTTCCCCTGAAAGCATCGCGAGCGATGTCTCGACAAGGTCTTTCCTGAACTTCATCGCCTTGAAGTCCGCCTGCGATACCGTTCTAAAGAGCGGCAGGAGCTCCGTTTTCAGGAACCTGATCTTTTCATAGGTGATATGGTTCCAGAAGTTCGGCTCTTCGAGCGTCTCAAGCATCGCCGAGGCCTCGCGTATCGTAACGGAGTTCTTCGGCAATTCACCGATCTGTTTCTTCAGCGCCTCGACTTCCTTCCTGGCGATGGTGTCTTTTTGAAGCTCCACGGCCTTCTCGATCTTTTCGAGTCGGGCGGCGGCGTAGCGCACCGGAAGGGGAATCTGCTGCGTGATCTCTTTCCCCTTCGGTTTTATTTTGAAATACTCGAAGTTGTCCCAGCAGTCGAGGATGAGAAACATCTCCTTCCCGGGGCACCACGGCTTTTTGTTCTTTTCATCGAGGAGCCTCGTGCCGCGCCCGATCATCTGCCAGAACTTGGTGTACGAGTACACCGGCTTGGCGAACACGAGGTTCACGATCTCCCGCACGTCGATGCCCGTATCGAGCATGTCGACGCTGATGGCGACGCGCGGCATGTCCTGTTTTTTGAACTGGTCGAGGAGTCCCCCCTTGCCGTACACCCTCGGGTCGTCGGAGACGATCACCTTCGCCAGCTCGCCGCCGTACTGCGGGTAGAGTGTGTCGAATATCCTTTCGATCCTGCGTGCGTGGGAGATCGACACGCAGAAAAAGATCGTCTTGCCCGGCAGCACGCCGTCGCCGTCCTTGACGCATTCCTCCATGAACTCCCTGACGATCAGGACGTTGGTGCCGTGGTTGGTGACGCTCTTTTCAAGCTCAGTGCCCTCGAAGCTGATCTCCTCGATGTCCTTCCCGTCCCTGAAAAGCTGGAGCTGGTCGTCAAGCGACACCGTCCTCTTGTTGATCCCCTCCTGCTGGAAGCGGGTGAGTATCTTCATCACCTGGAAGCGGCAGAGATAGGGCGGCGTGTGGTTCACCGCCTCGTCGTAGGAGAACGCGAAGGTGGGAACGCCGTCCTCACACTCGAACAGCGTGAAGGTGTTATGGTCGATCACGTCCGTCGGCGTGGCGGTGAGCCCGAGCACGATGGCGTTGAAATAGTTCAGGATGTCCTGGTAGGTGTTGTAGATCGAGCGGTGGCTTTCGTCGACGACGATCAGGTCGAAGAAGTGCGGCGAGAGCCTGTCCTTGTCCCCGTTTATGATGTTGAGCATCGTGGGATGGGTTGAAACGTAGATGCGCCGGTCGCGCGCGATCGACCTGTCGCCCTCCCTCGGCCAGCGCGGCTCGTCGGGCAGGTGCGCCTTGAACTCGTCAAGGGCCTGGTCGCGCAGCGCGATCCTGTCAACGAGGAAGAGCACGCGCTCCACCCAGCCGCCTTTCATGAGCGCCGCGACGAGGGCGATGCAGGTGCGGGTCTTTCCGGTGCCGGTCGCCATCACGAGAAGGAATTTTCTGCGCTTCTTCTCGATGGCCTCCATGACGGAGCGTATCGCCCGCACCTGGTAGTCGCGCCCGGCGATGTTCGTGTTGATGAGTTCGCGCGCCAGAGGCTTCCTGTTTTTGCGGATATGGCTGAACCGTTCGAAATCGTCAAGGGTGGGGAAGCCGTAGACCCGCCTCGGGGGGTACTGGTCGAGGTCCCAGAAGTGTATCTCGTGGCCGTTGGTGTAAAAGCAGAAGGGGAGGTCGCACGTCTTGATGTCGCGGAGGTTCAGGCAGTACTGCTTTGCCTGCTCGCGCCCGACGGCAGGGTCTTTCGAGGTCTTCTTCGCCTCGACCACGGCGAGCGGCGCTCCGTCCCTGCCGAGCAGCACGTAGTCGCAGAAGCGGTGCCCGGCATACTCCAGGCCGGGCTCCTTCATCCTTTCGGGAGAGACCTCGATATCGTATTCCTCGACAACCCGCGAACGGTCGGCGACGTCCCACCCGGCATCGGCCAGGAGATTGTCAATGATGTCCTTCCTTGTCTGCGATTCAGTCTTTGTCACGGCGAAAATCCGCTCTGTATATGTATTTCTTTATGGTGACTGGGTTTGTGTGAATAAACTGGTCAGATTCTAAAAAGCACGAGCGGGGATTTCAATAAAAAAACATGGTACAGAAGGTTTCCGGAATGGTGGTCATCCGGCGGCCTGAATGACCTCAAACCCCCGCTCTACCACCCGCCGGAAGCTTTCCGCGGTAGCGTTCCAGTCGATCACGTCCACCTGGAAGGGGAGGTTGGATTCGGCGAACGCGTCTTTCAGGTTTCCAAGGGTGGTGAGCGGAAGCGCGTCGCGGCCGATCAGCACGAGGTCGAGGTCGGAATACGGGCGAGCGGTCCCATTGACGCGAGACCCGAACGCGCGGACCTCCATGCCCGCCGCGTGCGTGCGCAGAATGTTCTTTACGGTTTCAAGCGAGGCCCGGTCAAGGTCAATCATTTCGCTCTTCCAGCCGTGCGTGCAGTTCTTCGGCGTGGGGGAGAAAGCGGCGCGCCGCCTCATACGCCGCGGCCGCCTGCCCGGCGTCGTAGGTGTGCGAGGTGAGGTTGCGCGCCTCGCCGAACTCGAACCACGGAAGCGGATCGCTCACAAGCCCCGAACGGGCCGCGATGCGGAACAGTTCTTTCCTCGATCGGGGAAAATCTGCGTCCTCCGGCGAGAGGTTGTTTCTTATCCATCGCTGAATGAATTTCCAGCACAGTTCGTATGTCACTTCGAAGTTCTGTACCACGCCGGCTTTGACGGTTTCCTGCAGATCGGCGTTAAGCCCGGCAATGTTTTCATCCGCGGCCCTGACCGAACGCCGGAGCGCGTCAATGGCTTTCTTCAGGCTTTCGAGTTCAAGCGGCATGTGGTTCTCCCGTGGTGATAATGCCGCCCGTCATACAGGGCCGCAATTGCCAAACCGTAGTAGGCATTTAAAAGAATTTCAATAAAAAAATGATGCCCCGGCCAGCAGGCGGCGTCGCAGTTATCAAGACCGGAATCCGTTCCATGCCGCCGATCATGACCGTTGCCGTATGCGATGGTGAACGTGAAAAATGCCATATCCCGGTATATCCACGTTTCAGCGATCCTATAGCGTTGTTTCAGGAGTGGTATAGCGATGGTATAGCTTTGTTGCAGCACTGTTATATCCCGGTTATAGCAATCGTAGAGCATCCGTACTATCCGCGTGTTATCTGCGTATTATCAGCCTGCATATCGTGATTTTTTTAAAAAATTTTTAATTTCGCACACCGGAAATCGTATTAATCAGCAGAGAACGGCGGGGAGGTGAGCTGATGAATACATCATAGCGTGCGGTGATAATCACAAAGGACGCACAGGACGGCAAGCGCAGTACACAGCTGATCATGCGATCAGACTACAACACATTGAAAAGAGGTTTATCATGGGAAAAGTAAAAACGAACATCGCCTTCAAGAGCTTCAGCAATAAGATCGACGGTCTTGTCTATTACGACAGGGACGATAATCCCTGTGTGCGGATGCCCGGTCGCCGTATCGATCCCAACACGCCCAAGCAGAGGAAAGTCCGCCAGGCAATGCGGCGCAACATCGATATATGGAAGCAGCTCGACGCGATTATTATTGAGGCATGGAAGTCCCACGGCAGGAGAAAACGGCTTTCCAACTTTGCCCGTTTTGTCGGTGAGAACGGGGCCCGTCAGAGGCTGGGGGAGCCGCTCAACCTCTGCCTTGAATACGGGATTGAGCCGTTTATGAGTTTTGCCGCAAGCACCGGAAACGCCGCTGGTGAGATCATCTGCGAGTTTGCGTTGGGTGAAATGGAAGCAATACCGTATGTAACGTTCTTTGCACACAAACGCGAGAGAGGTTTTGGCAGTGGTGAGCTTGTCCGGTTCGAGGCTGGTGCGGGAGCGGTATCGCCGTACACCATGACCTCGCTTGAAGCAGGCGCTGAGTATTATATTTACGCGCTGCTTACCGATGCCCCCCTCGCCGAAGCAACCGCCGTGTCCGCGACCTCGTGCGCCCTCGCCGTGGCCGGATAGTAACATGGACGTGTCCGCCGGCTGCCGCACTGCGGCAGCCAGCGGACACACACCGTCCCCCGCGCAGACGCGCCCCCATTCGCCTTTACAGATCACAACATCATCTCCACCCGCAGGCGCGAAAACGCTTTCGCGCCTGCGGTGTGCAACTCATTTCAGCCACCAATCATCTCCCCCCTTCGGGGGGAGACCGAGAGGGGGGGGCCGTTGGACACTGTGAAATCCTGCAATCATCCTGAAAGATTGCCACGCCCCTGCGGGGCTCGCAATGACAGTATTATTGGTCGCCTCACTGGATGGGTCAGCGCCGAAGCGGGACAGGACGTCCCGAAAAGCTCCGGCCGCTACGGGGCTCGTGATGACGGTGTTATTCCTCAAACCTGTCATTGAATATATGAAATCGGATGATTTCTGAAACAGAACAAAGGTGAGCGAGACACGATGTCGAGCGAAAGGGGATGCGGCCGAGGACGGTCAGGATGACACTCCGCAGGCCGCGTGCAATGCCTTCATGATGACAGCGCCTCAAGCACCACGCAGTGGCGGCTTTTTCTTTGTGACGCTTTCCGACCAACACGATGTTGGAAGTGCCGGCGAAGACAGGAGGTCGAGAGCCGGCGTTTTCGCCGGTGAAAAAGAAAGCGTCTAACCGCACGTTCCGCCCGGAACATCCTCCCCGAAATCCGGGCAATCCCGGCCGGGAGCCGCGCCCCCCGGTACGGCCGTACCGCACATGCGCTGAACGAGCAGAAATACACACGTCCTGCCACTCGAAGAGCGCCCACCTGTCGCAAATGGAGTCAGATTGGTTCCCGGGTGTTATGATTGCGGCGGGATGCTTGCCGGGATGAACGCTGGAGGGAAATGGAAGGGAAATCGAAACGGGGCATTTTCATCAGTCCCCGAAAACGTCTTTCATGAAATCACCGCGCTTGAGTGCTTTCTGCCATTCCCTGTGCCTTTTCACGGATTCGATCCTGCGATTTCTCGGAATGCTGAGAAATCGGGCGGTCTCAACGGGGCCCAGTTCTTTCATCAGGATGTCAATACCTTTCCTGAGGATATCTTCTTCGGTCATGTACTTGAGTGTTTTCATCGCAGCTTCTCCATTTCGCAAAAAGCGACGGGATTGACGCATAATGTCGATACATTCTTTTTTATGCATTTATTCAGCAACCTGTCATCACACGTAATGAATACCGCCCTGTTGAATTCGGCGAATGCAACATGCGTCGCGTCGGCAATGCCGAACCCGAGCCCGGTCAATTCGTCAATCCGGCGTATGATTACCTCACGTTCCACTTTTGATCGCTTTCCATAGGAATCAAGAAGCCTGAACAAATTCAGGCGCTCAAAATCATCCGCGATGCCCTTGATTTCCACGATGTGCGCCGGTGATACGATAAGGCTGTATTGCTTACTTTTTACGCGGGAGAGAATCATATTAACCGCGTCAGTCTCAATCCTTATCCGGGCGTAATCCTGATTGTCGAAGGGCCTGCATAATGAGCACACATCAAGGTAAATATTCTTCATGGGGTTTGTGTGTATTCCATTCAATCGATTATACGTCCGCTCATCCCTGCGCTTTTCCATGTGAAAGATATGGTAATTAAAATATTATTGTCAATTATAATACACACATTTGACCTTCACGATTTCATCTCCGCACGCAGGGGCGAAAGCGATTTCGCGCCTGCGTGATGTACGGCCGTGCCGTCCATGCGCCGTATAAGCAGATATACACCAGCGCCAGCCCGCAATAAAATACTTGTCAAAGCGTCCTGCCGTGCCACCATATCCGCCTGAAAAAACACGCGGGAGCGGGCGGAACACTGATGGGTGACAACGGGCTGTTGCCGGGCCGGGTCGAAGGGGCCCCTGAAGGCGCGGCGGAAGGAAGGGAGGGCGCCAGCACCGAAAAGCTTGCCCGGATAGATCTGGACGTCGAGCTGCGTGAGCGCGTGCTGGC
>CAZPZJ010000063.1:0-17019 GCA_964591055.1 uncultured Leptospiraceae bacterium
GACATGTTCTTCATCCAGTACGAACGCTGGGAAGCGCACCGATCGCTGACAATCCTCGGCCTGTACAGGAGCACCGACTACCCGCGCTACACGGCATCGCGCCTGTGGCCCTTCTACGACTCCATCACAAGCAAAGTGGACGAACGCAGGCGCACCTGGATGTGGCTGGGGCCGGTGTACTACCGCAAGCTCGACACCGGCTACGACTACCTGCACCTCTTCCCGCTCTACACCTCGGAGACATACCGGTGGGACGCCGACCGGAGTTTTCTGTATTTCATCCGCTGGGGAGGCCAAAGCGGCGAGCGGGAGAGCTCGTACTTCAGCGTCTTCCCGCTTCTCTTCTATGACGGTTACGGGCGGCGCACGGATGCACGCGACGGATGGAGCATCTTCCTGACGCCGCTGCTGCTCTATCACGACTCCACCAACCACCGGCTGCCCGGCGGCGAATACGAAAACCGTCTGACCGTCTCCCCGCTGTGGGTGCGCAATTCGCACCGTCGCCTGGACGATGCGGTTTCGGGCGGCGGCTCCACCCTTGCGTGGTGGGTTCCCATTATTCCGCTGGTCTACTACAGCAGCGGCCCGGAAAGCTGGCATTTCAACGGCCTGTGGATCTACGACATGGAGCACAGGCCCGGCCGGCTCTTCCGCTGGTTTTTCCTTCCGCTGTGGCTGTACAACGACAGCACCGCCGGAAGCATGAACAGCACCACCAGCGCGACCGTATTTCACTTCTACAGCCACCGCTCCCGGAAGGAGAAAAACGGCCCCGCAACGACAGTTGCAAGGTCATGGTGGGCGCCGATCGTGCCGCTCTACTACAGCAGCTATACGGAGGGAGAGGGCGCGCACCGCAACTTCCTGTGGCTGGCCGACTGGCACACGACGCCGGGGGGAGAGGTGGACCGCGCCTGGGTGATGCCGCTGTACTGGTACCGGGAGCACCGCTACCACCACCTCATCCCGCTCTGGATGAGCTGGCGCGGCGCATCGTCGTTTACGGGCATCGGACCGCTCTTCCTGTGGGGATATCACCGCAACGGTCCGCCGGAGCAGGGCGCCGATTACCGGTTCTGGGCGCCGGCGATCCCGCTTGTGTATCATTACAGCGGCCGGGACGGATCAAGCCACACCAATGCGCTGTGGCTTTTCGACTGGGCGCATGGCGCCGACGGATCGCTCAGCCATTTCTGGTTTCTGCCGCTTGTCGCGCACAACTGCGGCGAGGGCGGCTACCGGCAGTACCTGCCCTTCTACGTGCGCCCGCCGGGATGGACCGATGAGCGCGGCGTGTCCTTCGGCCTGCTGCACTACCACCGCTGGGCCCCGGGCGAGGAGACGCTGTGGTGGCCGCTGCGCTACCTGCGCACCGACGGGGCGAGGCGCGAGCGCGTATCGCACTGGATGCCGCTCTACTACTCGTGGGACAACGTAATGCTCTTCGGCGAGCCCGCGACCAGCGGCACGGTGTTGCTGCCCTTTTTCATAAACTACGAGGACGGGTCGAGGAAGCTCCACATCGACCTCCTGGGATTTTCGGCAAGCTCCCTGAGGGGGCCGCTCGCGCCCCATCTGACGATGTCGGCGGGATGGCGCGCGGGATCGTGGTATCTCGACACCGACGTCTCCTGGCTCTACGACGTGGCGAGTGTCTCGGCGCGCACCACCATCCGGAATCCCTTCGGGGAGGACGATGCGCGGGTAACGTCCCCCGCGCAGGCGCGAGCGGAAACCGCCGCGCCCTCGCTTGCCGCGCGCAGGGAAAGCTCGCGCGAATCATCAACCGAGTTCTTCGGCTGGAAGGTCCTCTTCGGCCTCCTCGCCTGGGAGCGCGCCGACTCTGTGAAGCACTTCCGGCTGCTTCCGCTCGCGTGGTTCACCTGGGACGAGGCATCCGACGACCGCGTGTCGCACCTCTTTCCCGCGTACTTCTCCTATCGCTCCGAGCGGGTGGAATACTTCGTGCTCTACCCGCTGCTCGTGCCGCTCTACGGCATGTCGCGCGACGGTGAGTCAACCTTCCGCGCATTCCTGATCACGGCGTTCTGGAGCGAGTACGACGCCTCGCGGCATGAGCGCGAGTACACGGTGCTCTGGCCGTTTTTCAACTGGTACAGCTCGCCCGGGAGGTCGGGGTGGAGGATATTCCCGCTCTTCTGGAGCAAAAGCGCACGGGAGGGCGATTCCGTCACGAGCAGCGTCATAAGCCCGCTCTACTACCGGTCCCGCAGCGAAAACACGAGTGAGGGCGCCGTGCGGGAAACCGTCATCGCGCCATTCATCTACGCGTCAAGCACGCGCGCCGGCGCATCGTTCGAGCAGTCGGTGGCCTTTCCCGTCGTGCCGGTGTTCTTTTACGGCCGAAGCGAGCGATCCGCGACGGTCGGGTGCGGCGATTTATATGCGCGCACCTCGCACTTCGTTTTGCCGCTGTACTACTGGCGCGAGGAAAGTGAGGGCGGATCATCGGACTCGCTTTTTATCGGACTTCCGCTGGTGTATGTGCACAGCTGGGCCTCTCCCGGCGCAGACGGCGCGACAGCCGGGAACCGCACCGTCTTCGCGCTCGGCTGCTACACGCACACCGGGGGCGGCGTGACGCACACCAACATTCTCGGCCTGTTCAACTGGGAGAGCGACTCCTCGAACGGGAGCGTCAGCAGGTGGCTCTTCCCCTTCTTCGTGAAGCAGGGCGGCGACCGCGACGGCTACTTCTCGGTCCCGCTGCTGCTCTCGTCGTACGGCTGGCACGGCGAAGCGCGCGAACTGCTGCTCGCCGGGCTTTTCTGGCACCGCTACGATCCCGCCTCGCGCGAGCGCTGCCTGCACCTCTTCCCGCTGCTGATCTCGCGCTGGCGGCCCGACGAATACACGCTTGTGCTCTTCGGCAGCTACTGGCATTCCTCGGAGCATTACAGCCGATGGAATCTCTGGTACCTGTTCGACCACAGCTCCTCCGCTGACGGAGAAGAGTCATACTGGGGAATCGCGTTCGGCATGGCGCAGTACGAGCGCACGCGCGCCATGCGCCGCTTCAGGCTGGCGCTGGGCATCCTGGCCGAGTACGAGCGCTCGATGAAAACGCCGGGATGGCACGCCCGAGCGCTCTGGCTGGGATACGAGCGAAGCGGCGACGGGTACGCATGGAACCTGCTTCCGGCGCTCTACCACTCCAGTGAACCGGGCGAGACGTACACCTGCGTGCCGCTCGCGCTGCAGTACTACCACCGGTGCGGGGAAAACGTGTTCCACGTCGTCGGAGCGGGCGCCGTGTACTACTACAACCGCGACGCCGAAGAGCGCACCTGCCGCGAGATGTGGCTGCTGGGGACGCTCTACAACCACGTGGAAAAACCGGCGCGTGACCTGACCCGCGACTACCGCTCCAGCGGCTCGCTGTGGGGCCTTCTCTGGGAATACGAAACCGAGTCACTCAACGGCGTGGAGACCTGGAACCAGACGTCGGCGATTTTCCGCCTCTACCGGCGCGTCAACGACGGCGGCGAGGTCCATCACCGCATTCTCGGCATAAGCCTGTAGTATCCGATCCGCGGAAACCGGAAGCAAAGATCACCGGAAAGCCCCCATTAGTGATTGACACATCCGGCTATCTGTTGAACAATCCCTCGCACAAAGAGCACATACAACAACAGTGCAAATGTCACATAGGCGGAGCAGAAAATGGAAGGCAACAAAAGCGTAGCACTGCGCACATTCATCAGGCGCTATTATACCCTTACCGAAGGACTTGTCGTGCTTGTCATCGTTCCACTTGCGGTGGCGATATTCACGGCCATCGCACACATCACGCCGGAGCAGCGCGCATCGTTCCTCATTGCCGCCGGACTTACGGCGGTTATGTTCATAGTGATCTCGGTGTTTTTCAACAATTATCTCCTGAAACCCTTCAAAGAGCTCGCGGAATCGCTGGAGAGGGGTGAGTCAGCCGCCGACGAGCAGGCGTCGATAATCCGGGAGCGGCTGGTTGGGCTGTCCACAACGCACTCGCTCGACGTGGCCGTGCGCTGGACGGCCGGCCTGGTTATCATCAGCGTGACCGTGAACCTCATTTCGGGCATCAGCTTTGACCAGATCATAGCCCTGTGGATGGTGGGAAGCACCGCGATAGCGGTGACGGTCATCCTGTTCAGCATCCTAACGGCAAAAGTGACAAAGGAGCTCATGGACTCCGGGGAGCTGATCTCCATCACCGATCGGATGACGGACAAAAAATACACCGTGTTCGGCACGGCAGTCGCCGCACTTACGGGGGGAGTGGGCCTTATCAGCTTTCTTCTTTCAATCCTGCTGACGACCACGGCGCTGTTCGTCGGCAACCGCTCCCTCGCGAGGGTCTACACCAGCGACATGCTGGGCACCGCCCGCATCGTGGAGCGGCAGATCACCTCCCTTTTCACCGAACTCGAACGCAACGCACGCTATCTCGCGTCAAGCCGCCATGCCGCCGGCGCGTTCCTGCGGGGCGATATCGCCACGGCGGGAACAACCCTGCGAGAATTTCACCTTTCCCGGGACTACTATTCCGCCGCGTTTATAGCCTCGGCGGACAGGGAAGCCATCACGCGGATCGACTCCCTTGGCAAATTTACCGGAGTGAATCTCAGGAAGGCCGGTTTCGAGGCAAATATCGACGCCGCGCTTCAGGGCAAACCGCACATCAGCACACCGATGCTCTCAAAAGTGACGGGGAACACCATTGTCCTCATGACCCTTCCGATCAGGGAGGGAGGCAGGATCGCCGGCATCCTGGGCCTTTCGCTGGACCTCTCGAAAGTGTCCTATGACATCATCAAAGACATCAGGATCGGGGAAAGCGGTTACATCTTTCTCGCGGACGGATCAGGCCTTTTTTTCGCCCATCCCCGGAAGGAAATAATCCTGAAAGAAAGCCTGGCGAAACACGACTGGGGCAGGCGGATCATGACACAGCCCGGGAAGGTGCACAGCTACTCGTTCAGCGGCACAGACAGGTTTGCCGTCGCGCTGAAAAACGACACCTACGGATTTTACTGCGTGGCGAGCTCCGACCGCGCGGAGCTTATGGCGTATTCAGGCAAGATGGCGGCGTGGCTCATAGGCATCGGCCTCTTCTGGATGCTGCTCGCAATCTACATGGTGTTCAACCTCCTCTACAGGCGCCTCAACCCCCTCGAAGAGTGCAAAAACACCATCGCGCACATCGCAGAGGGCGATTTCACGAAAGGGAAACTCAACATCTTCACGGGAGATGAGATCGGCATGGTGGCCACCGGCATCAACACCCTTTCCGCGAAGATCAGCAACGTGGTAAAAAGCATCCTTTCCACATCCCAGGACATGGCCACCTCCGCGGAGGAGATGTCAAGCTCTACGACGTCATTTTCAGACAACGCGCAGGGCCAGGCGGCGACCGTGGAGGAGATCACGGCCTCCATTGAGGAGATATCGGCCGGCATGGACAACGTCGCCACCGGCGTTCAGGACCAGTTCAACGGCATCAACGCGCTCATCGGGCGCATAACGGAGCTTTCCGGGAAGATCAGCGCCATGGCGGCGAACATCGACAATGCGCAGACGGTCGCCGGAAGCATATCCACCGACGCGAGCGCGGGAGGCGAATCGCTCGAGCGCATGAACTCCAGCATGGGGAAGATCACGAAAAGCTCGCAGGACATGATAGGCATCGTCGGCATGATCAACGACATCTCTGACAGGATCAACCTCCTGTCCCTTAACGCCGCGATAGAGGCCGCGAGGGCGGGAGACGCGGGGCGCGGCTTCGCGGTGGTCGCCGACGAGATATCCAAGCTTGCGGACCAGACCGCTGCAAGCATCAAGGAGATCGATTCGCTCATCAAACTCAACACCGACGAAATTAACCTCGGCATGAGCGACATCACGGGATCGACCCGGCTCATCGCCCGCATCATCGAGGGCGTCACCTCGATCAGCGCGATGATGGACACGATATCCGCCGGCATGAAGGAACAGACGTCGATCAACACCATGGTGCTCGGCGACGCGGACATGGTGAAAACGCGCTCGGAGGAGATCAGAAACGCCACTGAGGAGCAGAAGCAGGCGATCGGCGAAGTGGTGAAATCGATAAGCAGCATGAACGAGCTCACCCAGTCCAACGCGGCCGGCGCGGAGCAGATGGCGCAGAGCTCGGAAGCGGTTGCAAGCATGGCGGATTTTCTGAAGGCGTCAATGAGCTTTTTCAGGGTGTGATCAGCGGATAAAGCCCTCGATCCTTCCGATCGGGTAGGTGCGCAGCACATGCTGGCGGCGCAGGCAGTAGTTGTTGCGCGTCACGATGTTGGGCCCCTGGTCGGTGGTGAACACGCGCTCGTAACCGGCGAAGCGGCAGAGCTCTATGATGGAAAGGCTGTAGCTGCCGAAGGGAAAGGCGAAGTACTTCACGGGACGCCCGAGGTAAAGCTCGAGCACGCGGCGCGACAGGTACATCTCCTCGAAGAGCGCGCGCCGGGATTCCTCCGTATTCATGCCGTCGATGCGCACGAGGTCCGGATGGCTCACGCTGTGGCACTCGATCCGCACGCCACCGCGGTCGAGCTCGCGCAGGTTGCTCCACGTCAGGCCGCCCGGGTTGCTCTCGGCGATCCCGCCCGTGTACACAAAGAGCGTGGCCGGGTAGCCGAACTCCCTGACCGCCGGCAGCAGTTTTGTGAACATTGCCCGGTAGCTGTCGTCAAAGGTGAGCATCATGACCGGACGGGAGAAGGGAGCGGGATTTTCCAGCCTGCCGAAGTAGTCGTCCAGGCTGATCACCTCGACACCGCGGTCGCGGAAGAGGCCGAAGTGCGCGCGGAGCGTTTCGAGCGTCACCGAGAAGACGCCCGCGCCGTCTATGTTGTGGTACAGCAGCACCGGCGAGGCGAGCAGGCGGTCGACGATTTCACGCTCGCGCACCTTCCATGACACATCGCCGGACTTTATGCGCAGGCCGGTGAAGCGAAGCGCGCACAGCAGCGCGAGAAGCGCGATGCAGAGCGTTCCCGCCATCACGAGTATCGTTTTCAGCGTTTTTCGATCCACCGTCCCCCGACTGGCTGCGCATCGGCGCGCCGTGAAAACGCGCCCTGTATTGACTTTCGGCATTTCAGCCCGGATTCATTACACGGCGGAGGGGAGACGCCCGGAAACGTCACGATTTCCTGCGGCAGTGGATGATGGTCGCCGCGCCGAACGATTTGCGGCTGATCGCCACGCCCTCGAACCCGGCCCGCTCGATCATCGTCGCGAGCTCGCGCGGCTCCACGAAGCTCGCTATCGTTTCAGAGAGGTAGCGGTAGGCCACGCGCCGGCGCGAGACGATGCCGCCGATGAGCGGAATCAGCCCGAACAGGTAAAGCCGGTAGAGCGCACGCGTGAGCGCCCCTTCGGGCCTGGTGAGCTCGAGCACCACGAAGTCGCCGCCGGGGCAGACCACGCGCGCGGCCTCGCCGAGGAACACGTTGAGGTCGGGGATGTTGCGGATGCCAAACGCGATGGCCAGCGCGGAAAAGGAGCCGTCACGGAACGGCAGAGCGCTCGCGTCCGCCGCAACGGGCACAACGGTCCTTCCGTCGGCCGCTCCCTTCGAAAGCATGGGAAGCGAGAAGTCCAGCGAGGCCACCCAGGCCCCGCGTTTCCTGAGCGCGAGCGAGAGGTCGCCCGTGCCGGCGCACACGTCGAGCGCCTTCCTGCCGCCAAGCGACCCCATCTTCGCGACGGCCGATCGCCGCCAGAGGCGGTCCACCCCGAACGAGAGTATCCTGTTCAGCAGGTCGTACGTCGGCGTGATGCCGTCGAAGGTCCGGCGTATGAAACGCTTCCTTTCGGCAGGGTCATCGTCGTTGAGCCTGTATCTGAGATCGCGTGACGCCACGTCGCGGCGCGCCTCAGTGCTCGATGACGTCATACACGTAGTTGAAGCTGACAAGGCAGGCGAGCAGCGCCTTGAGCGGCATTCCCGCAGTCACCTCGAGCATGTGCTCGTTGCAGACGTCGCGGTACTCCCACCTGGCGCCAGTCACCTCGATGCAGCCCGCGTATTCCATGGAATCCATGTCGTACAGCTTGATGGTTTTCCTGTCCATATCGGCGCAATCCGGAACGTGAATTCGGCGGCGCACGCCGCCCTGTAATCATCCAAGTACGAAGGGCGATTTTCGGCAACCACAATTCTCATCGCAAAGACGCCTTTGCTGCGCGCGGGCTGTCAGTCCTCAGGCCCTCCTCCCCTGCTGAAAACCGTCATCGCGTAGGTGAATTTCGCAACCATCGCGGTCGCGGCGAGGACGGCGGCGATGCAGGCGACGCGCCGCCAGCCCGGAAAATCGCGCGCATGCCCGAGCACGGCCTTCGCGAACGCGACGAGCGCGGCCCCGACCCCGCACGCCATGATGACGCCGAACGCCGCAAGCCGGCGGCTGCCGATGTAGCGAAGCCCCGCCGTCGACACCTCGAACGCCTGGCGGCCGCTCATCGCTCCCGAGAAGGAGGCGATCAGCGGCGAAAGCAGAATGCCGAGGAAAAATCCCCCCGCGATCATCTCAAAGTGCAGCGCGCCCGCGCAGCGCCACAGGTCTGCCGACAGCCACTCCGGCGGACGCAGCAGCGCGGCGGAAAGCGCGAAGGGCAGCGCAAGCACCGCCGGGATTTCCCACAGCGGGCGCTCAAGCTCTCTGTGCCTCAGCAGCAGCGCGGCGATGGCGACGATGTAGAACACAAGGCCGCACCCCGCGGCGATCCGCTTCCAGACCGGCGCGCCTCCGGCGAAAAAGCCGGCAAGCACCGCCATCGCAAGGTACTCCGCCGCGAGGAACGCGCCTGCGAGGATCCTGACCATCGCGTCCATCGGATCCGCCTACCGCTGGAACTGTTCCGGCCGCGCCGGATTCCTGAGAAATGAGAACGCATCCGCGAATGAACACACCCTGCCCCATATCACCGCCGTCGAGCGCGATTGCGGCCCGGCGATCGCCTGCTTTCCCTGCATGCAGTGCGCAATCACCTGCTTCTGCTCGTCGATGAAGCTTTCCACGGTGTACTTCTTTCCGCCGGTTCCCTGGTTGATCGATTTGACGAGTATCTTCTCCACCACGTCACGCACGCGGGGCAGCGCGAAGAGGCGGTCCATGTCCAGCCCGGTGAAATCGGCGACGAAGATGTAGCTGTTTTCCACGCGCTGACGGTTCTCCTCGGTGGGGCTCATCAGGTAGCCCGACACCGCCCCGCCCAGCAGGTACACGAGGTCGTTGCACAGCATCTGGTCGAGCGTGAGCTCGGCGCGGTTGAGTTCGTAGAGGCGCTGCGACTCGTACTCCACCTCAAGCGAGCTCGTCGCCGACTGCGCCATTTCGATCATCTTCTCGTGGTGGTGCGCCATGGCGGGAAGGGACACTTCCTCAGCCTGCGGGATCAGCGGCTTCGCCTCTTCTGCGATGGCGACCGTGGACATTCTGACCAGAAGGCCCTCCTCCAGCGCCCTGCGCAGAAATTCGATCGCGCTTGCCGATTCGCGCTCGATCTCGAACACGCGCTCGTATACGGCGCAGGTCGCAGGCTTCTTTTCCCTGCCCTGCATCGCCTCGAACGCCTTGTGATAGCCCAGCGCCGCGTCGGACGCGGAGGGCGTCTTCATCTCCCCGGATTCGCGCTGGGCCTCAAGCCCCTCCATCGCGAGCGCGGTGAGGGCGGCGCTCATCTCTCCCATCAGGTCCAGCTCCGTGATCTTCGTCATGAAGGGGCCTAT
Organism: uncultured Leptospiraceae bacterium; assembly: GCA_964591055.1. GTDB lineage: Bacteria > Spirochaetota > UBA4802 > UBA4802 > JAGODF01 > CAZPZJ01. Next base: position 9,767 of record CAZPZJ010000063.1, read on the forward strand.
TTCGGCGCAGGACTCCCCTGCCTTCACCATTTTCCCGAGGCAGGCCCTGGCGTCGGCAAGCTTTGCGCTGTCCGGCTTCACCTTCGCGGCGTACGTTGCAATCATCGATTCGTAACTGGCGATGAAATTTTTAATATCTTCGTTCACGAGACCACCTCCCCGAGCCAGCGCCCGATGAGCGCCATGCGCTCGTCGTCGTAGTACAGGAATCGGCGGCTTTTCGGCGAGGCGCTGATCCCGCCCCAGCTCACGTCTGGGTCAATCTCCCTGAGGGCCGCCCACGCGGCTTTCACCGCGTCACGCGCCGCGCTTTTCCTGTCTCCCACTTCCACCCTGTATTCAAAGAGCTTTCCCACAAGCACCATCATGTTGTCCCTCCAGCGGCTCTCCCTGTTGAGCGCGTCGGTAATCGCCGTCTGCGCCTTCGTGATGTTCCGGTTGATATCGGCGTAGCCCGTCGACCGATTCACCGCGTCAAGCGCCACGCGGTACGCATCGGCGCATCCTTTCATCCCGAGACGCTCGTAGAGCGAAGCGTAGTTTGAAAAGCGGTCAAGGTTTTCCGCCTTCACCACGGCGAACATATCGCCCGCTTCCCGCACGTAGTCTCCGGGCCGGCTTTCGGCGAGTGAAAGGAGCGATGTGTACGCCTGGATGGTGTTGGCGTGTAAATCGGGCCTTCGCGCGCATTCGGCGAGCCGCGCCTTGAGGTACGCAACGACATCATTCATCTGATCGCCCACTACGGTCCTCCGTAAAATGGAATCGCCGGCGGCGCATTGCAGGACACCGGCGCACTTATCGATTTCCTCCCGTTCAGCATAGTGCCTGCGTGGAGGAAATGCAAACATATTTTGCAGGACGGGAAGATGTGCGGCGTCGGCAAAAAACATCTTGAATAAATTCGACCTTCGCGATGATGCTGATTGCGTGAAAAAGCGCGTGGTCATCATCGGAGCGGGGGCGTCCGGGCTCATGGCGGCGTGCCGGGCGGCGGGGCCCGGCATCGAGGTAACGCTCGTTGAAAAGCAGAAGAAGACCGGGCGCAAGCTCCTCGCCACCGGCAACGGCCGCTGCAACATCTCAAACACCCGGATAGACGCCTCACGGTATCACGGGCGCAACCCCAAGTGGGTCAACGGCGTGTTCTCGCGGTTCGGCCTCGATGACACTGTCGCGTTTTTTGAATCGATCGGGGTGCCTTTCGTGGAGGGCGAAAACGGGCGTCTTTTCCCGGCGTCGCTGCAGGCCTCAAGCGTGCAGAAGATGCTGGAGTACGAGGCCGCCCGCAGGGGCGTGAACATCCGGCTGCACAGGAAGATCGAGCGCATCCTCCCCGCGAAAAAGGGAATACAGCTTGTCACCGCCGGGCAGGAGGAGATGTCCTGCGACTCCTTGATCGTCGCCGCCGGCAGCTGCGCGTACTCCCCGCTGGGCGCCTCGAGGGACGTGTACGATCTCGCCGCTTCGCTGGGACACCGCGTGTACGAGCCGCTGCCCGCCATCATCCCGCTCAACGTGCCGCTGAGGGCGCTCCACCGCATGGAGGGGATCAAGTGGGACTGCCGCGTCACTGCCCGCTCGGGCGGCCGGAATATCGCCTGCTCCACGGGGGAGGTGCTTTTCACCGGCTACGGCATCTCGGGGCCGGCGTCCCTAGACGTGTCCCGCGCCGTCAACGCCTCGCTGGCTTCGGGACAGACTCCTTTAATCGAAATCGACTTCTTTCCGGGCGCCCCATTCGATGAGCTTGCCCAGTGGCTGGAGATAGCGTGGCGCGACCGGGGCAAACCGGCGGGGTTCGGGATGCTCGGCATCCTGAAGGAGCGCATGCCAGAGGTTCTGCTGGGACTTGCGGGCGTCGATCCATCGCGGCCGGCGGGGACACTCGGCGCGGGCGAAAAGGACTCGATCATGCGAACGCTGAAAAAGCTGGAGCTCGATCCCGGGCCGGCGCGCCCGTTCAGCGAGGCCGTCGTCGCGGCGGGCGGCGTGTGCGTGGATGAGATAGACCCCGCCTCGATGGAATCCAGGCTGGCTCCCCGCGTGCATTTCACCGGGGAAATCCTGGACATCGACGGGGACAGCGGCGGGTTCAACCTGCAGTTCGCCTGGAGCACCGGAGCGATCGCCGCGGAAGCGGTTAAAACATCGTCATGACGCCGTCGATGGCGGAAATCATCCCCAGCGCGCGCTGAAGCACCTCGTCAGAAGGAAACACCGCCGTCACCGTATAGGAGATAAACGTCGATTTGCGGCTTGGCCTCCCCCCGATATCGGCTTCCAGGCCGAAGTCGCTCATCACTGAGCGCAGCCGGCCTTCGATGTGGCCGAGGTTTTTGCAGATGACCTTGAAAGTAATCTCGGTGGGGAACTCGGGAAGCTCGCGAACACGGTGTTTGTGCTCATGATCGTGCTGGTCATGGTGGTCGCCCATTGATGGAACCTTCCTGCGGGTGTGATGCCGGCAGGGAACAACCTCCGGTCCATTTTGTAAAGCCCGAAAAGCACTATCTTGCCCCGACTCATGGAAAAACCGGCCTGAACACGCGTTGAAATTGTTATTGACGCTACGGTCCAAGTGCGTGAAAATAACGCAGGATTGATTGTGCTTCTCGTACACTTCCGCAGAAGCAGGAACTGACGCGACGCGGGCAGCCGTCACAACAACCATGGAGGGCGCACATGTTCGAGTTAAACGAAAGAGACAACGGTATCTTTGTCGTGAAAATAGAAATGTCAGAGGTGCACACGCTGGACGTTCCCGAGCTCAAGGAAAAGCTCCAGCAGGCCATCATCAGCAAAGCGATAAAGAAAATGGTGATTGACCTTTCCAATGTCAAGATGATCACAAGCTCCGGCATCGGCATATTTCTCAACATCAACCAGAGCCTGAAATCCGGGCTTCGTATCGCGGCCCCCAATCCCGAGGTGAAAAAAGTCCTCGACCTCACAAAAGTGACAAGCGTGATAAAAGTTTTTGAATCATCCGACGCCGCGTTTCTGAGTTTTAATTGACGCCGTTTTTTTACGGAATTAATTGACGGAAACGGCGCGTTGCAGTATATTGTTTTCAGAAGATGTTAGTCTGGTTTTTTACAACTTGTCGTTCATGTTCAACACCGGAGGGTGTTTAGAGTAAGGTACAGGGTGTACCCAGAGCGAGAAGAGTTTACGTGAGAGGGAAGGGGTGTCCGGAATCGCCGGAAAGGCCCCTTCCTTTTTTATTGGCCGAATGTTCCGAGCATCCGCACTTCCGGCTCCAGTCGTACGGTGAACATGCCGTACACCCGCTCCTGCACAAGGCTGATCAGGTTCAGGATGTCGGAGGAGGTCGCGTTGTCATAATTTATGATGAAGTTCGTGTGCATCCCGGACACCATCGCCCCGCCGACACGCGCCCCGTTGAGCCCGGCGTCCCTGATGAGCTTCCATGAGGAATGGCCCGGCGGGTTCTTGAACACCGATCCCGCGGAGGGGTAATCCAGCGGATGCTTGGCCTTCCTCTCCGCGATGATGCGTCTGATCCTTGCCTCGACCTCGTTTCTGTCGGCGCCGCGGTTCAGCCTGAACACGCCCTCCAGCACCACGGCCGACGAAGGAAGGCCCAGGCTGCGGTAACCCGCGACGCCGGCATCCACCGCCACGCGCGTGAACGCGCCCGCCCCATCCAGGTACTCCACCTCGGCAAGCACGCCGGCGAAGGTGCCGTCGACGGTGCCCGCGTTCATCACGATGCCGCCGCCCACGCAGCCGGGGATGCCCGCCATGAATTCCATGCCGGTAAACCCCTCTTCCATGCAGTAGCGAAGCAGCGATTTCTTACCGGTTCCGGCGCTCGCCGCCACCAGGCCGTCAGCGCGGATTGCCGGAATCGACGCGCCGTCGTCCCCGTCGCAGATGCGCATCACCACCCCGCGCACGCCGGAATCCGACACCAGCAGGTTCGATCCCCCGCCGATCACCGTGAGCGGCGCGCCCTCCTCGCGAATGAGCGCGACCGCTTCGGCTGCGCGCTCGCGTCCGCCGGGCATGAAGAGAATGTCCGCGGGGCCCCCGGTTTTGAAGGTGGTGTAATTATACAGCGGCTCATCAGAAAGCACTCTGCCCAGTTCACCCAGTGCCCGCGCAAGCTTGCCGGTATTCATCTCTCACCCGTCTCCGTGCGTCCCGCGGCCACGAAGCGCCGGGGGCTCATACAGGCATGAAGGCTCTTCCGCCATGTAATCGCCGGTTTCATGCCAGGCCCGCGCACGGCATCCTCCGCAGAAGGAGCGGTACCCGCACAGGCCGCACTTGCCGCCGAGGGCGTCGTAATTTCTCAGGTCGCGGAAAACCGGTGCGTTCTCCCAGATTTCATGGAAGGGCGTCCGCCTGACATTGCCCGCGACGACCGGGAGGTAGCCGCAGGGCTGCACGTCCCCGCGGTTGGAGATGAAGCACACGCCGGTGCCGGCCAGGCATCCCCGGGTGACCGCCGCAAGGCCGTCGCTTTCAAACGTGAGCGTTTTCCCCTCGGCCTTCGCCTTCTGGCGGATGATGCGGTAGTACTGGGGAGCGCATGTCGCCTTGAATTCGATCTCGGTTTCCCTGCTGCGCTCACAGAGCCACTCAAGCGCCTGTTCGCACTCAAGGGGAGAGAGCATATCGCTGCCGGCGATTTCCACCCCGCAGCCCACCGGCACCAGCACAAACACGTGCAGCGCCTTCGCCCCCCTCTCTTCCGCAAGCGCGAGCACTCCCGCGAGCTGGCCCACGTTGCGTTTCGTGATGGTCATGTTGAACTGGAAGGGAACGTCCGCCTCTCGCAGAAAGGCGGCGCCCCTCAGCGCGCGAGCGAAGCTTCCGCTGATGCCGCGAAAGCCGTCATGCGAGGCGGCGTCGGCCCCGTCGATCGAGATGCTCACCCTGTCAAATCCCGCACCGCGGATGCGCCCGGCGACCACCGCATCTATGAGCGTCCCGTTGGTCGCAAGCGCGATTACCAGCCCCTTCGCCTTGGCGTGCGCGGCGATCTCGAAGAGGTCCTCACGGTAGAGCGGCTCTCCCCCCGTCAGCACCATAATTGGGCGGTAATGCGCTGCGATGGCGTCGATCACCGTGATGATCTCACCGGTGCTCATCTCCTCGTAGAGCCGGTCCTCAGCTTCGGCGCGGCAGTGCGCGCAGCGCAGGTTGCAGCGCTTGGTCAGCTCCCAGAAGACGAGCCTCGGCGTGTGCCCGTGTGGATGGCCGTGTTTCATTTCTCCTTTTCAAACAGGTCCATGATGAGCCTGGTTTTCTCCTTTACGGTATCGCGCCCGCAGTGCCCTCCGGAAAGCTCATCCTGGTATTGGCGCAGGTGCATGATGGGGTTGTGAAGCGTTTTTGTCATGATCTGGACAGTCAGGTCCTCGATCAGTCTGAAATCCTCCTCGGCAAGGTGCTTGAGCTTTCTCGATCGGTAGCGCGCGGTTTCCTTCTTCCTGATTTCATCGAACTTCTTTTTAAGCCTCGCGATCGCGGGCACCACCACCAGCCCCTCGTACCAGCGGTAGAAGTCGTCCGCGTCGTTTTCAACCAGCCCGCGCGCGATTTCCACCTCGCTCATCCTGTTTTTCAGGTTTTCGTCAGCGATGCCCCTGAGGTCGTCGATGTTGTAGAGGAACACCGCGTGGATGTCATGCACCGCGGGCTCTATGTTGCGGGGCACGGCGATGTCGATCATGAACACCGGCTGGCCCTCCCTCCGGCGCACGGCGTCGCGCATCATGTCGGCGTTGATCACGCAGCGCTTCGACGTGACCGAGGATATCACGATGTCCACACCGGCGAGCACGCCGGGGATATCGTCAAGGCCGATTATTTTCGTGGCGCGGTTGATTTCGGCGGCGATCCGTTCCGCGTTGTGCAGCGAGCGGTTGGCGATAGTGATCTCGCCGATGCCGTTCTTGGTGAGGTATTTGAGGATGAGCTCTCCCATCTCGCCGGCGCCCACGAGCAGCGCCCTTCGCTCCCCCAGGTGCTCGAAAATCCTGCGCGCGAGCTCGGTGGCGATGTAGGCGATGGAAAGGGGATTTTTGGCGATGTCGGTTTCGGTGCGCACCTTCTTGGCCGCGCGGAAGGCGCAGTGAAAGAGCCTGTTCATCACCACGCCCGTCATCCCGGCCTGCACGGCCATGCTGTAGGATTTTTTCAGCTGCCCGAGAATCTCGTTTTCCCCGATCACCATCGAGTCCAGGGACGCCGACACGTACAGCAGATGCCGCACCGCATCACGCCCGTACTTGCGGTAGAGCGCGCCATCGAACCGGTCCGACTGCCCGGGCGAGAGCTCCTCAAGCACGGACATCACCGACTGCGTGCCCCGGATGACGTCGGTCGCGGCGAAGTACACCTCCACCCTGTTGCAGGTGGCCACGTACACGGCCTCCCTGATGCCGCTTTTCCCGAGCCGGGCAAGCACCTCCCTGCCCTCCTCGCCGTACAGCGAAAAGCATTCGCGCAGCTCAACGGGCGCGGTCTTGTGGCTCATGCCCACAAGGGCGATTTCCGGTATGATATTCTGTTCGTGCATTATCTGAAACTGTGGAACCCGGTTTTCACCGCTATATTCGTCGCCATGAACACCGTCATGATCACGGCGAAGCAGACGAGCGTCACCCTGCTCAACGCGTACGACCCGACAACCCTGTACCTCTGGGCGAGGAAGAGGGCGGCGATGCACACCCATGAAAGGTAAATCACGATCTCCTTGGGGGAAAACAGAAACACCGCTCCATAGCTGATCCAGAGCTGCACCACCCCGACAAGCAGGCCGGCCGACAGGAACACCAGCGCACGGCGTATCGACCATGCGTTGAAGCGCTCGATCGCCTCAAGGTTGGGGAGCCGGTAAATGAACTTCATCGACCCCTTCTTCTTGAGCTGGCGGGCCATCACGATATACAATAGCGCCCCGATAAAGCAAAAAAAGAAAAAGAGCTCGCCCGCGACCGTCAGCGCCACATGGAACGGGAGCAGCCCGTGGACGAGGTCCGCCCGCATCGCCCTCTGCGAGGCGACAAACGGCGCCGACAGCGCGAGTATCACCGCGACGAAGAGAAGCCCTACCGGGCTCATTGCTTTCCAGTGATTTTTCCAGCGGCCAAACCGCAGGTAGAGCAGCATGGCGAGGAGCGCCGCCGCGAGCAGGTAGAAATAGCCCCATATCCCCGTGATCATCCTGACAAGCCCCCCGCCGGGCATGCAGAGCACACGGGAAAGCCCCGTGG
>CAZPZJ010000064.1:0-15330 GCA_964591055.1 uncultured Leptospiraceae bacterium
AGCCCTATGATGCTGATGAACGTGTGGCCGGGGTCGATGTTCCTGAAGGTCCCGCTTCGTATTCCTTCGGAGATCATATCGAAAAGCTTCATCTGGTCGCTTTTCCTGGCGTTTTCCTGCTCCTTCGATACCGTCTGTATTGCGTTGAACAACATATCCGGCATGTTGATCATCGCATCCAGCATTATTTTCGATCCATCAGGATCCTTGAGAAATCTTGAATACATTATCCTGATCATCTTCTTGATCAATTCGGTGTAATCGGGCAACGGGTCTTCAGTCGCTGAAAAATCGCAGTGAGCACTTTCATGATGCTCTCGTAAAATGGTCTTCAGCACCTCGAAATACAGGTTTTCCTTGCTTGAATAGTAATAGTACACCATTGCCTTGTTGACATCGGCGTGCGCTCCCACCTCATCCATTTTTGTTCCGTACCTCCCCTTGCTCGCAAACAGCCTGATTGCGGCCGCCATTATCTTTTCCCTGGTATCCATTATTCCCCGGTTTTCCACAATCTCAACATTATCGTTTAACGATATTATTTAACGATAACGTTAACATAAGAATACATGAATTACCCGTCAATAAAAAAATACGCAATTTCATGTTTTTCGGGTGCGATAAGGCATGTTTCAGGGAAGATAAACTGTGCGCGTCTGCCAGCGTGGTTCTGTGCGCACTACCCGCCGGACAGGAGGGATACAACCAGGGCGGATTCCCCGTCAAACAGCCTGTCATCCGGCAGCCGCTTTTTGCCGTCGACGAGCACGACGACGCGGTGGCCGGAAGGAAGATGCAGGGCGCGCACGAGCGTGGTGACGATAGCGTCATCCGGGAGATCGACCGCCCCCGCGTCGATATGGCGGCGCATGAAGCCCGCGCCTTCCACGTGAATTATCACCCAGCCTCCTCACGCAGGGACCCGCTTTCGTCCTCCAGGCCGAGCGCGGCAAGCTTTTCCCGTGATGCGATGCCGGTCACGGGATCAAAGCCCATCAGCTCGTAGAAGCGCGATTTCATCTCGTCGAACATGATCTCGATGCCCTCGGGCTCCCCGTCGCGGGCGGGCTCGCGCATGCGGGGCGTGATGTCGTCATCGGCGGCGGTGAAGCCGAGCCGGTAGTTGAGACAGCGCTTGAGATGGAACACCCGCTCACCCGCCTCCATCATCGACTCGACCGTGTAGCCGTAGCCGGCGACCGCGTTGAAGAGATCAACGATCTCATTGAGCGCAAGCGATCGGTCCGCGTACTGGCACAGGCAGGCGCTGTTCTCGATCATCCCTATTGCCGCCGCGAGCACCATGGTCTCGGGCTTCTTTTCGTGGGTGAGCGCCTCGAGATCGAACTCGAATCCTATTTCCGGGTAATTGCACGCGCCGGTTTCCATGAAGTGCATGGCCGTCGCCACGTGGCATGCGCCGCGGGGGCTTACCGCGTAGGCAAGCGCATGCCCGTGCCCCCCGCCGCGCGGGTCGTGCATGGGCGCTTCAAGCCCCTTGCACTGCACGGTGTAGTCGATCGCGTCGTTGCCGATTGCGCGCGCGGCCTTTGCGCTCCCCATCGCGAGGAGCGCGCCCATCTTTCCCTCACCCCTTGCCATCGCCGGCAGCACTGCGCCGAGCACCGTCTCCATGTCGCCCCACTCGAGGGCGACTCCGCCGGTGTGATCGGCGGTCAGGTGCCCCTTTTCCCACGCCTCCATTGCCCAGGCGATCGTGGAGCCCGCCGAGATGGTGTCCATGCCATAATCATTGCATAGGTAGTTGGCCCGGCACACCGCTGCGAGGTCCGGGGAGTTCAGGAGGCTTCCGAACGCCACCACTGTCTCGTACTCCGGGCCTGCGGTTTCGGGGATGGCGAATGGCCCCTCGTCCACCTTCACCACGCGCTTGCAGGCGACCGCGCAGTACGCGCAGGTGCCGGTCTTCGTGAGAAAGGTGTCGCTCATGGTGCTTCCGGTGAGCGCCTCCGCCATCTCCTCGTTGAAGTTGGAGGTCCAGTTGCGCACCGGCACGTCGCCCGTGTACATGTGCCCCTCCAGGTTTCCCGACGAGCCGAAATCGTGCAGCACCTGCGAAATGAGAGATTCGCGGATACGGGGCGTGAGCTCCTTTATCAGCGACCTGACCGCGTCCCCGTCGGCCATCGTCATCTCTTTTTTGCCCGCGTTGACCGCGACGACGGCCTTGATGAGTTTCGAGCCCATCACCGCGCCAATGCCGCACCGCCCAAACGCGTGGTGCGCTTCGTTTAGTATGCAGGCGAACGGGACCATGTTCTCTCCGGCCGGCCCTATCACCAGCGCCGTCGATTTTTTGCCGTAGCGCTCCTCAAGCTTCGCGGTGCATTCGATGATCCCCGTTCCCCACAGGTCGGCCGCATCCTCGATGCTGACGGCGCCGTTTTCAACCAGCAACACCGACGGTGACGCGGCTTTCCCGGTGATGACGAGGCCGTCGAATCCGGCAAAGCGCAGCGCCGGTGCAAAGTAGCCGCCGCATGATGAGTCGGCGAACGTTCCGGTGAGTGGCGATCTCACCGCGGCGCACATGCGACTTGCACCGGAGAGCTTCACTCCGGCGAGCGGGCCGTTCATGAAAATGAGGAGCGACTGCGGGGAAAGCGGGTCGGCCGTGAAATCCGCCCTGTCATTGAATATCTTGGCGGCCAGGCCGCTGCCGCCGATAAACGCGCGGTAGGTTTCCAGGGGCAGGCGCATGTCCCGGACCTGCGGGGACGTGAGATCGATATCGGCGATAAGACCGGTATTGCCGTACATACACAATACTCCTTGCCAGAGCGTTTTCCATGAAAGCGACACAGGCCCGCCGCGCGATTCCGCGACAGGCCCGCGCGGCCCCTTATTTCTTGGTGACGATCAGGTTTTCCAGCCCCAGCTCCCTGAGCGCCACGGGGAACATCTGGAATGCCGGCTTCACCACGGGCAGGAGCTTCAGCATCGCGGTGACCTTGCCTCCCTGCCGCACCAGTCCCTTCGTAACGCTGGCGATCGGATTTTCAAGCCCGTGCCAGAACCGGTGTGAGTGGTCGGCCGACTGTTCCGACCAGACGTCTTCCTTGAGATCGCACGGCCCCAGATAGTAGGTGCCGTAGTATCCTTCCTTGGCCGGCTTGTTCTTCAGGTCGATGGTGATTTCCGTGTCTGGATCCTTGTAAATGAACTTGATGATGATGCCGGCCTTCGACATCTTGGTGCCGATCTTCTCGTCGGTCAGCACGCGGTCCAGAAAATAACCGTATATTTTGTACAGATCGTCCGCATTCTTGTAATACTGGCTCATCCACTGCCTCCTTTTATTTTCCGCTTTGCGCCATCCGCTGGTCAAACCTCTTGCCGAAGATCATTCCCGCGATGCCGATCTTGAGCATCTGAATGGTCCCGCCCGCCACGCCCCATGCCTTGGCGTCCCGGTACATTCGCTCCATGGGAAACTCGCTGCTGTACCCGTATCCTCCGAACACCTGCATGGCGGTATTGGTTACCTCGACCACCATCTCATTGGCGTACGCCTTGGCCATCGACGCCTCATAGATCGATGGCAGCCCCGCGCCCGCACCGCACACCGCGCGGTACACCAGCATCCTCGCCGCGTCGAGCTTCATCGCCATGTCCACAACCATGAACTGAACAGCCTGCCGGTTGCAGATCTCGGCCCCGAATGTTTTTCGCTCCATCGCGTAGGCCTTCGCCTCGTCGAGCGCACCGCCCGCGACGCCGAGGCACATCGCGGCGTTGCCGCAGCGCTCTATGTCGAACGTCCACATCAGCTTGTTGAACTCGCCGGGCGGGATCACCAGGTTGCTTTTGGGAACCTTCACGTCGTCAAAGAAGAGATCGCATGACGGCATGCCGTGAAGCCCCATGTACTGCTCCTGTTTGCCGAACGAGAATCCCTGCATTCCCTTCTCCACCAGGAGCCCGCCGATGCCCTTGTACCCCTTGACGTTGTTGAAGCGCGTATACACCATGTAGTGGCTCGCGTGCCCCCCGCCGGTGATGAACGCCTTGCGGCCGTTGAGCAAGTAGTGATCGCCCTTATCCTCGGCATTGGTGGTGAGCGCCGTCAGGTCCGATCCCGCCTCGGGCTCGGTCATGCACACCGACACGCTGTACTCGCCCCGGCACACCCCGGGAACGATCGTCTTCTTCTGCTCCTCGGTGCCGAAAATGTCGATCACGCGCACCGGCCCCACGTTGGACTCAAACACGGGCGCCGCGATCATGGGGCTGAACTTCGCCAGCTCCTCGATGCACAGGATGGCGTTGAGCGCCGGCTGCCCGCCGCCGCCGTGTTCGGGCGAGAGCGTCATTCCAAGAAATCCGAGCTTGCCGTACATCTCCATCAGTTGATGAGGGAACTCGGATGTCTGGTCGACATGCTTCGCGAGGTCCTTGAACTTCTCCCGCTGCCCCATCGTCCTGATGGTTTCTATCAGCATCTTCTGTTCTTCGCTTAAGGTAAAATCCATTATCTTGCCTTTTCCCTTCCAGTTTTTATATCAGAGACACGAGCTCCCCGACGTTTTCCGCTTTTTCAATGTTCATGATGATGTCCGCGATCCGATCGAGCTTTTTGCCGTCCCTTGAACCGGCGAACCGTTTTATCTTGGCGACTATGTCCTTTTCCTCCATGGGATCGCGAGGATCGCCCTTGGGAATGTCCACCAGCCGCTCGAGCTTTTTCCCGTTCCTGAGCGTGATCTCGATCCTGCTCGCGGTTTTGTCCGGGTAGATTTTATTGAGCTCATCGTCGGACACGATCGCAACCTTTCCCGCGAGCTCCATGATCTTTGAATCCGCCATGCGCCGTTCCGTGAGCTGCAGCGGCCCAAGGTCGCCGTCAAGAATACATGCGGCCACCACGTAGGGGATTGAGAACTGCGCCGAGACGAAGCTTCCGCCCGCCGGCACGCCTTTGCCCACGGCGATGGTCGCGATCGCGTAGGTGTACGCCGTGATCGATTCGATGTCATCGGCCTTGATCGGTTTGGATTTCATCAGCTCGAGCGTCGCCTGCGCCGCCCCGTGGGTGTGCCGGCACGCCGTATAGGGCTTGAAGTAGATGTCCATAATCGAGAACCCATCTCCCAGGCCGTCGGTGAGGCGCTCCAGCTTCGGCTCCGCCTTGGATGTGATCTGGGTGAACCCGCCCTTCAGGTCGGACCCCTCGAGCACCACCGGGCAGCCGGTAATTCCCTTTCCCGCCAGCCCGGCCGCCATGATGCCTGCGCTCGCGGCCTGCCCGCCCTGGACAATCTTGATGGTGTACCCTCCCATCAGCTGTTCGGCCATGGTAAGCGGAAGCAGGTAACCCGCGTTGCCGATAGCGTTGAGCGTCATATTACTGTCGTACCCGCACAGCCTGGCCGCCGCCGCCGCCGCCCCGAAGGTGCCGCACGTTCCGGTGGGCATAAATCCCGAGAGCGTGTGGAACGGGTGCATAGCGGCGGAGGCCCTGTTGGCGACCTCGTATCCCGCGACGATCGCTTCCACAATTTTTTTCCCGCCGGCCCCGCGCTCCTCGGCAATCGCGAGCGCAGCCGGGATGACGGCGCACACCGGGTGGTTGCCGCCGAAGCGCAGGCCGTCCTGCGCCTCAATAGCCTCAGCCGTGGTGCCGTTGATGAACGCGGCGTTCTGCACGCCTGTTTTGAATCCGCACCCCAGCGCGGTCGCGGCCTCAGGCCCTCCCAGCGAGCGCACGTAATCCACCACGGCCCGCGCCGCGTCCAGCTCGAGCGAGCCGTAGATGTTGGCTATGTAATCCAGAAGGCAGAGCTTGGCCTTGTGAACAACCGGCTCCGGCAGCGATGCGAACGAAAGTCCCGCGCAGAAACCGGCCAGGTCCCGTGTGTAATTCATAGGCATACTTCCCCCTCCATATCAGTCAGATGCCGGACCACAGGTCCGGGAAAAACAGGAAACCGACGGGCACGGCGCTACACGTACCCGCGTTTCTCGTATATTTTTATCATCCTGAACGGATCGAGCACTTCGCGCAGCACGCGAAGCTCTTCTGCGGTCGGCGGCTCGGTCTCGTGCACGTCGTCGGCAACCCTGAGCTTCCACGGCGTCAGCTTCACCACCTCATCAACCGACGAATCGGGATGGTAGGTCGCGAGGTACGCCTCCTTGGTTTCTTTGTCGAACCGAAGCACGGCCTTGTTGGTGATGATCACCTCCGGGCCGGTATCCGGCGCAAGCCCCCACTTCTCGCGGCTGCCTGGTCCGTCCAGGTATCCCGGCGTGGTGATGAAATCCACCCGCTCCGCGAAGGTGCGCGTGTTGTGGACGGCGATGATGAGCGTGCGCTTGGTGAGCGCGCCGATCGGGTTGGCGCCGCCCGAGCCCGGAAGGCGGTGTTTTGGGCTGGCGTAATCGCCGATCACGGTGGTGTTGATGTTGCCGTACCTGTCCACCTGGCTGCCGGACAGAAACCCCACGTCCACCCATCCCGCCTGGAGAAACATGCCCATCACCTCCACGAGGCCGCCTATCATCGCGGCTCCCGGATTCAGGCATGGGTCGCCCACCGAAAGGGCGGGACGCTTCGGATGTGCGTCAAACACGCCGGATTCCTGCATCATCCGGGCGTTCGGGGCGTGCGTGTGCACAGCGATGTTGGCCGACATCGACGGGAAGCCCGTTCCCACGATGACCACGTCGTTATCGCGGATCTCCCTGGCGCCGCAGCATGCCATGAGCTCCGGTTTAATGTAATCGTTTGGATGCGTTGTCATAGCCGGCCTCCCTCAATACGCGTACGATACGGGATAGCTGTAATCGAACTTCGCCTTCAGCCTGGCGAACTGCCCGTACCCGAATTTCTGTATGTAGTGCTGAATGTATTCCGAGCGGTCCTTGACGCCGAACACCCACTCGTCCAGAAACGCCTGGAAGCCCTCGACGGTATTCGAGGCCTGCTGGTAATGGTACCCGAACGAGAAGTCCACGTCGTAGAACCCCGGAGCGTAGCCGGGATGGGCACCGAAGGGCTCCTCGGTCACGGCGACCACCTTGAACGCCGGCACGATGGTTCGCGACGGGTCCTTGCCGACGGTTTCCCTGCTGACAATGCGCTCGCAGCTCACGATGACGTTCTTCGCCGCGTTGGCCCCCCACTTGCAGTCGCCGCCGATTCCCCACATCTGCGCGTTGCCTTCCTCGTCGGCCTGCTGCACGTGGATGATCGCCACGTCGGGCCGCAGCGCGGGCGCAAGCATCACCGGGCTTTTATCGAAGGGGGATTCGATCATCCTGTACTTGTTGTCCCCCATGAACGATTTCACCTTCATGAGATCGGTGCCCACCATGTCCTTGACGGGCACAAACGGCATCCCCAGCGCCCCCGCCATCAGCATCAGCGGCAGCGAGAGGTTGGTGTACTCCTCGATCTCGATTTTGTGGGGAACGCCTTCCTCGATGGAGCGGCGGTAACAGCGCGCAAGCCCGTACAGCCCGAGCGAGATGAAGGTGGAGATGAACCGCTTCACGCAGCCCGCGCCGATGAGCATGTCAAAATCGTCGGCGGCGTTGCTGCGCGTGATGGTGAGATCGCGCTTTTTCTGCCGGATGATCTCGTGGATCGCCGCGAAGGGCGGCCGCGCGACATAGCCGCCAATGAAGAGAAAATCACCGTCCCTGACGTACCTGCCGATCGCGTCGGCTGTCGTCATCACTTTACTCATTGCAACCCCCCTGGCGCGGGTAAGGCGGGCGGCGTTTTCTACTGCGCCGCCCGCGGCCGCCCCATGTCCTTATTTGTATTCGAATTCAGTACGGCTTATAATCTCGTCCTGCGCAATTTCGCTCAGGCCGGTAAACTCCGCCGAATACCCGCTGACCCGCACAAAGAGGTCGCGGTGCTTTTCCGGCACCATCTTCGCCTCCTTCAGCACCTCCGAGTCCACCATGTTGAACTGCACCTGCATGCCGCCGTTCTGCATGAAGGCCCTGACAAGGCTCATCAGGTGCTCGGTTTTCATCTTTTTGCCCTGGAAGCGCATGTTGAGGTTGGCGCCGTTGTACACGCGCGTCAGCGGCAGCTTCACCACCGAGTTCATGAGCGCCGTGGGACCTGAAATCGCGTTTCCGGTGGTCGGCGTGATGCCGTTGCCCAGCACGTCTCCCGCGGAGCGCCCGTCGGGCGTGGCACCCGTAAACGCCCCGAACGAGATGTGAAAGCCCACCGAGAAGATGCCCGGCCAGAACGCTCCTCCCCGGTAATTGCCGTGCGAGAGAATCACGTCGCAGTAGTGGTCCATCACCCTGCCCGCCATGGCGTCCACGTCGTCGTTGTCGTTGCCGTACTTGGGCACCCGGTGCAGAAAATAGGCGCGCGCGTCCTCGGTGTCCTGCCAGTCGTCGGAAAGCATCGCGGCAAGATCGGCGATCGGGTACTTCTTATCTTCGAACACCGCCTTCTTCACGGCGTAGAGGCTGTCGACCGTGTTGGCGAACCCCATCATCTGCACGCCAGTGGAGTTGTACACCGCACCGCCCGCAGTGAGGTCGATCCCCTTGTCGAGGCAGCCGTCCACCATGGCCGACGCGAACGGCGACGGCACGTTCTCCGCGATGGCGCGGTCGAGCACGTTCATGCCCTTCACCATCTGCCCGACGAAGTGGCGCATCTGGGTATCGTACGCGTTCCAGACGTCGTCAAAGTTTTTAAAGTCGGCAGGGTCGCCGGTCTCAATCCCGGAGAGGTAGCCGAAGATGTTGTCGATGCCGTTGGAGAGCGCAAGCTCGACGCACTTGATCGCGTTAAACTGAACCGCGAAGGTGGAGCCGAACGTCTTGCCCTGCGCGTTGGGCTCAAGGCACCCGCACACGCCGTAGTCGCGCGCGTCCTCGAGCGTATGGCCGCTGTGCACCAGCGATTTCACGATCGCGTCATCGTTGAACAGGTGCAGGAGCACTCCGTCACGCGCGTAATCGGCCGCCAGCCGGAAGAGCTTCTCCGGGGCCTTCGACGAGAGGCGCACGCCGAAATTCGGCTGCACGGTGCGCACGTCCGCGAACGCGTCGAGCGCGACGTAGCTGAGCTCGTTGGTGGCGTCCTCTCCGTCAATGCCGATGCCGCCCACGGTGACATTCTGTGTGGTCTTGCCCTGTGTGCCCTCCCCGCCCGGGATGAACGCCTCTTCAAGCACGTTCCATATCTCATTGGTTTTGATGTACATCAGTGAAAGAAGCTCGCGCGCCCGCTCGGGAGTGATGCGGCCCGCTTCCCGGTCTGCGCGGTAATAGGGAAAGAGCACCTGGTCGATTCTTCCCAGGGAAATAGAGTTACCGCCCGATTCGATCTGCGAAATCAGGTGGATGAAGTACATGCTCTGTACGGCCTCGTGAAAGCTTTCGGCCGGGTGTTCCGGCACCCGCGCGCATACGCGCGCGACTTCGTGAAGCTCGGCGGCCCGCACGGGGTCCTTCTCCTTTTCCGCCATGGAGTGCGCCAGCTCGCTGTAGCGGCGGGCGAAGGCGATGGCCGCCTCGCAGGAGCGGATTACCGCCCCGTAGAAGAGCTTCTTGTCGGACGATTGCTCCGACGCCGGAAGCGCCGAGAGCCTTTTGTTCGCTTCTTCGATAGTGCCGCGAAGCCCGCCTGCAAGCACCTTCACGTGGTTCATGGTGAAGTGCCCGATGCCGTAGGTGATCTCGAGCATCATGGTGAAGATGTACTTGTCCATGTCTTCGGCGACATCCGGGGGCATCCTGCTCTCCATGACATCCTCGACGGTTTTGCCGCGCCAGAACGGCAGGATGCTCTCGCGCAGCTCCTGCTTTTCCCGCTCCGTGATGAGCGCCGTCTGCAGCACGCGCATGTCAAAGCCGTCAACGTCCCCCTCAATCCAGCGGGACTTGTTTTCGGGGAAGAGCGGCGCGCCTTTGAGCTTCGTGGTGCGGCAGCCGACGATAATCTCCTCGTCGCGGATGACGGGAGTGATGTGTTTCAGAATGTGCTCCAGCGCCAGGCTCATGCGATCAAGCGGATGCGCGTCCCAGTGCTTTTTCATCGCCTCGGTGACGTAGCGAGCGCGCTCGACGCACACCTCCATGGGAGCGTCAATAATCCTCCATCTCAGTCTCTCGACCCGTGAGCGAAGGGGTATGTTGTCGGCGGACGCCAGTTGTGTACTCATGGGAACCTCCTGGTTTCAGAGCAAACCGCCCCCTGCGAAGGTAAAAAACCCATCGCCCCGACGGCCGCTCCGGATATACTTCAATATACTGAAATAATTCCCGAACTACACCTTGATGTCCATATAATTGACCAGAATCATGTCCCTGATCGAGCGCGGAAGGATGTGGTTGATCCACAGGAAAAACGTGCTCATGAAATCAATCTGGTTGAACAGGGACATCTTCTTCGCGTTAACCACCTTCACGATCCTCTTCGCCGCGAATTCAGGCGTGGGGGCGGTCTTGATGAGCTCATCGTCGCGCTCGATGAAGCGCCGGGCCCGATCGCGGTAGGGAGAACCCTCTTTGGGCAGCACGTGTATCTTGGCCGCAAAGGTCGTGGAAACCTGCGCCGGCTCGACAATGGCGACCTGCAGCCCGAAAGGCTTCACCTCGAGCCGCAGCGACACCATGAGGCCGGTGATCGCGAACTTGCTCGCCGTGTAGATGGCCTCGAACGGGAACGGGATGCGGCCCACCAGCGACGACATGGCGATGAGCTTGCCCTGTTTGCGCTCCCTCATGGAGGGAATGAACGCCTGGAAGATGGCCGAAGCGCCGATTACGTTGATTTCCAGGCATTTGAGCGCCTTTTCGAGGTCCGCTTCCTCAAAGGGGCTGAAAAAGCCGATACCCACGTTGGAGAGCACCGTGTCGACATGCCCGTATTTTTCCAGCACCCTGTCGCGGAACTTCAGAATTTTCTTCCGGTCGGTGATGTCGATGGTCTCAAGCAAATGGTCGCCCCCGATCTGCCTGAGCTCCTTCGAGAGAGAATCAACGCCCTTCGCGTCGACATCAAAACCCGCAACCGATGTCCCCTGCGCCGCGAGCATCTTCGCCACGTGACGTCCCATGCCATCGGCAAGCCCTGTGATAACCACAACCTGTTTCATAATGCAACCCCCCTCATTGTATGATTATTTTGTATTGGCACCCTGTTCCCGGTACCACACGGCGATCTGGTTCATCGACTCGAAAAAGTCGGGATACATCAAACGATAGCCGGTTTCCTTGAGCTTGGTGTTATCGACCACATAATCGTCGTAGAGGTATTTCACCGCGTCGTACTCCAGGTCCGGAATTTGTCCTTTGCGTGCGGCCTTTCTGCCTTCCATTTTCGCGGCGATCTTGACCAGCCACAGGGGCAGGTGCAGCGATGGCACTTTTGTGCCGAACGCCTTTGCCGCAGTCTTCAACGCCTCTCCCAGCGCCGGATAGGTGTCCTCGGCGATATTGTAGGCCTGTCCCACCGCCGAGTCCAGGTACGAGAGGTGGTCCACCGCGGCGGCCACGTCCTCGGCGCGTATATTGGAAAGGAGCTGCGTGCCGCTTCCCGGAATCGCGGAGATGTCCGTGGGCCTGGAGAAGGCCTTACCCGCGCCGTCATTGCACCGCGGCCCGTACACCGTGCAGGGCCGGGTGATGATGCCCGGCAATCCCTCCCTGATCCTCGCCCACACCACGTCCTCGCCGTCGCGCTTGCTGCGCCCGTAGGAATCCTGCGGATCGCGCGGCCCGTCCTCGCGGAACGGCACGCCCTTGTAATAACCGTACACGCTTGTCGAGCCGACATGCACGTAGCGCTTCACCCCGCGCTCAAGGGCAAGCTTCGTAAACCGCTCCACGCCCAGAACGTTGGTCGGGTAGAGATTTTCGTACGGCGTGGAAAAATTGCAGATCGCCCCGAGGTGAAAGATGCGGTCCACGTTGCCTTCAAAGAGCGCAGGCAGCGTCTCGGGCTTCGTAAGATCGGCCGCCACGTACTCCACGCCGAGCCTGTCGAAAAACGAGGTGTCCTTCCGGGGCCGCGCAGTCGCCCGCACCTTCACCCCTTTGTTCACCAGGTACTCGACCATATGGCTACCCATAAATCCCGCCGCCCCCGTCACCAGCGTAATACCGGTAAATTCCATGTTCAACCCTCCATCAAATCCGTATGATTATTTCAGTTTTCCCGCGATAACCTCTTCATCGCTGTGGATGATCTCTTCACGGGCGTGATGCAACCACTCCAGGAACATCTCGTTTTGCCTGATGCCCAGATCGGCCAGAAGCCTTACGTACACCCCCTGGTGCTCCCAGCGCTCCTGTTTTTTTCTCCGCTGGTCCAGCTGGCTTTCGTAGATGGCTATCTGGTCGTCGATGATCTCCAGCGCCCTTGATTTCTCGCCGAAGCCGAAAAACGCGAATTTCAGGAGAAACGGATCGCGCAGCAGCATGGGCCGCTCCGGCGAATGCGCGAGCCACCGGCGAAACTCAGCTTTACCTTCCTGCATGATCCTGTAGCGTTTTTTCTGGGGACCGCCCTCATCGGAAGGGGTTATGTCCATCATTTTAACAAGCCCTTCATCCTCCATGTCCTTGAGATTGGGATAAATCTGCCCGAAATTCACCGACCACATGTGGCCGAAGTTCTTTTCGATATGCTCCTTGATCCGGTACCCGTGCATATCGGTGTAGTGTAAAAGGCCTAAGATTGCGTACTTGATTGACATTAATCACTCATCCTGCCATAGAAAGTATGTACAATAAGTATATATAATTTATATACTCGTCAACAACTATTTTTTCATGTTCCCTGTTTTTCCTCAATTGCCATTCACCAGGAATTTCTTCTACACAGAAGGCAATATCCCCGGAAGCCGGGCGGTGCATGGCTTCCGGGTTGCTGTTCACACGCTATTGCTGCGCGGGCCCGATGATCGCCTTGATTTCCAGATACTCCTCAAGGCCGTACTTGCTCCGCTCCCTTCCAATCCCCGACTGCTTGTATCCCCCGGCCGGGGCATTGATATCAAAATCACCGCCGTTGACAAACACCTGCCCGGAACGGATTTCCCGGGCGACCCTTTTCGCCCGCTCAATATCGCCCGACCACACCGATCCCGACAGGCCATACACCGTGTCGTTGGCGATTGCGATGGCCTCGGCTTCGGTTTTGTAGGGTATGATCGTGAGCACCGGTCCGAATATCTCCTCCTGCTCGATGGTCATGCCCGGCTTGACATCGGAAAAGACGGTTGGCTTGACAAAGTATCCTTTTTTAAGGTGTTCCGGCTGCCCCAGTCCTCCGGTGACCAGCGTTGCCCCCTCCCTGATGCCCTTGTCGATGTAGCCGAGCACCGATTTCCGCTGGTGTTCGTCCACCATGGGCCCCAGGTACATGCCGTCCTCGAAGGCGTCGCCCATCTTCATCAGGGCAACCGACGCCTTCGCAATCTCCACAACCTGCTCCTGCTTGTCGGCGGGAACGATCATGCGTGAGAGCGCAATGCAGGTCTGGCCCGAGTTCAGGAAGGCGTTGAACACGCCCTTGCCCACCGCCGCATTGAGATCGGCGTCGTCCAGGATGACGTTGGGCGATTTCCCTCCCAGCTCAAGGGTGACACGCTTGATGGTCTTCGCAGCCGCCTGCATCACGAGGACCCCCGACTGCGTGGAGCCGGTCAATGAAACCATGTCGATGCCGGGATGCGCCGCAAGAGCGTTGCCGACTTTCGAGCCCGCTCCCACCACCAGGTTGAACACGCCGGGAGGAAGGCCAATCTCGTCCATGATCTCGGCAAGCATGTAGGCGTTCAACGGCGCAATCTGGCTTGGCTTCACGATCATAGTGCAACCCGCGGCCAGCGCCGGAGCCACTTTCCCGATCATCTGGTGCAGAGGGTAGTTCCAGGGCGTAATGAATCCGCATACGCCGATTGCCTCCTTGGCAATCGTGGTCCTTCCCATGGGATACTTAAATTCATAGCCGTCGAGTATCGGTCCGAAGCTGTCCAGCGTGGCGATCGGCAGTCCCACCTGTATCATCCTGGACAGCGCTGAGGGCATGCCCATTTCGCGGGCGATGGTGTCGCCAATCTCGTTCTGTCTGGCGGTCAGCGCTTTTGATATTTTCAAAAGAAACTCCTTTCTGACTGAGACAGGGGTCTTCGACCATGACGGGAGCGCGGCGCGCGCATGCTCCACCGCCCTGTCGACGTCCTTCTCGTTGGCCATGGTCACCTTTGCAATGACCTCTTCGTTGCACGGGTTCACCACATCGATCACATCGGTGCCGACGGGGGCGACCCACTTGCCGTTCATGTAGATTTTTTTGAATTCCTGCATTGTTTTACCTTCCAATTATCATGCTTATACCCGCTTTATGATGCGGGACTTTCCGGCGGCCACCGCCGGCCGCGCTGCGAAAATGCCTCATCGGGCATCAATCCCGCGCGTTTAACCCTCGAATGCTTCCTTCAGCCAGGCCGCAAGCTCCTCTTCCGACGGCTTTTTAGGGGCGAGAACATACCATGTCCCCGATGTCGTGTGCTTCACAATCTCGTCGATATCCGAAAGCTTCATCCCCATCTCCTTGAGCGAGGGAAGCCCGCATTCCCTGAAGAACGACTTGATTGCCTTTTTCACGTCACCGCCGATTTCGGCATTGGTCTTCCCCTTTGTTTCCACCTTGAAGATGCGCGCAAGCTTCTCAAGCTGATCGGGTATGAATTCAGCCATGAATTCTATGTTGTTGGGCAGGATCGAGGCGCAGAGAAAACCGTGATTGTGTATGTTTGACACCTCACTGATGGCGTGTCCCACGCTGTGACCCATGCTCAGCCCGCTGCTCGCGCCCATGATGGAAAGGAACGCCGCGTAGGCCATGTCGCTTCTCGCCAGTATGTTGTTCCCGTCTTTTATCGCGGGAATAAGGCTTTTCACAATGAGCTCGATGGCGGTCAGCGCGAAAGAATCCCTCATCGGAGAGGGGCAGAACCGCGTCAATCCACCCATCAGGCCCTCAAGCGCGTGCGCAAACGCGTCAAGTCCGGTTGAGGCGGTAATCTGCGGGGGCAGCCCCGTCATCAGCGCCGGATCGACAAAAGACATCGTCGGCGCAAGGCTCGGGGACATCACCGAGACCTTGAGCTTGAGCTCGTGATCGGTCACAATCGCCGAGGACGAGATTTCGCTTCCTGTCCCGGCTGTTGTAGGCACCGCGTAGAAAGGCTTGAGCGGCTTCTCAAAGGGAAGAACCTTCAAACCATTGAGATTAATCGCGTGGTCCTTCAACTTGCCCGGATTGGCCCAGTTCGCGTTGATCGCCTTGGCCGCGTCAATAGAGCTTCCACC
>CAZPZJ010000064.1:15430-16977 GCA_964591055.1 uncultured Leptospiraceae bacterium
TCTCCGACAAACAGCTTTGTCGGCACATCAAACTTGTAATCCATACGTCCTCCCGAGAAGTATTTGGATGTGCATAATAATATGCCCGGCAATGATATCATGGAAACAACAAGATTATATACAACATATATATTTATTATATATACTGGTCAACATAAAATTATTAATAGTATAAATATTTTATTTACCTTTCCAATGTCCCGCTGTTTACATTTACTGTAATAGAACATATACTTCAGCCATTATCCGCGTATCATTTTTCCTCAATTTTCGTTTGACTTCATCTTTTCCACAGTGTATATGGTGAGTGAGCGCTTGCTCATTTTTCCGGCCAGGGACGTATCCTATCATCTACTTTCAGAACAGGATGCGCTGTGCGCACGGGCAACAATAAAGCCATGCACAAAGGAGCGACACCATGAAATTCTCCGGATTAACCATCGTGGTCCCCAGGGAAATAATGGACCATGAGTTCAGGGTGGCGGCCACACCCGAAACCGTCAGAAAATTCTCGGATCAGGGCGCACACGTGCTGGTTGAATCAGGCGCGGGCGCAGGCTCCCACTTCAGCGACGACGATTATCGCGGCGCAGGGGCTGAAATCATTCAGGACACGGAAACACTCTTCAGCCGCGCCGACATCATCCTCAAGGTCAAGGAGCCGATTCTCAACACGGCGACAAACAGGCATGAAACAACGCTTCTGAAGGCGGGACAGGTCCTTGTGAGCTTTCTGCACCCCGCTTCGCCTGTCAACCATGACATGGTGCGGGCCCTCGCGAAAAGCGGCGTCACCGCGCTCACGCTGGACGGCATCCCCCGCATCACCCGCGCACAGCCCATGGACGCGCTCACTTCCATGAGCACGGTCGCCGGCTACAAGGGAATGGTGCTCGCGGCGTCGCACCTGTCCAGGTTCATACCGATGATCACCTGTGCGGCGGGAACCATCCAGCCGGCGTCAGTGCTGGTCGTGGGGGCCGGCGTATGCGGCCTGCAGGCGCTCGCCACGGCGAAGCGGCTCGGGGCGGTGGCGCACGCCTGCGACATAAGGCGCGACGCGGCCGAACAGGCGAAGAGCCTTGGAGCGAAAATCGTGGAGAACGGCGTGCCGCCGGATATCGCGACCGGCGATGGGGGATACGCCGCCCACCTGTCCGACGAATGGCTTGCAAAAGAGCGCGAAGCGATCACCTCCGCGGTCATCCAATCCGACATCATTGTTCTTTCCGCCCTCGTGCCGGGCCGCATCGCGCCGGTGCTGGTGACGGAAGAGATGGTGAAATCCATGAAACCCGGCTCCGTGATAGTGGACATTTCGATCGACCAGGGGGGCAACTGCGCCCTCACCGATTTCGGTGAAATTTCGATGAAACACGGGGTCACCATCATCGGCATCAAAAACATACCAGGCTCGGTTCCTGCAAGCTCGACGTGGATGTTCGCGAACAACGTGTACCACTTCGTCTCAAGCTTCATCGACGGCGGGCGGGTGTCGCTCGACCGCAACGATGAGATAATCGCCTCCTCGCTTGTCACAATCGGGG
>CAZPZJ010000065.1:0-2389 GCA_964591055.1 uncultured Leptospiraceae bacterium
GATGGTGATGGTTAAAAAAAAAGATGTAAATTGTAATTCTCTTGACGCAATATCTTACATTATATAAGGTAGCGGCCAGAAACAACAAAGGAGGAAGGTTTTATATGAAAAAGGGCGCATTTCTGGCTGTTCTGGTCGCGTTTCTTTTCGCAGCGGGAAGTCTCTTCTCGGACAACGGTTCCCCGGTGGGCAGGTGGAGAACCATCGACGATGAGACGAAGAAAGCGAAATCAATTGTTGAACTTTATGAAGTGAATGGCGTGATGTACGGCAAGATAGTCGAGTTGATTGGCGAGCCGAACGGCGGCAAGGACAAGATCTGCGACAAGTGCCCGGGCGCCGACAAAGGCAAGCCAACAGTTGGGCTCGTGTTTGTGAAGGGTATGAGGAATGAAGGCGCCAAGTTCGGCGGCGGAAGAATACTCGATCCCAACAATGGCAAGGAATACCGGTGCAACATGAAGGTTGTCGACAACGGCAACAAGCTTGAGGTCAGGGGATTTATCGGATTTTCGCTCCTCGGCCGCACGCAGTACTGGTATCGCGTGAAATAGCGCATTGCCGCCCGTCGGTCGGGCGCACGATGAAATCCGCGCTGCCGTATGGTAGCCGGGTTGCTGAAAGTTTGCGGCAATCCCCGTGAATTGTGGAGCGGGGATTGCCTGTCTTTATGGCAAGGCCTCAGAAATGGCCTGAATTCTGAAAACGGGCAAATTTTGTATTGACAGGTCCACTGCGTACCGTAGCGTTGCTCTAATCTCAAAAAAAAGGGGGTGTTGATTGCGGGATGCCTAATCCACTTGAAGTTGATGTAAACGGCGACCTTGAGCGCGCGTTTAAGAACCTGAAGAAGAAGATGGCCTTTGAGGGCATTTTCAAGGAGCTGAAGCGCAGAAGGTACTACGAAAAGCCCAGCGCAGAGAAGAAGAGAAAGCGTGAGGAAGCGGCGAGAAGGCGCTTGAAGAAGATGAGGCGTTTTGCCGCCCAGTCCAGGGGCAAGAAAGTAGTGAGCATGCGGGTCGCCCAGAGGGATGGCGGAGACTCCGACGACAAATAGGACGTATCAGCACTCCATTGCGCGCGTCCCGTCCGAAAGGACGCGCTTCATGAAGCGAAAAAGAATGACGTACATCATAACAGAAAAATCCGGGATGACCGGATTTTTCTGTTATGATACCATGCCGCAAGGGCCTCCATCAGACGCCATGATGGGGCCCGGGGAGGAGCCGATGAATGACAATCCCGATGCCTTTCCCCCGCTAGCCGAAAGATGCAGGCCGAAAATGCTGGAGGAATACGCCGGGCAGCGGCAGCTGCTTGGCGAGGGGAAAGTGCTGCATTCGATGTTCCGGAAGAATACCCCCTTTTCCATGATCCTTTGGGGCGCTCCCGGGACGGGCAAGACAACCCTGGCCAGGATCATCGCGGGCCGGTTTGGCATGGAAGCCCATTTCCTGAGCGCGGTCTCGTCGGGGGTGGCCGAGGTCAGAAAGGTGATCCAGGCGGGCGAGGCGAACCGGGCGAGGGGTGTGAAGACGCTGCTCTTCCTCGATGAAATCCACCGCTTCAACAAGGCACAGCAGGACTCCATCCTGAACGCGGTGGAGTCGGGCGACATCGTGCTGATCGGCGCCACCACTGAAAATCCATCGTTCCAGGTGATCTCGCCGCTTCTGTCAAGGTCGCGCGTGCTCAGGCTCGAACCGCTCAGCGAGCATGACCTGGAATCGGTGCTCGAAAGGGCGCTTTCAACAGACGTTGTGCTGCGCGAACAGGCCATATCGTTCGCCGGCGACAGCAGGGGTATGCTGCTCTCTCTTGCGCAGGGCGACGCCCGGAGGATGCTGAACGTGCTGGAAACGGCGGTGATGCTCTCGGCCGACGGCGTTATCACCCCGGAGCTGCTCGGGGAGGCGCTCGACCGCTCGCTCGTGTACTATGACCGCGCCGGCGACAGGCACTACGACACCATCTCCGCCTTTATAAAATCCATGCGGGGCTCCGATCCCGACGCCGCCGTGTACTATCTTGCGAGAATGATACTGGCCGGGGAGGACCCGGTGTTCATTGCGAGGAGGATGGTGATCTTCGCGTCTGAGGACATTGGTAACGCTTCTCCCCAGGCGCTCCCTTTGGCGGTCGCGGCGATGACCGCGGTGCAAAACATTGGCATGCCCGAGGCCGAGATCGTGCTGGGCCAGTGCGCCACCTTTCTGGCGTCATGTCCCAAGAGCAACGCGTCATACGTTGCGCTCATGCGCGCAAAGGGAGACGCGTCCGGCTTCGCCCATGAAATACCGCTGCACCTCCGCAATGCCCCGACAAAACTCATGAAGGGCATGGGCTACGCGAAGGGCTACCGCTACCCGCACGATTTCAAGGGGCACTT
>CAZPZJ010000065.1:2489-16954 GCA_964591055.1 uncultured Leptospiraceae bacterium
GACACCGTAAGGCCCCCGATGATCACGACGCCCATGCCCACACGGTATTTCCCCGCCTCACCGCCCGCGATCACCATCGGGAGCGTGCCGGCGATCATCGCGAACGTTGTCATGAGGATCGGGCGCAGCCGCACCATGCCCGCGTGCATGATCGCCTCCCTGCGGCTCATCCCCGAGCGCACTCCCTCGATCGCGAAGTCGACGAGCAGGATCGAGTTCTTCGTGACAAGCCCGAGCAGCATGACCATCCCGATCATCGAGAATATGTCGAGCATGTTCCCCGTAATGAACAGGGAGATGAACGCCCCGGACAGGGCGGGGGGCAGCGCCATGAAGATGGTGAACGGGGTGATAAAGGACTCATAGAGGCTTGAGAGCACCAGGTAGATGAATATCAGCGCAAGGAAAAACGCGATCAGGATGTTCTGCACTGTGTCTTTAAAGCTGTCAGCCTGCCCGATGAACGAATAGCTTATGCCCGGAGGCATGGGCATCTCCCTCTCGAGTATCTGCCTGGTCTGGTCAAGCGCGCTTCCAATGGCGCCGCCGGGAGCGGTGTTGGCCATGACCTGTATCACCCTTGCGCGGTCCTGGCGCAGTATTTTCGACGGGCCGATCTCGGTTTTCGACGTGGCGACCGCGCTCAACGGGATCATCTTGTTGTGGATGTTGGGAACGCGTATACTGTGAAAGGCGCTCTGTATGTCACGCTGGTCGGGACGCAGCTTGATCCGCACGTCGTACTCCAGTCCCCTGTCGTGCAGCTTCCCGACAACATCTCCCTCCACCTGGTAGCGAAGCTCGCGCCCGGCGGTGCGGTGCGTGACGCCCAGCGCCTGCATCTTCTGGTCGTCAAGATGGACCTGAAACTCCGGCTTGCCCTCGCGGTAGCTCGTGGTGATTTCCGTGAGGTCGGGGATCTTTTTCAGGCGTTCCACCACCTTCCTGGCGTAATCGTTCAGGAGGTTGAGGTCGGTCCCGGCGATATTCAGGATGTAGGGTTTGTTGCTGCCGCCGCCCCCGGCCCCACGCTGGTAGCGGTCAACCGAAACATTCGCGTACGCGAAATCCCTGAGCATCACCCGGATCTGCTGCTGGAGCTGCGCGGATGTTCTGGTTCGCTGGTCCATCGGCACCATGAAAACCCCGAGCGTGCCGATGTTGTCCTCGCTGTTGGTGTTGCCCACCTGGATCGTCATGTAATCGAGCTCGGGAATGGTCTTGATGCGGTCGGCTATCTGCATCGCCACCTCCCTGGTGCCGTCAAGGCTCGTGCCCGATGGAAGGTCGATGTTGACAAGAAACTCGCCTTCACCAGCTTCGGGTGAGAAGGTCTTCTTCACCGCCTTGAACGCGCCGAGGCTTAAAATAAGAACGAGCGTGGTGACGCCTATCACGATCAGCGGACGGTTGATGCTGAACGTGAGAATTGATTTGTAGTAGCGTTCAAGCCTTGTCTGGAAGCGGTCGAATGACGTGACCACGATATTTTTCGCCTTGTGGCCCGTGCCGGCGAAGTAGGCGCTCAGCAGGGGGGCGACCGTCAGCGCGTCGAAGAGGCTGATTGACATCGCGAACACCACGGACAGACCGAACTGCTTGAAGAACCTTCCGATGATGCCGGACAGGAAGCCGATCGGGAGGAACACCGCGATGATCGTAAGCGTCGTCGCGATGACGGCGAGCATGACCTCCGTGGTGCCCTTCACGGCTGCCTCGTCGGATTCGAGGCCCGATTCGAGCTTGCGGAAGATGTTTTCGCGCACGACGATCGCGTCGTCGACGAGAAGCCCCACGGTGAGCGAGAGCGCCATCAGCGACATCAGATTCAGCGTAAATCCCATCGCGTACATGATGACGAAGGCGCCAAGGAGGCTGTTCGGGATCGCGATGCCGGTGATGATGGTGGACCTGACGTTGCCGAGGAAGAGGTACACCACTACCACGGCGAGGATGATCCCGATGATCATCGTTTCAATCACGTCGTCGATGTTGCGGCGGATGTACTTGGCGGTGTCGAAGATGAGCGTCATCCCGGGATTTCCGGGGTTCGAGCGGATGACGTCGTTGACCCTGCCCATGCGCGACATGACACCCTCCGCCACCGAGACGGGGTTTGCGCCCGACTGCTTGTACACGTCGATCAGCATGCACTGCTTCATCCGGCGCTCGATCTTTTCATTTTTGATACGCTGTGATGAAAACATCCTCTTGAAAAAACCTGGCTTTGCGGCTTTTTCCCCGACGGGATAGTACAGGTACGCCAGGGTCGAGGCTTCCTCGGCGCCGTCGCGAACATTCGCGACGGACTGCACCGTGATCGAGTTCGCGATGTCGCCCGAGAACGAGATCACGCTTTTCTTGATCTGCTCTATGTTCCTGAATTCGCCGATGGTGCGGAACAGCGTCGATTTCGGTCCGGCATCGTACTTGCCGACCGGGATATTCGCTCCGGAGTTTTTCAGGCGGTCCGAGACGGTGACGGCCGGGATTTCAAGCTCGTTGAGCCTGTTGCGGTCGAGTTCTATCTGCACTTCGCGGCGCGTACCGCCGGTGAGGCGCACTTCACCCACTCCCGATACCTGTTCGATGAGCGGCTTGACGCGCTCCTTGACCAGGTCGTAGAGCTCCGTCGGGGTGAGGTCGGCGGTGACCGCGAGGGTGAGCACCGGGCTGTCGGTGATGTCAAACTGGCGGACCAGCGGCTCGTCCTCAAGGTCGGTCGGGAGCTCATTGCGCGCAAGCGATACCTTCTCGCGCATCTTCTCCTCGGCGTAGCGGATGTCCGTCTCGTAGGTGAATTCCGCGATGACGATGGACACTCCCTCCATGTTCCGGGACGAGAGCCTCTTGATGCCGGAGATCGTGCTGATCTGCTCCTCGAGCGGCTTGGTGATGAGCGACTCGATCTCTTCCGGGGACGCTCCGCCGTAGGTGGTGGTCACGGTGACCACCGGAAAATCGATCGGCGGGAAGAGGTCGACGCCGAGCCTTTTGAGCCCGATTATCCCCGTCACGAGCATGAGGATGACGAGACAGCCGATGAAGACGGGTCGTTTAATTGAAAATGATGCGATATTCATGGGTTCCTGACCTTGCGACGCCCGGCATTCGCATCGGCAGCTTTCCCCGTTGATGGATTCTGTCTGGTGTGATCATGCCTGCGGCACGTTCGCTCCATGAGGTATCATAAAAATCCTCATGGCTGTTTGTTTTCTGTATTTGAAGCCTCGCCATGAAGGCGCAAGGGCTGGCAGAAAGTGATACCCGCGGCCATTTTGTGTCAATTAATTATTTTACACCGGTGATAAAATGAAATGAACCGATGAGAAAAACTTCGAAGGCGAAACGACTTCGATCCGTCAAAACCACCGCTGTAAAAAGTAATTGCATATAATTCATAAATATGAGTATATGGGCGGATGAGATGCATTCCTTTACCCCTTCCCTGTGTGGTGCAGGGGGCGTGTTATATATCAATCAGTCTGAAGAAGGAGAAATCGAGATGAAGAATATTTTTGGGTGCGTTGCGGTGATTGCTCTTTTTGCATTCGGATGCGCAAGCAATCAGCCCGTGGAGTGCGTTGACGGGAATTGCAATGACGGGAAGGGCAAGATGCAGCTGAAATCGGGATCGACGTACCAGGGTGAATTCAAGGATGGTACGCGCGCCGGTGCCGGTGTCTTTGTCTGGTCAAGCAAGGATAAATACGATGGGGAATGGCAGGCCGGCAAGAGAATGGGCAAAGGAGTGTACACCTATCCCGACGGCTCCGTGTACAACGGGGAGTTCAAGGATGACATGCGCAACGGCATGGGAACTTATACCTGGTCCAACGGAGAGAAATACGTGGGCGAATGGAAAAACGGCAAGATGGATGGCCAGGGAACGTACACCTATCCCGACGGCCGTGAACTGAAAGGGCTTTTCCGCGAGAATTCATACGTCCATACGGTGAAGTAGCGATTCCATCGCGATCAGTTGCGAATGGGAAAAAACCCGCGTTCAGCGGCGCATGCATGCGCCTCCGGATATCGCGGGTTTTTTCATGCTTATTCGGCGGCATTGTCGAAATACATGCGATCGGCCGATACCCGATATCGCTCGAAATCCAGTGCTTTTCCTTTCGGAGTGTAGTTGAAACCGGTTTTCCGGAGTTTGATTCCCGCGCACAGCGAGTAGACGCCCACCGCGATTCCCTCGGCGATAATATCCTGCTTCTGGGTGTACAGCATCCTGTGCCTGGGATCGTTCAGGCATGCCAGCTCGATGAACGCCGCGATCGCGTTGACGTGCAGGGGCACGGACCATGTTGAGATGTATGGCCTGGATATTCTCTGGCTGGGGTGCTCCAGGCCGCGCAGGTGGAGCGAATACAGGATGTAACGCATGATCTCCATGGTCGCATAGTAGTTGTCGCCTCCGAATCCTTCAATGCCGCCGCTCCTCCGGTATTCCTCGTACTGCGAGCGCTCGCGCTGCCAGAATTTCCCTTCAGGAATGAACGTGCGGTACGAATCGGAATACCTGGTGTGAGGGGGGTGGTTGCGCGCCTTCGCCTCCCATACGTCTTCATCGCGATAGGGCCATGTGATCATGTTGTACCGGTATCCCTTGAAGTGGTCATGCCTGACCGCGTGCTGCTTTGTAATCGGGTAGCTGATGAAGTAGAACGCCGCATCGTTGAGAAACCACTCGAAGCTGGAGCGCGTGTCGGATTCCTGAAACCAGTGGCGATATGGCGTCCTGGTGAAGAATGATCTGTCCCTGCGCTCTCCCTTCAGGTATCGCAGCCCTTCAAACAACAAAGCGTAGGGCGGGATTATGACGGGGTTCAGCCCCTTGTATGCCGCGGGATTGCTGCCGGTCATGTGCAGCGACACCACGAGATGCGGTTTCAGGCTGTTGATCCGTGAAATCCGTCCGGGCTGTCTTTCCCTCCTGCGGGTGATGTAGTCATAGAGCCTGAACTCGGCGTTCGGATCCTTCCTTGCCTTTATAGCTTCGCGGTCATGCGAGCTTCCCCTGCTCAAAGAGGCGACTATGTTGATCCGGACAGGCGGATCGTCTGAGTATTTGCGCAGTATCCCGGTGAAGCGCTCGAAATCTCCGTCAGGGCCGCAGAGCTCAAGTATTTTCAGGGCCTTTTCCGCGACCTGGTACACCAGCACGTGTTCGTGAAGACCTCGGTGTGACGCGCCCTCGGCGAACTGCATCATGTATCTGCCCGAAATGCCGTCATAACGGTCGCCCGTACTACTCCAGTGGGGGAGCGCGATTCCCCCGTGTCCAGGATCCAGAACGACCCTGTACTCGGGGAGCTCATTTCTGATGACTTCGGAAGGGACCAGCAGGGACGCGAAAAACATCGGCGCCATGATCAGGAGCTTAATTGTGTGCATTCTCGGCATCATCCGGGTTGCAGTGAATTCTGCACAAGAAAAAAGAGGGCATCAACCCTCTTTCTTCCTGTGGTAATGTGGATAAAGGCGTGATTATTTTTTATCCTTGACCTTGTTCTGGTTGTCCGCGATATGGGTTGCGAGATCAAAGCTGTTTTTCTTCTGGATGATCTCATCGTACATCTTCTTCTCTTCGGGATCCTGAATGTCGTCCCTGGCCATCTTGTCGCTGATGAGGTCGTTCATGATGGTGATCGCGTACGATTTCGCCACCCTGTAGTGGTAGATTGAGTACATGTACTTGTGATCCACCGCCGCCTCGTAAGCGCTGTCCATTTCACCGTAAGCGACCCGAAGCCTCATCATGTTGTCAAGAAGCTGTTTGTTCTTGTCAGGATCGTAGCGCGTCAGCTTGTTGAGCGAAACGATGAGGACCGCCTTGGCGCATGTGTCCAGCATCTCGTTGGTGTCCTGGCGGTATTTTGTCGATATGTCCTTGAGCAGGTCGGAAATTGCAGTGCGATTGTTCTTGTTGCCGGGATACTTCTTCAGTATCTCTTCGCTGCTGGTGTTCCCGATCGCCATTGGATCGACGCCCAGGATTATTGAAGAGGTAATGACTTTTCTCTGGTAATAATTGTGAAGGCCGTCTCGATACTGGGCGTAAATCTCATTGTACGCCTTGCGCCAGTCGGCATTTTCGAAGTTCGTGGTGATGACCTTGAGCAGATAAATTCGCTCAAGGTTTTCCTTCATAAGCCATTCCACCGATTCGACCGCCCTGAAGCGGTTGAGGTAGTTATCGGAACGCAGCGTCCTGGAGTCGGGATCCTTCATGGCTTCCTGAACCTGCTGCGTACTTGATTTGCTGTCTTTCGCGGTATCCTTCTGCTGCTCCTGGGCGTTTACAAAGAGCGGGTATGTTATCATTATGCCACATAACATCGCAAACGCGCAAACCCTGCCAAATCCTTTGATGTTCATGATTACACTCCTTTATACAAATTCACCCGGCTTCCGGTGTTCCGGCCGCCCGGTTTGAGAATCGAGCTTCCATGCTCTTTCGCATTCACGATCGAAACGGGGTTATTATAAATTACCGTTTTTTGTGAGGCAAGTTTTTTTTTCAAATTTTAAAAAATTACCCCTCATGCCCGGTGAGGTTATAATAATCCCTCTCATACTTTTCGGCGTTGCTGCGTGAAAAGTTGAGGAAAAAAATAATTGGAATTATTATGGGCAAATAATTTTTAATGTGCGGGATGGAACGGCTTTTCGCGCCCTTTCACTCAACGAAAATGATGATTTGTAGGGTGATTTCAGGTGGAATATCCACAAAGTTATCCACACTATCCACAAAAAATATTCTTTGTTTCTTTATTTTTCGATGCGCACAACCCTTGTGCGAGCCATCCTCCGGAAAAACGCCGGTAAAAAGCCCCTCCGCGGTCAAAAGGTGACATAATTTTCTGTTTCTCTGAAGCCTTCAGGACTTTCATGGATATTTTTTTCAAAAAAACGCACACTTCTCCAGGAAGCGGATGAATGGATCAGGAGGTTTGTCTGGCAACGGAAAAGGCAAAAATAAATTTCTGTTGAGGTGCTGCGATTTGTGAATAATTATTTCACCTTGAGCGCGCCGGCGTTTTAACGCAATTACGGGGAAGGATGTACATTATAATATGAATATTCAAGATGCAGTCAGTGCCTTTAAAACAGTTGACAAAAAGGGAGAAAAGGGATTTTTCACGATATCCCGTCGTGCAATCAAAGGAGATCAATGGTGAAGGGGATTACTCTGGCAGTTTCAGCGCTGGCGGCGTTCGTGTCCCTGTCGTGCGGTGACATTACGGAGCGCCGGGATCCTTTCACGCTCTACAGCCACCTCCCGGCCGAGCCGGGCCTGCTCAATCCGATCACCAGCACTGAAGCGGTGGCCGATGTGATTACCGCTCACCTGTACGAAACGCTGCTTGAGCGCGATTATGACACGCTCGAGCTCAAACCCGAGCTTGCCGAGCGCTGGGAGATGTCTCCCGACGGGCTTGTCTACCGGTTTTACCTGAAGCGCGGGGTGCTTTGGAGCGATGGAGTGGAGTTCACCGCCGATGACGTTGTCTATTCGTTTACGATGCTGAAGTCCCCGGCGGTCGCGAGCGCCTCGTGGAAAGTCTACTTTCTGGACGTGCAGCGCATCCGCAAAA
This sequence comes from uncultured Leptospiraceae bacterium, assembly GCA_964591055.1. Taxonomy (GTDB): domain Bacteria; phylum Spirochaetota; class UBA4802; order UBA4802; family JAGODF01; genus CAZPZJ01. The sequence continues at coordinate 10,097 of CAZPZJ010000065.1, forward strand.
TCGACCGCTATACCGTCGAGTTCCAGTGCACGCGGCCGTACTTCATGCGCCTTGAGTTCCTGGGAGGCATGCCCATTGTGCCCAGGCACATCTATGACAACGGGCAGGACTTCAACGCGCATCCCGCCGATCGCGCGCCGGTAGGCACCGGCCCTTATAAGTTCGAGCGGTGGGACACCGGCAAGCGGATTGTGCTCGCCGTCAACGAGCGCTACCGGGGCAAACTGCCGGAGATCAAGCGGGTGGTGTACCGCGTGGTGCCGGAGCAGAACGTAGCGCTTCTGATGCTCAAGAAAGGCGAGCTCGACGTGATGACGGTGAGCAATATCCAGTGGGTCAGGCAGACGACGACGAGCAGGTTCGACAGGGATTTTTACAAGCTGAAATACTATCTTCCTAATTATAGCTTTATCGGCTGGAACGCCGCGAGGGACATGTTTGCCGACCGCAGGGTCCGCCTCGCCATGACGCACCTCCTCAACCGGCAGGCCATCCTTGACAAGCTGCTCTTCGGTCTGGGAGAGATCGTCAACGGAACTTTTTTCATTCAGAGTAAAAACTATGACCGTTCAATCCCTCCGGTTCCGTTTGACAGGGCCCGGGGGATGGAGCTCCTCAGGGAAGCCGGCTGGCGCGATACCGACAATGACGGCTTCATTGACCGGAACGGAAAGAAGTTCTCGTTCACCTTCACCATCTCGTCGGCCAGCAAGTTCACCGAGCGCCTTTCCGTCATCATGAAGGAGGATCTGGCGCGCGCGGGCATCGAGATGAACATCAACCGCTACGAATGGGCGGTGTTCGTCAAAAAGCTCAACGAGCGCGACTTCGACGCGGTGTCGCTGTCGTGGAGCCTGGGCTACAGCGGCGATCCCTACCAGCTCTGGCATTCCTCGCAGGCCGGGGAGGGCTCCAACTTCTGTTCCTTTAAAAGCGCCGAGGCCGACCGCATCATTGAGCGGGCCAGGGTGGAGTTCAACGAGGACCGGCGCGTCGCGCTCTACCGCCGTTTCAACAGGATTGTCCACGAGGAGCAGCCGTACACCTTCCTGTTCTGCAATCCCTCGCTTGTGGTCGCCAGCCGGCGCTTCGGCAACGTGAAGGTGCACACCAAGGGGCTCAACATCACCGAATGGACGGTGAATGGGGAGGCGAAATGAAATACGCCGCCAAGCGCATTCTGCTGATGATCCCCACTTTTCTGGGCATCACCTTCATCACCTACGCCATGGTGCGCGTGGCGCCGGGGGATTACACCTCGCTCCGGGCGGGGCTCCAGGGCGAGCTTTCGCAGAGCGCCGACATGAAAATGGTGCTGGAGCAGGAGCGCCGTCTCTACGGCCTTGACCGCCCCATAGTCGCCGGGTACGTCGACTGGCTGTGGAAGCTGGTGAGGCTGGATTTCGGCATCTCCCGCAAGGACCGCAAGCCCGTCTCCGAGCGCATCGCCGAGTCGCTGCCCATCACGCTTGCGCTCAACATCATCACCATGTGCATCATCTATTTCGTGTCGATCCCCATCGGCATTTACGCCGCCGTCAGGAAGGACTCGCTGTTCGACCGCGGTTCGAGCCTGGCGCTGTTTGTGCTGTACTCGCTGCCGTCTTTCTGGGTGGGGCTTTTGCTGATCATGTTCCTGAGCTCGAGCGAGTACCTGAACGCCTTCCCGCTGGGCGGCATCGTCTCCGACTGGGCCGAGGGATTCGGGTTCTTCAAGTGGCTGCTCAACGTCGCCTGGCATCTGGTGCTGCCGGTGGTCACGCTCACGTACGGCGGGTTCGCGTTCCTCTCGCGCTACACCCGAGCCAACATGCTCGAGGTGATCAACCAGCAGTACATAACCACCGCGCGCTCCAAGGGCCTTTCCGACACGAGGGTGGTGCTCGTCCACGCGTTCCGCAACTCCCTGGTGCCGCTGGTGACGCTGATGGCGACCCTGCTGCCCGCGCTGCTGGGCGGAAGCGTCATCGTGGAGAAGATATTCTCGATCCCCGGCATGGGCATGCTCGCCTTCGAGGCGATCCTCGCACGCGACATTCCGGTGATCATGGCCATAGAGGCGATCGCCGCGGTGTTGACGCTCGCGGGCATCCTCCTCGCCGACCTCATGTACGGGCTGGTCGATCCCCGCATCAGGCTGGAGGCGGCGAAATGAAGCCGAAGGGATACTGGCGGAGCGTGTGGGACGAGTTCCGGAAGAACAGGCTCGCCGTGGCGGGGCTTGCAGTGGTGTGCTTTCTCCTGCTCATTGCGCTTTTCGCGCCGCTGATAGCCGGCAACAGGCCGTACGTCTACGCCGTGGACGGGCGGGTGTACTTCCCCGTCCTGTTCGATTACCCGGAGCTTCGCGACGTCGATCTTCGCGACGAAAGCCGCCCCGGCTTCAGGGTGTTTCCCCCGATCCGCTATTCCTATTCCGAGTACGATCTCAATTCGATCATCCTCCCGCCGTGCGGCGCGCACATCCTGGGCACCGACGAGCAGGGGCGCGACATGGCGGCGCGCATGGTGCACGGCACCAGGGTTTCGATGATGGTGGGCTTCATCGCCGTGGCCATCTACGTGACGCTCGGCGTCATCATCGGGGCGCTTGCGGGCTTTTACGGCGGGATCGTGGACATCGCGATATCGCGGCTCATCGAGATCGTCATGTGCTTTCCCACGTTCTTCCTCATCCTGACGATTCTGGCGCTGTTCGGGCAGAGCATGGTGAGCGTGATGGTGGTGATCGGCATCACCGGGTGGACGGGCATCGCGCGCATCGTGCGCGGCGAGTTTTTAAAGCTGCGCGAGATGGACTACGTGGTCGCGGTGCGGAGCATGGGCGCGCGCGACTGGCGCATCATCATGCGGCACATCCTTCCCAACTCCCTGGCGCCGGTGCTGGTGTCGGCCACGTTCGGGATCGCATCCACGATCCTGATCGAGTCGTCGCTGAGCTTTCTGGGCTTCGGCGTGCAGCCGCCCACCCCGAGCTGGGGCGAGATACTGTCGCAGTCGAGCGGCTACATCGACGTGGCCTGGTGGCTCACGCTCATTCCCGGGTTCGCGATCTTCATCACCATCACCGCCTACAACCTCGTGGGCGAGGGCTTTCAGGAGGCCATCGATCCCCGCTCGTCGAAGCGCTGAGCGCTACAGCTGGGAGGCGATGATCATCCGCTGGACGTTTGACGATCCGTCGATGGAAATGAGAAGCTGCGCGTCCATGAAGATGTCGCGCACCGGATTGTCCCGGTAGATTCCCCTGTATCCCAGAACCTCAAGCCCGAACTCGGCCACGTCGCGCAGCGTTTCGCTCGCGTAGAGCTTGGCGATGGACGCCTCCATGGTGAACGCGAGGCCGCGGTCCACCAGCGAGAGCGCCTCAAGGTACAGCAGGCGGGAGGCGCGCAGGCGCGCCGCAAAATCGGCCAGCCGGAATGAGATGCCCTGGAACGAAAACAGCGGCTTGCCCATCTGCTCCCGGGCCTTGGAGTGCTCCACGATGGTGTCGAACACCCGTCGCGCCGCGCCCACGCAGCAGGCGGCCACAAACGGGCGGCACTTGTCGAACGTCTCCATCAGTGTGAAGTACCCGCTTCCCTCGTCGCCCAGCATCGCGTCCTCCGCGAGATGTACGTCGTTGAGCTCAATCTCGCCCACCACCGTGTTCTTGAACCCCAGGCCGTCATACGGGGCCCTGCACACCACGCCGGGGGCGCCGGCGTCGACGATGAATGCGTTGAGCCCGGCGCGTCCTGTTCCCGGCGCGGTGGTGGCGATGATGACGTAGGCGCCCGCGATCAGGCTGTTGAGCACCACGGTTTTCCGCCCGCTCAGGGCAAATCCGCCCTTCCGCCTCTCGGCGCGGCACTGGATGGCGGCGATGTCGGAGCCCGCCATCTCCTCGGTGAGGCCGAAGCCGAGCGGAATGCGGTCATTTGCCGTCATGGCGAAAAGAGAGTGTTTCACGGCTTCGGCGCCGGCGATCTTCACAAACTCCACGCAGTGGGTGGTGGTAAGGATCGAGGGCATCACCGGGAGATAGCCGTATCCGAGCTCCTCGTAGATGAGGCCCGCGGTCGTGTAATCGAGGCCCTTCCCGCCGTAGCGTTCGGGGACAAGGAGCGCCTGGTAGCCGTGTTCGCAGAAATCGCGGAATATCCGCCGTGAGGAGTCGGCGCCGGTGGCCTCGCCCGGCCCGGCGTAGGAGGATGAGAATCGCGCGGCTTCTTCTATTAATGCGCTCTGGCGGTCGGTGAGTTCAAACATTGCTCTTCCTCCTCCACTCGATGAAATCAAGGTTCTGCTCCACCAGGTCAAGCTCCCCGTCGGTGCAGCGCTCCAGCCGGCGCGCAATGCGTTCGACGCGCTGCGAAATTGTCTGCGGTGCAAGCGTTTTCATTTCGGAAAGCTCTCCGGCGATGAAAAAGCTCAGGTCCTTTTCAAGAATTTCCGCGACTTTCTGTATCTGGCTGAGGTAGAGCCTGCGCTTGCCCAGCTCGTAGTTGGACAGCGCCGCCTGCGTGATGTTGAGCTTTTCCGCCAGGTCGGACTGCGTCCAGCCGCGCTCCTCCCTGGCCTTCTGAATCATCTTGCCGATTTCCTTGAATCCCATGTCTGTTTCCTGATGTGCTCCCGGCGTGAGAATATGCGCATATATACCACCATGCGGTGAATCCTGACAAGCGGTATTTTTCAGATGACGGGCGCACGTGCGCTCAGGCCGCGCTGTGCCTGAAGAAGAACGCGAACGCGGAAAGCAGCTCCCACGCCCGCAGCGGGGAGAAGCCGGCGCGGGCGTCGCCGTGGCTGATGAGGGGTGTTACGCAGAGCTTTGAGGCGACGCCGAGATCGCGGAGCCTGCGCTGGAGGGCGATGGATTCCCGGGCGGGGATGACGTTGTCGCCGCTGCCGTGGATCAGCGCCACGCTGGCTTTGAGCCCTTCGATCCGGTCGACGACGGAAAGGCGCTCCATCAGGCTTCGCACCTCACCCGAGCGCGATTCGATGGCCTGCCACTGGCGGAGCCGGTAATCCGCGTCGCGAAGCAGCCTCGAGGTGCGATGGCGCAGGGGGCCTTCAAGACCGGCCAGAAGAATGGGGTGCCTGGGAGCCTCGCGCCCGAGGCCGTTGTCGAGCGCAGCTTCGCGCAGCACTTCTGACGCTTTCATGTCGAAGCCGGGCGCGTGTCGGATGAAATTCTGAAGGATGATGAGGCGCCCGTACTCGTCGAAGTCTTCCCTCGAAAGAAGATCGTGAATGACCCGCCTGACGGAGGAAAAAGCGCCCACAGAGCAGATCGCTCGAACAATGCCGGCAGTGTCCTCCCCGGATGACGCGATAATCGACAGCGCCGCGGAGAAGGAAGGGGCGAAGAGCGAGAGCGTTCCGGTGGGGCACAGTGACGTGTCCGAGGCGACCGCGCAGAGGGTTTTTGCAATCCGCGATACGGACTGACTGGAGATGGTGAACGCGGCGATGTCCGGAAACAGCGGTGAGACGGCGATGTATCCGCACCGGGCGAAGGATGAGCACACCGCGGTCAGGCGAGGATCATCGTTTCCCATGGGCGACATGCCGTGTATTACGAGGATCGTGCCCGGTCGTCCGGTGCGCTTCCGGGGATAAAACACCAGCGCGGAGACGTCCTCGCCTTCCACTCCGATGCTTGTGTGCTGACCGGCCAGGGGCCGGCCCGCCGCGCAGTGCGCGAGAAAGGACGCGGCCGTGAGATGCGATTTCGCCATGCCTGTCACCGCCTTCAGCGAAGCCGCTCGTTGCGGTAGCTTTCATTGAGATTGTGCAGGTCGAGGATTGTGAAGTAGTCGGCGCACCTGAAGGCCCGGTCCAGCGCGGGCTCCCCGCAGACTCTCGCCCCGAATTTAAAATAGTCTTCCAGCAGGCGCGGAACGATCCTCTGCGCCCTGTCCGGTATGTCGTCGGTGGACGGCAGCACCGACATGTCGGCGTGGAGCGTCGGGAGGCGGTATTTTTTCCGGGGCGCGACATCCAGGGCTGATGTCAGGTACCCGCGCTCCGCCAGGTAACGGTGGGCGATGGCGATATCGACGCGGTCGGTGGTCATGATGCTCGAACATCCGAACACGTATCGCGCCTTGATGAGCTGCATGTAGTGGTAAATTCCCTCCCAGAGCAGGCCCATCATGTTGTTTCCGCGGTGCTCGCGCGCGATGCAGACCCTGCCGACTTCCAGCTTGACTCCGTCGAGCCCGGATACCCTGCCGAGGTTGAACTCGGAGGCCGAATAGAACCCGTCGCAATAAAGGTCTGAAATAAGGCGGTAGGTCCCGAGACACCTTCCCGTTGATTTCTCCTTTACGATGAGGTGGTCGCATTTTCCGTCGAAGCGGTCCATGTCCACGCCGAAGATGCCACGTCTGCCGAGAAGCTCCTCGATGAACACCTCGTGGCGGAGCCTGAGCGCCTGGTCGAGCTCCTCCTCGTTGTCCGCGGTTTTGATGAAGTATTCCCCCCTGTCGATGAACAGGGGGACTTTCGCCCGAAAGCCTGCGAGCGGCAGCAGGTAGGGCTTTACCAGGAAAGCTGTGATGGGAAAGCCCGGAGTGGTGATTGCGGCGGGGGAAGCATTAAGTATCTGCATGAATTTCTCCAGAACACATGATTATGTTCGCTGCGTCATGGTGTATAAATGAGTAAGGAGTGTGCAGGTTTGTTAAGATTATTGTAAAAAGATTGTTTAATGCGGAAGGGTTTTTTTATTGACAGATATAACACTTTTTCATCAAGTATAACAATATGTTATAATACTGTTTTATTGATTTCTATAACAGCGAGGGTTTGATATGAGCCGCATTATCGACAGGCGTGACCAGCAGTTCGTGTTGTTTGAAA
>CAZPZJ010000066.1:0-3061 GCA_964591055.1 uncultured Leptospiraceae bacterium
TGTGCTTTGTCACGGCGGTGTTGCAGCACGGGCCCGGGCAGTATGCGGTTATCGTGCATTCCAATGTGCGCACTTCGCAGTCGCGGAACAATTCGGAATCCAGAAGCTCCTGTGCGAAAGGCGATTCATAGGTCCCCTGCGGTGAGGACGAAACGTAAAAACCATGAATGATCACGGCTATAAGAACGAGCTGTGCGCACGCAAGCGCTGCGAGTAGAGTAAATGATTTCATTGAAAGAAGTCCGCGATAACAGAAATGGCGCTTCATTGAAGACATTTACAAACGTATCACGGATGACGGTGTTTTCCAGAAAATTACCTGAGCATGATAAGGCTCATTGCCATCAGGAACATGCCGCCGATAAGCCCGTACATTGAAAGGTGGTGTTCGCCCCATTCACGTGCGGCGGGAAGCAGCTCATCGAGAGAAATGTACACCATAATGCCGGCCACAATCCCCAGAACGATGCCGAAAGTGGTGTTGTTGAAAAACGCAAAAAGCAGTATGAAACCCATGAGCGCTCCTATTGGTTCGGAAAGGCCGGAGAGAAGCGAGTAAGCGAACGCCTTTTTCCTGTTCCCTGTCCCGTAGTACAGTGGTATGGAAACGGCGATGCCCTCCGGGATATTGTGTATCGCAATTGCAATCGCGATGGGTATGCCGATGGACAGATCCTGAAGGCTCGCTGTGAATGTGGCAATGCCTTCAGGAAAGTTGTGTATTGCGATTGCAAGTGCAGAGAAGAGGCCGACCCTCACCAGCCCCCTCTCTTTGCGCCTGGATTCATCCTGGCTGTCCATTTCCTCGATGGAGTGGGCCTCGTGCGGGTTTTCAAATGAAGGTACCAGCCTGTCAATCACCCCTATAATGACAATGCCGGCAAAAAATGAAAAGGTTGCAATCACATATCCCCTGAAATTGCCGAATGTACCGGACAGAGCGTGAAGTGATTCCGCGAAGAGCTCGACAAAAGACACATAGATCATAACTCCCGCTGAAAAGCCCAGTGAAACGGCAAGAAAACGGGGATTGGTTTTTTTGGCGAAGAATGCGAGCGCGCTCCCGATACCGGTTGATAACCCGGCAATCAGGGTCAGTGCAAAAGCGATCATCACTGTTTTCGTTTCCATCACTGACGCTGCCGTTCGTATTTATCTTCACTGATGATGAGACAATGGTGCGAATGTCAACCAAAAATGAAAATTGAATGCACGGGTGACATCGTTTTTTTATTGACAGAAATGAGAGAGGATAAACAATGAACAAATAAACATATTATTCATGTATTCAGAGCGGCGCTGTGAACGAAAAAGACGAGAAGCTTGGAAAAATCTTGGAAGTGTCACTGAAGGTGTTTGCGCGTTTCGGTTATAAAAAGGCCACAATGGAAGACATAGCAACCGAACTGGGAATGACCAAGGGGAACATCTACCTGTATGTGCGTGACAAGCGTAACCTCTATGAGAAATCAGTAAGCCACGCTCTGCTGAAATGGCAGTCTCGCGTTTTTGAGCAGATGAGCGCTGAAACTGACGTTATCCGTCAGTTCTCTGTCATGTCCAACAGGGCAATCGAGTATCTTGCCGGCGATGTAGATCTCCATGCAATACTAATCAATGACCAATCCATCTTCCCGATATCATTTGCTGAAGACAGGTTCAGGGAAATAAACAAGGCTTCCATGGACATGGTGCGGGAGTTAATCAGGCGGGGAATCAGGGAAAAGAAGTTCAGGAAGATTGATGTAGAAAGCGCGGTGGAATTCATATTTTCAGTATATATCATGTTTATCATCAAGACGTATGTGAAACATGAAAGCCGTCCCACTGAGACGATGTTCTCAACAGGCCTTGACATGCTGCTGAATGGTCTTGTCGCCCGTTAGCAGACGGAGCGAATGAAGCGGTTTTATTATATACTTATTGTATCCAGGGAGGTTTCCATGGCCGGAAGCATTCAGTATTTAAGCGGAGAGTGGCGTGACGAGGCGGAAAGACGCCTGCGCTCGGAGCTGACCGCCGACAAGATGAACCATATCACCTCGTCGATGTCAAACATCTATCTGAAGTGCCCTGACGGGAAGGACAGGTACCTTTTTTTCAGGTTCGATAACGGGAACCTTCAGGAGCTTTCGCTCGGTGAAGGAAATCCCCCCGAAGCGGAGTTCAGGATAAGCGGTGATTATCAGACCTTCGCGAAGATATCGAGGGCTGAACTGGGATCACAGAAGGCGCTCATGACAGGCAAGCTTAAACTCAAGGGCAACATGGTAAGGGCGCTCAAGCTTGCGTCCGTTGCGGACAGGCTCAACAAGGTGCTGTCCGGAATTGACGCACAATACTGAAGGAGGCATGCAATGAGCGGAACAAACACGCACGATCCGTATTTTATCGATTTTCCAAAGAGGATAAGGGATATTCAGTCCGAGATGGCGAAGGAGAAGATCGACGTGTTCCTCGGGTCAAGGCTCCGCACCCTTTCGTGGACCCTTGACGCATTCTGCCCGTGGAGGAGCTTTGTCGTCATACCGCCGGAAGGGAAGCCGACCGCTTTCACGTTCGTCATCGACGCGGCGAGGGTGGCCGACGATTCGTGGCTTGACGAGGACAACGTCAGGGGATTCGCGCCGATGGGCGGACAGGATCAGATTGAGCAGATCGCCGATTTCATCAGGGACGCGATCAAGGGGAAAAAGGGGAGGATAGGCGTCGAAAGCGGCATGTCCAACTATCTGCCCGAAGGGTTTCTCACTCATTATGAATACGGGCAGTTCGAAGCGGCTCTGGAAGGCTTCGAGCTGGTGAATTCGCATACTCTGATTGATCGCCTCGCCATGATCAAGGACCAGGGGACGATCAACAGGTTCAGGGAAGCGTCCCGTATTGTCGATGAGGGACACAGGGCCGTCGCCGCGGCGCTGAAAGGCGGCGGGTGGAAAGAGCTTACCGAGACGGAAGTTGCCGGAATCGCCGCCCTTGCGATGAGGAAAGAGGGGAGCGAATGGGAGTGGTCGTTTACTGGGGGCAATGAAATCGCGAGCGGGTACCGTACGGGACTGGC
>CAZPZJ010000066.1:3161-16685 GCA_964591055.1 uncultured Leptospiraceae bacterium
CCGTTCCCGTACTGGACCAATCCCGATCACGTGTATCGCGAAGATGAGATGCTGATCTGCGCGATGCAGTACGCGTGCCCCGAGGAGGATATCGGGTTCAGGTATGAAAATCCTATAGTCATAATGAAAGACAGGTGCGAAGAGCTATCGAAATATCCGCTCGGCATTGAAGTTGTTTCGTAAGAGTACACATTAATATCTGATTTTGGATGGCCGGCCCCGCGAGGTCGGCTTTTTTATGTCCTGTTGCGAAAAAGGTTTCCCTGATTTTGTCATTTATGTATATTGGAGTGACGTGACACTCGACGGGGAATTGCGCAGAAGAGGCGAGAACGCAACAGGAAATTGGGAGATGCGCAACGGAACAGATGATAAACGGAAGATAGTCGTGGTCGAAGACAACATGATTGTCTCGATGGAGCTGCGTGACAGGCTTCAGCGCCACGGTTATGAAGTGACGGGATTTGCTTCCAGAGGCGATGAAGCGGTAGAACTCTGCCTCAAGCTGATGCCTGATCTCGTCCTGATGGATGTGATTCTCGACGGGAAAATGACAGGCATCGAGGCCGTTGCTGAACTGCATAAAAAAGCGGACATCCCGGTGATATACCTTACGGCCTTCTCCGACAGGGACACGGTGGGAATGGCAAAAAACACCACCCCATACGGTTACCTGATCAAGCCGATCGATGAAAAAGAGCTTTTCGTAACGATCGAGATGGCTTTCGCCAGGCTTGATTTTCACCGGAAGATTGAAGAAAGCGAATTGAAATTCAGAAATCTCTTTGAGGATTCAAGGGATGCGATCTATATCTATGAAACAGGAGGGCAGTCGGATTTCAACGCGTCGATGCTGGAGCTCTTTGGATACAGCGAAGAAGAGATGAAAGGAATGGCGATCGTGGATTTCTTCGCCGACCGTAATGAAATGAAGAATTATCTTGAGACGATGAAAAGGGAAGGATACGTGAAAAATCTTCCCGTGCTTCTTAAAAAAAAGAACGGCGCGGAAATAATGTGCATCACCTCAACAAGCGCGATAAAAAACGGCAACGGAGCTATCAAGGGATTTCAGGGAATTATAAGGGACATCAGCGATATTCAGATGAACATCGAGCGCCTCAATTCGGCGATGAATGGCTTTGTGCGGGCGATGTCGATGACGCTTGAAGTGCGCGACCCCTACACGGCGGGGCATCAGAAGCGGGTCGCCGAACTGTCGGTGAGGATCGGCGGGTTGATGGGCATAGCAGTGGAACGGCTCAAGGCGCTCGAAATGTCGGCATTGATTCACGATTTCGGAAAGATCAATGTTCCGTATGAAATTCTCAACAAGCCGGGCAGGCTCTCAATCGCTGAATTCGATCTCATCCGGGCGCACTCCAGAACCGGTTACGACATACTCCGAACGGTTGATTTTCCGTGGCCTCTTGCGGATATCGTGCACCAGCACCATGAGCGCATCGACGGTTCCGGCTACCCGGAAGGACTTTCCGGGGGCAGCATCATGCTCGAGGCGAAAATAATCGCGGTGTCGGATGTGGTTGAATCAATGGCTTCACACAGGCCCTACCGGCCGGCGCGGGGAATCGAGGCCGCGATGGACGAAATAAGAAAGTTCAGGGGAGTTCTCTTCGAGCCGGAGATCGTTGACCTGTGCGTTTCTCTCTTCCTTGAAAAAGGATTCAGGTTCGAGGGCCCGTGGCATGGCTGAAGCGCGGCCGCAACGGTATATTCAGAATTCAATTCCCCGCCGTCCCTCTACGCCTTCTGAATAGTAGTGCTTCAACTCCTTCATTTCCGTCACCAGGTCGCACAGCGACACGAGTTCCGGCGCAGCCCTGCGCCCGGTGAGCACAAGCTCTATTCCCGGAGGCTTCATGCCTATGAGCGCCGCGATATCGCCCAGGTCGATAAGGCTGAATGCCGCTGCGGTGACGATCTCGTCGAGAACGATAATCTCGAATCCCTTTCCGGAAAGCGCCGCCTTTGCCCTTGAAAGCGCTTTGAGAGCCAGGACCCTGTGGGCGGGGAAAGTGTCACTGTCCGGCCGGCAGAATTCCTCGCTTCCGAATTGCTCGATTGTGATCAGGCCGGGAAGCATGGCGGCAGCGTCGAGTTCACCGTAATGCCGGCCTTTCATAAACTGAATTATCAGCGAATGAAGCCCCGAACCGGCGGCGCGGAACGCGAGTCCCAATGCCGCCGTCGTCTTTCCCTTCCCGTCGCCGGTGTACAGGTGAACTTTCCCTTCCATGATCATGGTGCTCCTGCCGTATGTGCGCTGAACATTGTTTCCGGATGATTGTAAAGATGAGAAATGAAGCATACCGGAACCGGCGCAGGCTCCGCAACAATAAAATGCCTCATAAATGGTGCTTGACGTACCTTGCGCGCCTTCGGGATGATTGGCAAAGATGTGAATCGTTGAACGCGATGTCGCACATTGCGGCGTTTGATATCGGGAGGATGCGCTCATGGATTTTCAGCGGGAAGTCAAAAAAGCGAGGTTTCTTGACCCCTTCAACCAGTTCAATGAGGGTGGGCGGGAATGTGAGATACGAAAAGACCCTCTCACCGGCAGGAAAACCAGGATACTGTTTTTCCCCGTCAAGGAGATCCCGGCTCCCGACATTGAGGTGCTGGTTGAAAAGACAAAGGGATTCTGCCCGTTCTGCACCGAATACATAGAGCAGATCACCCCGAAGTTCCTGCCGGAGCTCTTTCCACATGAGCGTTACAGGGTGGGAGCGGCAGTATGCTTTCCCAATGCATTTCCCTACGACGAAAACGGCGCGGTGACGGTGATTTCTGAACGGCATTATATTCCCGTCAGTGAATTTACAGAGGCGCTTCTGTCCGACGCGTTGATGTGCTGTATCAATTATCTTACCGACGTTGTGAAAAAACAGCCTGTGGCGTCGTACCAGTCAATAAACTGGAACTACATGCCGCTTGCCGGAAGCTCAATCCTGCACCCGCACCTTCAGATTACCGCCTCCTCCAGCCCCACCAACTACTATGACGACCTTAAAACCTCAGCGGCGTTCACGGCGCCGGGCGGCAACATCTTCACTTTGCTCATCGATGCGGAGCGGGCAGCCGGCGAGCGCTTTCTCGGGGAGACTGACACCATGGCGTGGATGCTCGCATTCGCGCCGCTTGGCGCGTTCGATGTGCTGGGGGTGTTCAAGCATCCGTGCTCACCTTCAACTTTCGGAGATCGCGATATTGGAGAGCTGGCCGCCGGGATAATCAAAACGCTCAGGTTTCTCGGCGCGCTCAACATCCATAGCTTCAACATGGCGCTGTATTTCAATCCTGCGGACGGCGCTTTCCATCCGCACGTCCGCATCTGCCCGCGAGTGAGCATTCCCCCGCTCGACACTTCCGAGATCAATTACATGCGCATGCTCCACAATGAAACCATGACAACAATGAAACCCGAAGAGGTTGCAGCGAAGCTGCGTGTATCGTGGTAAGCTGGAATGTCATCTGAAGACGCGGAACGGGCTCGATTCTATCGATGAGCGGTAAAGCGTGATGCCGCTTCCATGGCCGGATTCCATGATTGAGCGTCCGAGCTCCGCGTGAAGGTGGTCAACAAGCACGGTTTCGGTGCCATAGTGTCCGGCGTCAATCACGGCGATGCCGGCGTCGCGGGCAGCCTGCATGTGGTGATAGCCGACATCGCCTGTAATGATGCAATCCGGCCTGTGCGAGCGGATTATCTTCTCGATCGATGACCCTCCCGCGCCGTTCATGAGGGCGACCTTCCTGACGCTCATGCCGTCATCGCCCGTGTAGGTGATGAATTCGAGATGGAGCCTTTCCCTGACGATGGAGAGAAGTGTTGCAAGGGGCAACGGTTGCGGGAGCACGGAGAGCATGCCGAAGCCCGAGACATGATTCTCTCCAGCCTGACCGGTTTCGATGAGCACCTCGCCCGAGGGAAGCCCGAGCGCGTCGCCGAGCGTACGGTAGCACACCTTGTCAAGGTTGGTATGGGCCGAATAGAGGCTGATTCTGTGCTCCATGAGGGAAATGATGATGTCCGATTTCAGTTCGCCGGCGATAATTTTCCTGACCGGCTTGAAGAGAAGAGGGTGATGGGTGACGATGAGCTGGCAGTTGAGACCCGCTGCTTCATCAACAGTCGGAAGGCCGATATCGAGCGCGAGGAGAACCCCGCTCACCTCGCGGTCGGGGAAGCACACCTGCATTCCCGCGTTGTCATAATCCTCCTGGAGCGAAAGGGGGAACATCCTGTCGAGCAATCCGGTGATCTGTTTCACTTTCATAACCTGCGCATCTCCTTCACGAGCTGACGATTCGGGAACACCATACAATAATGCACGGGACGCGTGTACAAGGAAATATTTTTTTGTAACATTATTTTCCGATGGCCCACTTACTGATAAGAGCTGAGTAAATTTCATGTTCCTCCTACAAGTTTCCCCCCGTGTGAAGGATTACAACTCCTGGACACAGGAGTTTAATCCTTTCTTTTTTTGACAACGTATTTGAATCGCAGCGCTCGTGCCGGCTGCTGGATACCTCCATTGAAAAGGATTCTTGTTCCGTTTTAGGTCTTCTGAACCGGTTTAAGCATTCCCTCACGTGGCGCGGTGTACTAATCGGCATGTTTGTCAGACGGATGGATGATTGATTTAAGCGGACATGTGATGATTTTTTATTTGACGGTCAGAAGGATGATTGTTATCTAATAGCACATGTCTTTTGTGATATCATCCATTATCATCTACAAACTACCAGGAGGGTACGGGAAATGATTACAGCACTCAAAAGGTTTTATTCAAAATATGAGGGGCTTGTGGGATATGTGTCGCTTAAGAAACAAAAGGACATGTCCGTAGGGAGCGTTCTCGAGAAGCAGGCGTCCATGCGCCCCGATAAGACACTGATCGTATTCGAGGATCGCACGATCACCTACCGTGAATTCAACGAGACGGCGAACAGATACGCTAATTACTTCAAGAACAAGGGCCTCATCAAGGGCGATACGGTCGCGCTGTTCATGGACAACCGGCCCGAGTTTCTCATTATCCACGCGGGACTTGCGAAGATCGGCGTTGTGCCGGCGCTGGTGAACAACAACATTCGAGGGCGCGTGCTTGTCCATGCCCTCAACATTGCAGAGGCGCGATCGCTCATCGTGGGGCATGAATTCATAAAGGACTACCTGTCGGTCGCAAAGGAGATTAAGCTCCAGAAGCCCGGCGACGTGTTCATCGAATGCGAGGGGAAAAGCATCAAGCTGCCGAAGGGCGTGCAGGACATGCAGGAAGTGCTGAAAAACCAGTCCGTTGAGAACCCGGTTGTGTCCCCGCCGATCAACTCGAAGGATGTGCTGGAATACATCTATACTTCGGGCACCACAGGCATGCCGAAAGCCACCGTGCTCAAGCACCAGAAGTGGCTGCAGCTCGGATACGGTGCGGGGGGATACAGCCTTCACGCAATTTCTGATGACGTGCAGTACCTCTGCCTTCCGCTTTACCACAATAGCGGCATCAATATCGCATGGCCGACAACCCTGATGCACGGCGGGACGCTGGCCATGAGGCGAAAGTTCTCGGCGTCGGCTTTCTGGGACGATATTCGCAAGTACAACGCGACGCTGTTCATTTACATAGGGGAGTTGTGCCGGTATCTCAACAACCAGCCGCCGAAGCCCAATGACGCCGATAATCCCCTGCTGTACATACTCGGAAACGGAATGCGCGGCGATTACTGGGAGGAGTTCCAGAATCGCTTTTCCATCAAGCGCATCATCGAGGTGTACGGGGCAACGGAGGGCGTGGGGGCACTTTCTAATATTAAAGGCGTTCCCGGCATGATAGGTCGACTCAAGGCGGCAGGAGTGCGGATGGGAGAGGTCGCGCGGTATGACCGGGACACGGGAGATTTTATCAGGAACGGGATGGGATTCGTCGAGAAGTGCCTTCCCGGTGAAACGGGCATGTTCCTCGCTGCGATCAACGATACCAACCCGTTTGCCGGCTACAAGAACAACCAGAAGGCGACCAGCGACAAGATCATACGGGACGTCTTTAAGAAGGGCGACAGCTACTTTGTAACGGGCGATCTCTTCAAGCTCCATGAAAAGGAATACGTTTCGTTTGTTGACCGCCTGGGTGACACCTACAAGTGGAAGGGGGAGCTGGTTGCAACCAACGAAGTTGCCGATATCCTGAACAGGTTCGGCGGTATCGAGGACAGCAACGTGTACGGAGTAGCGGTCAAGAACACTGAAGGACGATGCGGCATGGTCGCCCTTACGCTGATACCGGGCGCTTCGATCGAATGGCGTGCGTTCGCCAAGCATGTAATCGAGAATCTTCCAATTTATGCGCGGCCGTACTTCGTGAGGATACGCAAGGAAAAAGATGCTACGACAAGCTTCAAACAGCTCAAAACAGGTTTGCAGAATGATGGATTCAATCCCTCGACGATAAAAGATACGCTGTATTTTCTCGACCCGCGGAAGTGGCGGTATGTCAAGCTCACCAAAGCGGTCTACGACGAAGTGCAGAGCGGTAAAGTGAAATTTTAAAATCAGGCGGCCAGGCAGCGTCGCGAGCATGCTCGTGCGCTGCGGTCGCGAACCGGAAAACTCATGGAACAACAGCAACGAATCCTCATCCGGCGGGGCGATTACGCGCCGCCGTCTTATTTAACCCCGGACATACGTCTCGATATAGATCTGGACGATACTGAAACGCTGGTCAGGACAGTGATGTCAGTAGTAAGAAACGCGGGCGTCGATGCCGGCACGCCGCTGGTGCTCGATTGCGAGGGGCTCGAGTTTCAATCGGTAAGCATCGACGGAAAACGGCTCGGAAGTGGCGATTTCACGCTTTTCCCGCACGCACTGACAATTCACAGCGTTCTGGAACGGTGCGAAATAATCACCGAGCACTCGCTGAATCCGTCGGCCAACATGTCGCTGGAGGGGCTGTATAAATCGGGGAATATTTTCTGCACGCAGAATGAGCCCGAAGGATTCAGGCGCATTACCTACAGCATCGACAGGCCGGATAACATGGCCCGCATCATCACCGTGCTCACGGGAAGCGCGTCGCAGTGCCCGGTTATGCTCGCGAACGGAAATTGCGTTTCGAGCGAAGATCTTCCCGGGGGCAGGAAGAGGGTGACGTGGGTGGACCCGTTCCCCAAGCCCTGTTACCTTTTCGCAGTCGTGGGGGGCGATCTCGGGCTGCTCAGTGACCGGTTTACCACGAAGAGCGGGAAGAATGTCGAGCTTCGGATATACTGCGACCCCGGAAACGAGGACAAATGCGCCCATGCCATGGAATCGCTGAAGAAGTCCATGCGCTGGGACGAAGAGCGTTTTGGCCTCGAATACGATCTTGACACCTACATGATCGTGGCGGTTGGCTCGTTCAATATGGGGGCGATGGAGAACAAGGGGCTCAACATCTTCAATTCGCAGTACATCCTCGCCGATCCGTCGACGGCGACAGATGCGAACTATCTCAACATCGACAGGGTTGTCGCCCATGAGTACTTCCACAACTGGACGGGCAATCGCGTTACCTGCCGGGACTGGTTTCAGCTCACGCTCAAGGAGGGGCTCACCGTGTTTCGCGATCAGGAGTTCAGCTCCGACGTCCATTCGCGCCAGGTGAAGAGGATTGAGGACGTCAACAAGCTCAGGATATTCCAGTTTCCCGAGGACTCCGGGCCCAATGCGCACCCGATCCGGCCTGAAAGCTACATGGAAATCAACAACTTCTATACCGTCACGATATATGAGAAGGGCGCTGAAGTCATTCGGATGATCCATTTGCTGCTGGGCGAGGAGCGTTTTCAGCTCGGAATGAAGCGGTACTTTGAGCTGTATGACGGGATGGCGGTGACATGCGATGATTTCGTTAAGGCGATGGAAGATGGCGGCGGTGAAGACCTTTCACAGTTCATGCGATGGTATGAGCAGGCCGGCACTCCCGTCGTCGAAATCCGCAGCCGGCACGATGCGAAATCCGGGAAAATGAGGATTGATCTGAAGCAGGAAAGCGCAGGAGCTCCGCTGCACATTCCATTCAGAATCGGTATCGTTGCGGCTGATGGCGGTGATTTGCTTGGGGACGGCGATGAGTCGTCAATCGTCCTTGAGCTCAGAAAGGAGCGGGAAACATTTGAGTTCGATAATATCCCGAAGGGGGCGGTTCTTTCAGTGAACCGCGGATTTTCGGCGCCCGTTCGCGTTCAATACGAGCGCTCCATGGAGGAGCTCTTTTTCCTGTTTTCACGCGACAGCGATCCTTTTAATCGATGGGACGCGGGGCAGGAGGCCGCCATTCAGGTGCTCAGGGAAATGATTTGCGAGCGATCGGGAAAGGGTGCGATGAACGTCCCGAGAAACTACCTTGAGGCCTGGGCCTCGGTGCTGTCAATTCCGGATATGCCGCTCTACTTTAAATCACAGCTCCTTCGCCTGCCGTCGGAGCAGGTAATTGCGCAGGAATACGAAATCATCGACTTCGATGCGATTCATGACGCCCGCACTGAGCTCAAGCGTGTTATCGGCGCTACGTGCCGGGCACGCCTCATGGAGACGTACCGTGCGCTCGATACCGGTGGAGGATATCTTACCGATATGCGCTCAATCGGCATGCGCGATCTTCGGCTGCTCTGCCTCGATTACCTTGTGTCAACGGGCGACACCGCCGATCTTGAGCTCTGCTCGCAACACTTTTCCGAAGCGTCCAACATGACCGATGAGGCCGGAGCGCTGGCGATTCTCGCCGACGTGGAACATCCGATCGCAGATGCCGCGATTGCGGGATTTTATGAGAGATGGAAATCCAACGCGCTGGTCATGATGAAGTGGTTCTCGGTGCAGGCGCTCTCTTCACGCACCACGACCCTCGACACAGTAATCAGGCTCGAGCGGGACCCGGCGTTCGACGTCAGGGTGCCCAACCTTGTCAGGTCGTTGACGGGGGCATTTGCGCAGAATGCCGTACGCTTCAATGACGCGGGCGGAAGGGGATACGGGTATGTTGCGGACAGGATAGTCGAGCTTGACTCTTTTAACCCTTCCATGTCATCGATGCTTGCGAAATCGTTCAAGCTCTACAACAGGGTTGATCCGCAAAGACGCGAGCGCATGAAAAAAGCTCTTGAGAGAGTGCTCAATGTAACTTCCCTCTCTAAAAACGCGTTTGAAATCGTTTCAAAGACGCTCAACAGGGGATGAGCCGGGATGCGCAGCTCGAGATACCGGTCTGAGATGAGAAGCATGCTCCGGCACCGGAGGGAGTATTATCCGGCAATGAAGTATCTTGTCGGAAAGTGCCTGAATGCGACCGCGGGAACCCCCGCGGTGATAACAGATATTCGGAAAATGGCGATTCTCGCGGAGCTCGTCGAAATAGGGTATCTTGACAATAATTCCGTCGTCATCATAAGCAGGTTCGATGAGATTGAGAAGATAGTCTGTCACGGACTCTACCCTCTGACGGAATCGGGTGAGGATTTTTACCGTTCCGAGGAGAGGCGCGTGCGAAGGACAATGAAAATCGCGATCATTGCGGTTGCGGTGGCGGTCGTGGCGGGAGCGCTCTTCGCCGCTGCATCGCTCAATTGAAATGCGCCCTGGATTTCAGTCCTGCATCTGGTTGAGAAGGAATTGCTTGAAGCGCGCGACCTGCTTGAAGTTGGGCCGAAGGCTTATGGCCCTGTCGCAGTCATCGAGCGCCGCCATCACGTTTCCCATGTCATAGAAGGTGAGCGCGCGGCCGTAGAAGGTGTCGGGCCAGAGAGGATTCAATTCAAGCGATTTCTCGAAATCTCCGAGCGCCATGGGGTAGTTTTTCAGCATCCTGTACGCGAGGCCGCGGTTTGTGTAAATTCTGGTGTCTTTTGAGTTCAGATCGATCGCGTGTGTAAAGTCATCGATCGCCTTCTCGTAATCGGAAAGCGCGAAATACACCAGCCCGCGGTGGTTGAAGATATAGTGTATGGGCGAGACGGCGAGAATCTGGGTGTAGAGCTCGATCGCCCTTTCAAGCTTGTTTTCGAGATGAGCGTTCATGGCCTCGACAAGAAGGTCGTTCATGCCGGAGTTGATCGGCTCATGATAATCACCGATCCTGGGAATCGGTGACGGCGGCGGGAATCCCTCGCGGTACACGGGCCCGGAGATCTTCTCAGGGATTGTCGAGACCTTGTCGAGCAACTGGTTGTGCCTGACCTGAATATCCTGGTATTTTTTACGCTGGTAATCCCTGATCTCCTGGAATATCGTGTCTGCAAGGGACAGTGTTGCGTTGAGCGCGACCATCTTCTTGCGAATGGCGTCCTCAACATTGTCAATCAGCGTTTTGTACACCAGTTCGTGCTCAACTTCCGCCCATGCGTCCTGAAGAATGGTCCTGATCTGAATTTCACATTTCATGGATCCGGAAATGCCCGAGCGGGACAGCATTTCTGCGGGAACGCCAAGAATCAGGTGCACTGAATCATAACCGAATTCGCCGATTGCCCTGGTGCGCGCTTTTTTTTCGATCTCGCACGCCTGGAATTGTTCGATTATAGCGGCCTCGATGTGGGTAATCTCCTCCATGAACGGAACGATCACCCGGAGCGCCACAATGTCCCGTATGCTCAGAAAGGGGTCCTCAATTTTACCCTTCTGGATTTTTATGAGCAGCTTGCGGTAAAAGGCGTCGAATGTTTTTATTCTGCCCTTCAAGACGCCTTTAATGCCGGTTGAGCCAAGTATTCCCTGTATTTCCATCGTCATAAGGTCAAGCAGGGACCTGTAGCCGGTCAGGCGCTGATTGTAGGCGTCCTTCAACTGGCTTTTATTTTCGAGCCAGTACTGTACGGTTCTTGTGGGCATGGACATTATGAATGTAAAAGGATAGTATAAGTGGGACTACCGAAAGGAATATTTTCAATCATTTATTACAGCTTATATGCGCATGCGGTTGCAGTCAAGATAAAAAATCATTGAAATCCAGAACTACTGCATTTTAGATAGTTATTAAATCTTGTATGGAGTATAAATACGTTTTTACCGGAACGGCTGGCAGGCGATGAATCAAGTTGATCCCGATAGCCTGCGCCGCGCGATGCGATTTGCGGCCAGGGCGCATGAAGGGCAGGTAATTCCGGGCGGACGAATACCCTACATAATGCACCCGGCGCTTGTCGCGATGGAAGTGATGATTGCGCTGTCGGGCGATGAGGGAAAGGGCGCAGACGCCCGACTGGCCGTAGTAAGCGCCATACTGCACGATGTCCTGGAGGATTCCGGGACAAGTTACGAGATTATTGCACTTGAATTCGGCGTCAGCATTGCAGACGGGGTCCTCGCGCTGACCAAAAACAGCGTTTTGGCGAAGAAGGATCGCATGGCTGATTCGATTTCGAGGATAGAAGCGCAGCCACGGGAGATATGGATGGTTAAACTGGCAGACAGGATAGTGAATCTTGCCCCCCCGCCTCCGGATTGGCGGAAGGAAAAAATACAACAGTACGGCGAAGAGGCGTTGATGATACTGGAAAGGCTTGGCGCGGCAAGTGTTTCGCTGTCGTCCAGGCTGAGAGAGAAAATCGATGAGTATGCGAAATACTCGAAGTCAGGAAATTGAGCATGGGCGAGCGTCTTGACATTCCTGTTGTTCTCGACATGGTCGGCGATTCGGTGCTGAAGGCCATATCATACAGTTTTATTCCGCTAGATACAATTGACTCTGTAATAGCATCCATTGATGAAATTCTTTCAGATGCGGCCTATCTCAAGGAATGCGAGGTGTTTTTCAAATCCCAGAAGAGAAACGAGGTGCTTTTCTATTTATCAAACATAATCTACAATCTAAAAACGAAAAGCGAACTTCGCCTTTCACCCGATGTGCTGAAATGGCTGGGGAGCGTCTGGAAGAATTTCATCAGGCGCAACCGGTCGTATCAGGAAGCGCATGTGCAATATCTGGAATATCGCGAAAGGTTCCGGAAGCTGTACCCGGGCGATAGCGTCGTTATTCGCAGGATTGACAATGTCCATCTCGTGAAGGACGAATACATTGATGAAAACGATCCGGAATACACCGAATTGCGCAGACTCGAAAAATTCTCACAATCGATGATGGAGCTGTTATCATGGATGAAGCCTACCTACTTTGTCCTGCTTGACTATTACTACGAGCGCAACCTGAAGACAGGCGTCTCGCTTTCCGAAGGGGAACAGCTTGAAAAACAGGGTCTTCCCTCATTCGGTTACCCGGAGTATACCTACCTGGATATATCGATTGCCACATGCCAGTCCCTTGGCATTCTGGAGGCGGTGTATCTTTACCTCAAGAAACGCCGCACCTCGCGACAGATAATAACTGTCGACGGAAAGACCAAGTTTTTGACGGTTTCTGAAATTTATGAATTGTACCGTGATCGCTTCATACAGATAAAGGAGGAGATTGTGCGCATGACGCAGCGCGGATAATGCACAATACGCTCATTTATCTCCCCCCGATACGCCGCATTCAATCCTAAAACACTTCAACGTTTCAGCCGACACTGTTATTGAAAGATCAATGTGCCGGAGTAATCAATGAAGGATTGTTGCGCTGCAACACTGTTGTTTGTGGGGATTGCCTGTGTGTCATGGAATCAACATCCGGCAATGAGCATGGAAGCCGGCGATGGGCCTTCCACTGAACTTACCGTTCGTTATCACGATGGGGGTCTGTACCGGGGATTGTTTTTGGGCGGGAAAAGAAACGGCAGAGGCGTTATGGACTATCCCGACGGGACGAGGTACCGGGGGGAGTGGAAGAACGATCAGCGCCATGGCGCAGGGGAAATTTTACTTCCGGATGGATCACGTTATACCGGGATTTATACCTGCGATTCTCCGGAAGGTGCCGGGGTGTACATAAACTCGTGGGGAGAAAAGATGAGGGTGGTGTACGCTTCAGGCAGGCTTGTGTCGAGAACAAGCATATCGTTTGCCCCGGTCAGAAAACTCTGCCGATACGGTACAGTTCACATTCTTGACGGAAAATACACCGGTTGGTATCAGGGAAACCGCATGCACGGCTACAGGCAGCACGGTCGCGGTAAAATACGCTGGCAGGACGGAAGTTTTTACTCCGGACAGTGGAAAAACGGGAAGATGCACGGGAGGGGCGTGATGAGCTGGGAGGATGGCAGCTCATATGCCGGGCAGTGGAAGCACGGGAAACGTGAAGGGCGGGGAAGCTACAGGTGGGTGAGCGGCAGCCGATACACCGGAGAGTGGATGGACAACCAAAAGCATGGGAGCGGAACCATGTATTGTTCAGATGGGCGAGTACTTGCAGGGCGGTTTGAAAACGACACCTTCGTCGAAGAGAAACTTGTTTCGGGAACGATAAGTCATGCTTCTCGGCAGGTAAATACACGGTTGGAGTGAAAATCGAGAAACGGGAGCGGGTTATTTCAGCTTTTCCATGATTTTCGCATGATACTGAAGATTCATGTTGAATCCCG
>CAZPZJ010000067.1:0-8047 GCA_964591055.1 uncultured Leptospiraceae bacterium
ACCATGTTGTCGCGCAGGTAGTCGAAGCCGAACTCGTTGTTGGTGCCGTAGGTGACGTCGCAGGCGTACGCGTGCTGCCGCTCAAACGGGTCCAGGTTGTGCTGGATGACTCCCACCGTCAGCCCCAGCGCTTTATAGATTTTTCCCATCCACTCGGCGTCGCGCCGCGCCAGGTAGTCGTTGACGGTGACCACGTGGACGCCCCTGCCCTCGAGCGCATTCAGGTACACCGGGAGCGTCGCGACAAGCGTCTTGCCTTCGCCGGTCTTCATCTCGGAGATCTTGCCCTCGTGCAACACGATCCCGCCCATCATCTGCACGTCGAAGTGGCGCATTCCAAGGTTGCGCATGCCCGCCTCGCGCACCAGCGCAAAGGCCTCGGGGAGCAGGGAATCAAGGCTCTCGCCCCGCTCGATGCGCCGCCTGAATTCGGCGGTCTTTGAGCGCATGTCCTCGGCGGAGAGCTTTTTCATCTCGGGCTCGCGCGAGTTGATGAGGTCCACCATCGGCCCCATCCTTTTCACGTCGCGCTCGTGCTTGCTGCCGAACAGGAGAGTGAGTATCATGTCTAACATCGCGGTATCCTTTTATGTGTGGTAGGCCGGTCCGGTCGTGTCACTGAAAGACTGAATATGCTGCGCCGTCCGCGGGCCATGTCAACTTATTTTTTGGGGGCGTCCTCGTCGTCCATGTGGCGGGAATTTCCGCTCGTGATGTAGCGAAGCATGTCAAAGATGAACTCCTTCGACTCCTCCATCTCGCGCACCGAGCGGGAGGTGCTTTTCCCGTTGATGTCCCTGATGTCGTTGACCGGCCGGGTGATCCGGATCCTCACGTAGTTCTTCTCGTATTCTCTCGACACGATGACGCCGTCCGCCTCGATCAGGTAGGCATTCGCATAGCGCAGCACCGGCGCCGCACCGGCGATGACGCTCCGTTTGCACAGCCTCCTGGCGAGGTAGGCGTGCGCCCTGCTCCACGCGATGTCGGCGTCATCCGTGTTGATCTTTGTTTGGTAGGACTGTACGCCCGGCGGCCCCATCGAAGCGCACCCCGCGAGGGCCGCGACGAGCAGCGCGATCACTCCCTGTTTCATACTTCACCTCCGGCAGGCGCCTTTCCTCATCAGTACACGATCAGGTTGTCACGATTAATCACTTCATCGAAATACGTGCCGCCCAGAATTTCGCGTATCTCGGCGGTCTTCTTGCCCATGATGAGCTTGAGCTCACGGACGTTGTAGTTCACAATCCCCTTGCCCACGGGACGGTCGTCGGCGTCCACGATCTCGACCGCATCACCCAGGTCGAACTTGCCGCTTGCCGCGATGATTCCGGATGCGAGCAGGGACTTCTTGTTGGCCCTGACCGCCCTGACTGCGCCTTCATCTATTTTAATCTTCCCGCAGGTCCTGACCGCCAGCGCGATCCAGCGCTTGCGGCTGGCCACCGGCTGCTTTTCCCCCATGAACAGCGTGCCCACCTTCTCGCCCGCGAGGATGCGCGAAAGGATCCCTTCCTGCCTGCCGCTGGCGATGATCATCTTCTCCCCGCAACGGATGGTCATTTCCGCGGCGCGGATCTTGGTCATCATGCCGCCCGTGCCGTGCACGGTGCCGGTGCCTCCCGCCCTGGAGCGCACCTCGTCGTTGATCTCGCGGATTTCGTACACCGGGTGCGGGTCGGAGAGGTCCCGGTAGAAGCCGTCCACGTCGGAGAGCAGCACCAAAAGGTCGGCGTTCACCAGGCTCGCGACATGCGCCGAAAGCGTGTCGTTGTCGCCGAACTTGATCTCCTTGACCACCACGGAATCGTTCTCGTTGACGATTGGCACCACGCCGAACCCCAGGAGCGTCTCGATCGTGTGGCGGGCGTTCAGGAAGCGGCGGCGGTTGTTGACGTCGTCCTCCGTCAGCAGTATCTGCCCCACCTCGAAGCCCTCCCTCTGGAAACACTTGCGGTACTCGTTCATCAGCGCGATCTGCCCCACCGCCGCGAGCGCCTGCTTTTCGGGGATGGTGAGCGCTTCGCGGCTCTTCCCCAGGGCGCCCGCGCCCGAGCTGATGGCGCCCGAAGAGACCACGATCACCTCGCGCCCGGCCTTCATCACGGCCACGATGTCCGAAACCAGGCGGGAGATTTTGTTGGTGGACACCCGTCCGTCCTCGGTGATGATCGACGTTCCTATTTTGACCACGATCCGTCTGGCGCTTTTAAGAATCTGTTTGCGCGGCACCGCCTGTCTCCAGAAGCTCATCTATGATTTCATACAGCTTTTCAACGCCGGTACCCTCGTGCGCCGACACCGTCAGCACGCGCTCGTTTCCAAACGCGGCCGCCTTCCCGGCCGTCTCCTCTTCAGGCACGAGGTCGGTCTTGGTGAGTAGCACGCAGCAGGGACGGTCGAGCAGCTTTTCATTGTACTGCCCGAGCTCCGCCCGCAGCAGCTCCAGCGTATAGTGCAGATTGTCTTCCGATACGTCAATGAGGAAAAGGATGCATTTCACGCGCTCGATATGCTGAAGAAACGAAAGACCCAGCCCCAGGCCCCTGTGCGCGCCCTCGATGATGCCGGGGATGTCGGCGATTTTATAGGTTTTTCCGCCGGGCCTTTCCACCACGCCCAGGTTGGGGATCAGGGTGGTGAAGGGGTAGCCGGCGATTTTGGGTTTGGCGTTGGTGAGCCGCGCCAGCAGGGTGGACTTGCCGGCGTTGGGAAGGCCCACAAGCCCCACGTCCGCGATGAGGCGAAGGTTCAGGGTGAGATACTTCTCCTCGCCCGGCATGCCCGGCTGGGCGAAGCGTGGCGTCTGGTGCGTGGAGGTTTTGAAGAAGGCGTTGCCGTGGCCGCCAATCCCGCCCTCGCAGGCCATAAAACGGCTTCCGCTTTCCACCAGGTCCGCAAGGCTCTCTCCGTCCTCGTCCATCACCGAGGTCCCGGGCGGCACCTTGATCACCAGGTCGTCTCCGTCCCTGCCGTGGCGGTTCTGCCCCATGCCGCCGGTGCCGCCGCCCGCGCGGTACACCCTGTCCCTGAACAGGTGCGACAGCGTGTGGTAGTTGTAATCGGCCTCGAAAAACACGTTTCCGCCCCTTCCGCCGTCACCGCCGTCGGGACCGCCCCTGGGGATGAATTTTTCACGGTGAAACGACACCGCGCCGGGACCGCCCGCTCCCGCGCGCACGTGTATGGATATGGTATCGGTAAATTTCGCCACGCTGTAACCGCCTTACAAATGACAAATCGCGTACGGGATCCGCCCCTACGCGATTCAAATAACCTGTCTTCAAGGTTTGATGAGCAACGAGCTTTCCGGTTACGGAAAAATCTCCTTCCTGCGCCGCTTACGCAACGGGATAAATGGACACCTTTCTTCTGAACCGGTCCAGCCTCTCGTATTTGACCACGCCGTCAATTTTCGCGAACAGGGTATCGTCACCGCCCCTGCCGACATTGACGCCGGGGTGGATTTTCGTGCCGCGCTGCCGGACCAGTATCGTCCCGCCCGTGACCTTCTCGCCGCCGAAGCGCTTCACTCCCAGGCGCTTGGAATGCGAATCGCGCCCGTTTCTTGTTGAACCGCCGCCTTTTTTGTGAGCCATGACCTACTCCTTTACGTATACATGATATCTATGGACTGCGGGCTGGATGCGCTGATTTCCGAAAGCCCGATCATCATCACGCCCAGGATCGCGGCAAGCATCGTCCGCTGCTCGCCGTCCGCCCCTTCAGCGCTGAAACGCGCCTCAAGGTATCCGTCGCGCTGCTCTACTTCCACCGGGAGCCTCGCCACCCGCTCAATGGCCGCCACGCACGAAAGCGCCACGGCCGACACCCCCGCACACACCACATCGCTCCCTTTGGCCGCGAAGGCCGCGTGGCCTTCGATTTTCAGGCCGAGATCGCGGCCCTTCAGCTCAAGGCCCGTTTCGGGCCGAAACACGATATTGTGCAGGGTAACGCGCACCAGCCCCCTACTGGACGCTGAGGTCGCTTATCAGCAGCTTCGAGTACTCGGTGCGGTGCCCCATGGTGCGCGTATAGTTCTTCCGTCTCTTGAACTTGATACCGCGGACTTTCTCGCCCCTGAAAAGGCCAAGCACCTTCGCCGATATTTTCACGTTACCGAGATACGGCTCTCCCACGAGCACCCTGTCGCCGTCAACGAACATGAGCACCCTGTCAATGACGATGCTGTCACCGTCTTTGCTGTCGAGCTTGTTCACATTGACCGTCTTGTCCTTCTCGACTTTATACTGCTTTCCGGCAAGTTCAACTATTGCGTACATACGTTATCCAACCCTGTCTACATAATATTGTTCACGCGCTCGTGTTAGGTAGCCCGGCAACGGATGTCGGTGAGTGGGCTTCAGGAACGCCGCTGTCGCCGCGAATGTGGGCCCACAGGGATTCGAACCCCGGACCTACTGATTATGAGTCAGCCGCTCTAACCGACTGAGCTATGGGCCCGACAATCCGTGACACATATCATCGTGAAAGGTTCTGTGTCAACAAAATAATTCAAGCCCGCGGGAAAAACACGCTTCCGCGTTAAATATACACATACAATCGTCGTTTTTCGAGAGAAAAAACGGTTCAGCGCTCGTATTCGAGTCCTGCGACATAAGGGCTCAGCGAGCGCCCCGCGCCGTAGTAAAAACTGCGCTCGTTGATTTCAATGGCGTCGTTGTACGCCTCCACGATGCCGACCACGTGGATTATCGCCCCCACCACCATGAAGAGTCCCGCGACCACAAGCTTGGACTTCTTTTCATTGCCGGAGTAGTCGCCCTGAAACGCCTGGTAGAGGTAGTACCCGGAAGCGCCGTAGGCGGCGCCCGTGAGCAGGCAGAAGCCCACGCCCTTCAGGTCCTCGCGCAGGTAAATATGGCCGCCACCCGGAATCAGCAGGGACAGCAGGCACGCCAGGCGCGGGTCGCGCTCCTGCGCGCGCGGAGAGGCGTCACGCCGCTCGGGCACCCTGCGGGAGAACTCGTCTGAATATTCCCGCG
This sequence comes from uncultured Leptospiraceae bacterium, assembly GCA_964591055.1. GTDB lineage: Bacteria > Spirochaetota > UBA4802 > UBA4802 > JAGODF01 > CAZPZJ01. The sequence continues at coordinate 5,013 of CAZPZJ010000067.1, forward strand.
CCGCCTTCTCCCGTCTTCCCGCCTGCTCCTCGACGGTGATGCCGAACGACGATGGAACCAGGGGAAATGCGATCGCGATCATGACCGCCATGAACGCAGCCGTCATTCTTACGGTTTTTCGTGCACGAAACGATGATCCCTCCATAACACCCCACCCGTTGTCATGATCAGCGGGTACGCCGTTTTCCCGCGAACGCATCAGGCACTGTAGAGACGTTTTACTTTTTCCGCAAGTCATTTTCGTTTCCACATGTTACATGATCACGGAGACCCTGTTTCTGCCGGCCGCCTTCGAGACATAGAGCGCGCGGTCCGCCCGCTCCACCACCGACTTGTTGTCCCTGTCCCGCGACTGGTCGAACTGCGTCACCCCGAGCGAGATGGTCACGCTGAGCTTCATCTGGTCGCAGCTCACCAGCGTCTTCTCGACCGTCTTCCTGATGCGGTCCGCCACACCCTCGGCCTCCCTGATCTCGGTGCCGGGCAGGATGATCGCGAACTCCTCCCCGCCGTAACGGGCCGCGATATCGAGCTGGCGGATGCTTTCGCTGATGATGCGCGCCACGCGGACAAGCACCGCGTCCCCGCAGACGTGGCCATACGTGTCATTGAACGACTTGAAGTGGTCGATGTCGGCCATGATGAGCGAAAGCGGCGCTTTGCGCCTGACCGCCCGCTCGCGCTCCTCGATGAGCGCCGCCTGGAAGAAGTGGTGTATCTTGAGCCGGGTCATCATGTCCGTGGTCGCCATCTCGTAGAGGTGCGCGTTCTGTATGGCGATCCCCGCAAGCGATGCGATGTTGACCAGAAACTCCTTCTCGCTCTCGCTGAAGTCCTCGCCGCTTATGCGCTCACCCAGCACGATGATGCCGTTCAGCTTGCCGCGCCCCTTCAGCGGCACCACGAGCGAAGGGTCGATCACCTCGATGGTGCTGAACGACTCGTCTTCACCCGCCGCTTCAGCGAGCTCGGGGATCGTAAAACAGCGATCGCTCTCCTCGAGCAGCATCACAAGGCGCGAGTCGGGAAGTATTTCGTACTCAAGCGTGTGGTCGAGATCAAAGCCCTTGTAGTTGCGGTGCAGGCTGTACACCTCGTGATCGATCCCTTTTTTCAGAAAGATGCCCGCCTTGATGAGCTGCATGTGCCCCATGCATGTGAGCAGGATGGAATCGATCAGGATGTTGTATTCGAGGGTGGAGTTGAGCCCCTTGCTGATCTCGATGAGCTGCTGGAGGTCGTATATCCTTCGCTCGTAGACTTCGATCTCCACGGGCACCCTGAATCCATGGTTGTCTTCATGCTGGATGGTCATTGGCTTCCTGAAACACCCGTGATCGGCGCGCCGTTATGCGCCCTTCGGCTTCTGCACGGCCCTGAACGCCTCGGCGAGGTCGAGCCTGCCGTCATACACCGCCTTGCCGGTGATGCATCCCCGCAGCCCCCTCGGCTCGTACGCCGCGAGCCGGACGACATCATCAACGCAGGACACGCCGCCCGACGCGATCAGCGATACGCCCGGCGCATCGCCAAGAATCCTCTCGATCGAGGCGAAGTTCGGCCCGGTAAGCATGCCGTCGGTTGAGATATCGGTAAAAATTATCTCCCCCACGCCCATTTTTTGCAACTCTTTTATGCACTCGACCGCGGGCACGGAAGTCACGCTTTGCCATCCGTGGGTGGCCACCATGGAATCGCGCGCGTCGATTCCCGCGATGATGTGCCCCGCGAAGCGCTCCAGGAGGTCCCTGAACCCAGGGTCAAGAAGCACCGTCCCCAGAATCACCCGGTCGATTCCCGCATTGAGGTATGCCTCTATCGCGTGCGCCGTCCTGACGCCCCCGCCGATCTCAACCGGTATGGAGAGCGCCGCGGCGATTTTCCCGACTGTTTCATGGTTGACCGGCCTTCCCTCAAACGCGCCGTCCAGGTCCACCACGTGGATGAGCTGCGCGCCCATGTCCTGGAAGCGCTTCGCCATCGCCACCGGATCGTCGGAGTACACCGTTTCCCTCCCCGGATCGCCCTGCACCAGGCGCACGCACCTGCCGCCACGGATGTCTATCGCCGGTATTACAAGCATACGCTCCTCACGAAGTTCTCCACGATTTTAAGCCCCACCCTGTGGCTCTTCTCCGGGTGGAACTGCGTCGCAATCACATTCCCCTTTCCCACCACGCAGGGGAAGGTCACGCCGTACTCGGCCTCGCCGAGAATCCAGGATTCGTCACGCACCTCGGGATAGAAGGTGTGGATGAAATAGAAGTACGAGCCGGATTCGACGCCGTCGAGGAACGGATGCGCGCGCCTGAAGCTGACGCTGTTCCACCCCATGTGCGGCACCTTGAGGCCCGGAGTCCTGAACTTCACCACATCGCCGGGGATGATGCCGAGGCCTTCCGTGTCGCCGAACTCCTCGCTTCGCGAAAAGAGCAGCTGGAAGCCAAGGCAAATTCCCATGAAAAAGCCGCCGCCCCGGATGTAGTCGGTGAGCGGCCCGATCCACCCCCGGTCGCGCAAGTGGCGCATCGCCATCGCGAACGCCCCGTCGCCGGGAAGGATGACTCCCTTCGACGCGGCGATGCTTGCCGGGTCTTCGGAGATTTGCACGTCGGAAGTGTAGTGCTCAACAGCCTTTTCAACGGAACGGAGGTTGCCCATTCCGTAATCAATCACCGTGATCATTCAAGCGTCCCCTTCGTCGAGGCGACCGCCCCGCCAAGCGAGGGATCCGCCAGCACCGCGCGCCTAAGCGCCACGCCCAGCGCCTTGAAGATCGACTCATGGATGTGGTGCCGGTTGTCGCCGTAAAGCTGCACCACGTGAAGGTTGACGCCGGCGTTGTCGGCGAAAGCCCGCAGGAACTCCAGCGTGAGCTCCTCGCTGTAGCGGTTGATCTGCCCGCTGAGCGCGCCTCCCCGGTATGAAAAGAACGCCCGTCCCGAGATGTCCACCGCGACCTGCGTGAGCGCGTCGTCCATGGGCACCGTGGCGTCGCCGAAGCGGTGTATGCCGGCGCGCTCCCCCAGCGCCTG
>CAZPZJ010000067.1:8147-16528 GCA_964591055.1 uncultured Leptospiraceae bacterium
GCGGAGCCGCCGTCGGCGAAGATCACGCCGCCGATGTTCGGCACCATGAAAAACAGCGGAAACCCGAACTTGATGCCCTCGATAAAGGTAAAGCGGAACTCCGCGTTGAACAGGAACAGGTTGGTGCCGCTGTATTCAAAGAACGGGTGCCCCCGCAGCGTGTTGAAGCCCCCGAGGTAGTACTTGAAGTACCTGTCGTCGCGCCCGAAGATTCTGCCGCCGCTGCCCCTGAACGCGAACACGTATCGCTTGCCCACGAGGAAATACCGCCGCAGGTCGATGTCGGCGCTGGAGTAGACGAAGTCCTGGCCGGTCAGGTCGAATGACTGCGTGAACTGGAGTTTCCCGCGAACGCCGTCCAGCGGCACCATGGGCCCCCACAGCACATTGTCGTAGTTGAGCGCGCACGATATCTGGTTGAGATTGGCGAACACGTCCAGCCTGTCGCTGGTGCTTTTGTAGTCCCACTCGTACCGGCTCGACATCGCGGTGAAGCTCAGCCGGAAAAACGTCGAGAGCGGGTAGCTCGCGATGAAATAGCCGCCGTAGCGGTCGATGGAGCGCGTATCGGTGTAGACGTTGTGGATGATGCTGTTGATGCCGGTAAAGATGTCGGCCAGCGAGTAGATGCCAAAGATCGGGTTGCGCTGCCGGAACACCCCCAGGCCGTAGTCCCACCTGTGCCGGAGGTAATAGTACGCAAAGTTGTAGTCGACATTGTCCTCGCCGTCGTAGCGCAGGTAGTTGACGGTCGCCACGATGCGGTGGTCGCCCAGGTAATCGGAAAGGCCCACCTGCGTAAAGCCGGTGAACACCGCGCCACGGCCCCACGCTCCCGCGACGCCGAAGACGACATAGTCGGGGCTGATGGACGGCGCGTATTCGTCGAACGCCGCAGAGCTCATGTCGAAGTACGGCGGCGCGTACTCTACCCCCGCAATCTCGGTAGCACGGGGAGGGTCGCTCTGCCCCGTGCTTTCAGAGAGGTTTTTCACGAACAGGTCGTATCCCAGGTTCTGGTACGCCGCGAAGGCGATGCGCTCCCCGTCGGGGAACCACCGCGGATAGAAGATGCCGCACAGCGCGTTGGTGACCATCTCATCGCGCCCCGTGGCGATATCGTGCGTGAAGGCGTTGTAGATGCCGGTGCGGTTGGAGATGTACACCAGCCTCTTCGCGTCGGGCGAGATGTCGGACTGGAGGTTGTTGCCCTCCCCGTTCACCAGCACCGTGCGCGCTCCCGTGTTCAGGTCGATTCTGTGTATGCGGTATCCCTTCCCGTCGATGGCCCCCTCGCCGTTGTGGTTGGAGGAAAACACGACGAAGCTCCTGTCGGGCGAGAGGGACGGATAGCGCTCGCTGAAGCGGTCGTCGGTGAGGCGCCGCAGCGAGTTCTTCTCGGTATCGTAGAGATACAGGTCGGCGGCCAGGTTGTCCTGCCCTATGAACGCGATCGCCTTCCCGTCCTTCGACAGGTACGGATCCCTGACCGAGCGGAAGGGCAGCTTCGTTTCGCGGAGCACGTTTCCGCGCTCGGGATCGATCTCGAAGATCACGTCCCTGCCGTTGGACTGCGACACGAAGCATATCCGCCCGCCGTCGGCGCTCCACGTGAGGTTGTTGCTGAGAAGGTGCATGCCCTCGAAGCGCGCGGAGGTGTTGCCGCGCAGGATGGAGCGCACCCTTCGCTCCTTCGCCTTTTTTCCCCCCTTCCGCTCCTTCTTCACGTCGACCAGCGCGATATCGGTGTAAATGTCCCTGTTGGTGAGGTACGCTATTTTTTTTGCGTCGGGCGAGATGGCGGGCGCGACGTTGAAACTGCTTTTCGTGTTCAGATGAAACGTGACCTGTTCGCCCTCCTCCTCGTCGAAATTGCGCCCCGCCACCACGGGGTAGTAGCGCTTTTTATAGAACCTGACCCATTCCAGATTGAGCTCCTTCAGCGATTTGCCGGTGCGCGCCCTGACCGCCTCCTCGAAATTCATGTCGCGCGCGTCGCGGAAGAGCTCGCCGATCGCCTCCCTGCCATACCTCTGCTCGAAAAAGTAGAAGAACGCCTGGCCCTCCTTGTAAAAGAGGTAGGCGCTTTTCACGCGGTGGCGTGTCAGGTCCATCAGTGAGGCGTAATGCTCATTGTACAGGATGTCGCGCATCACCATATCGCAGGTCTCATCGTACCCGATTGAGAAGTACTCGGCCAGGCCCTCCATTACCCAGAGCGGAATGTTGCCCGTGGAAAAGCGCGAGGCCTCGCGCCCCGACGTGTCGCGGAACAGCATGTTGAACTGGAAGGCGTGCGTCAGCTCGTGCACCAGCACGTGGCGGAACTCGTCGTATGAGCCGGTGAACGGAACCACCACCCTGGTCTTGAGCGATTCGGTGAAGCCGCCCACTCCCTCGCCGATGACGCTCTGGATGATGTTGTTGGCCTGAAAGTCGAGGTGCGACGGGTACACGACCACCGGGACAGGATGCGTGAGCTCGTGAAGAAAGTAATTCGCGAGGTGCACATACCCTTCCTCGGCCACCCTTGCCGTGTAGCGCGCAAGCGGCTCCATGCCCCCGGGAAAGTACACGTCGTAGTGCACCGTGCGCAGCACGTCCCAGTCGAACACCTCCCTGTTGACCTTGTTCTTGCCGAACGGATAGGCCGACACGGTAAGGGCGAGCACAAGCGCCGCCGCGGCTGCGGCAGGCAGGCGGCGGAACGTCCGGGAACGGTCAGCGCGCAGGGAACGAAAGTGATGGATTTTTTTGTTGACTGATTTCATCCGTGATTAATATAGTGATATCCCGTTGCGGGTGTAGTTCAATGGTAGAACTTCAGCCTTCCAAGCTGATAGCGTGGGTTCGATTCCCATCACCCGCTCATCCAACATGTATCGTACTCGAATGTTGCTCTGTAGCGGTCAGCAATGATATACAGGGCTTTTTTATTGCCTGTTTTCAACCATAAAATCAACATAATAATATGGGATTTATCGCTTAATACAGGCGTCTGTTGTTGAAAGTGTTGTCAAAGTGTTGTCGGGGTCAAGCATATAATGATCCGCTATAAACGAAACCCCCGGGACGCCCGGGGGTTTCGCGTTGCGTATCCGGGGGAATGATCATCAATTCAATGCGCGGTAACGGGTACGCTTATATCTTGATGATTGTTTCATTGAAAACACGTTCAATTTTTTCAATGGTTTTCAACGTGGGATTTGCGGTTTTCGGGTTCTCGTATTTCTGGTACGCCTGAAAATTGACCTGCAGCAATTCAGCAACCTTTTTTTGAGATAGATTCTTTTCGGCCCGCTTTAGTTTCAGCCATACCGCGAACGCGACCCGCCTTTCTGGCTTTATATAATAGACATTTTTCTCTTTGTTAAATGATGGGCGCGGTATTTTGATTTTTCGAAGATCGATTGATTCCAGGTACCCTGAAAGCGCCTCTCGCGCGTTCTCTTTCGCCTCTTCCAGGGTATCCCCGCAGGTGAGACAGCCGGGGAGGTCCGGAAATTCAACTATATATGAGTTATCTTCCCTGTCGATTTTCGCCGGATATGCTATCATTTTAAACCGCCTTCTTTGAATAACCTGTTTAACAGCCCCGCAGGAATGTCCTTCTTCCCATGGACGGGAACAGAAAGAGTCTTTTCCGCTTTTATCATTATGTGATGTGAGCCCTTTATCCGATCAAGCTTCCATCCTTTTCTCTGCAGCAATGCAATCATTTCTTTCCCTGTCATGATCAATATACAACTTACAAGTTGTATTGTCAAGCAATTCTTCCAGTATACACAAAATTTCCCCCGCGAATACAGCACGCCCGCCATCTCCCCCTGCGGGCAAAACCGGGAGGGGGCCGTCGGGGTCTATCACGCCTGCAGCGGAAACTCAACCGTTACCCTGGCGCCATTGTCGTTTACAAACTTCACTCCGGCCTGAATCTGCCCCGCGAGCGCGGTGATGAGATGCACTCCCATGCTGTTCATGTGCGCATCCGGACTGAACCCTTCAGGAAAGCCCTTCCCGTCATCGGAAACGGCGAGCGATATCAATCCATCGCGGTTCTCAAGCTCAATCCCGATCCTGCACCCCCGGCCGCCCGGGTGCGCGTGCTTGATCGAGTTGGTGATGAGCTCGTTGACGATCAGCCCCAGCGGAACCGACCGCCTCGTGTCGAGGCTGACTTCCGCGAGCCTGGTTTCAAGCTCAACCTTCATCCCGCCGGCCGACAGGGTGTCGACCACGGCGGCGGCGAGATGGCGGATGTAGCGATGCAGCTCCACGCTCCCGGGAGTGTCGGAGCGGCAGAGCTCCTCGTAGAAGGCCGCCATGGTGCGTATGCGGGACTGGGAGTCCCTGATTATTTTTCTGGAGGTCTCGTCGGAAATCTGGTTCATGCCGAGGGAAAGCAGGCTTATCACGATGCTCAGGTTGTTCTTCACGCGGTGCTGCAGTTCGTGATACAGGAGATGCTTTTCCTCCAGCGCCTTTTCAAGCTCCATGGTCGCCTTTCGGCGCTCCGTGATATTTTTGGAAGAACACAGCACGGAAAGGACCCGTCCCGCGTCGTCCATGACGGGCTTGTAGGTCGTGATGTAGTATTGGTCACCGTCCCGCCTGGGGACGCGATTTTCGGTCTGTGTTTCCGAAGCGGTCTGGATCGACTGTTTCAGCATCTCCATGCGGGGTTCGGCCTCTTCGGCGGGAAAGATATCATAGAGAGTCCTGCCGAGTATCTCCTCGACAGGGAAGCCGACGCCCTCGGCAAATGCGCGGTTTGCAAACAGATACCTTCCCTCCGGGGAGAGTGAGAATATCGGGTCCGCGGCCTCCTCGATGAGTATCCGGTACTTCTCCTCGCTCTCCCGCAGCGCCCATTCGGCGAGCTTCAGCCTGGTGATGTCGATGCAGCTGCCGTGAATGCTTGCAACCATCCCCTTTTCATTGCGCTCGGCGATCGCGTTGACCAGCCCCCACGCCTTCCCTCCGGACGCGGTGCGCACTTCCACTTCGGCGTTTTCAATCCGGCCAAAGGCGAGCACCAGCTTCCGCAGCCGGTTGGCCTCCCTGGGATGGGCGAAAAGACTGTTGAGGTCCTCCTCCCCAGCCGCGATCATCCCGGCCACCGTGGGAAAGCCCAGGAACCGGGCAAGCGCGGGATTGGCTTTCTGAAACATCCCGCCGGGAGTCATCTGGAACATGCCTTCTATGGCCTGACCGTACAGGCGCTGATACTTCTCCTCGCTCGCCATGAGGGCCCGCTCGTGCTCCATGAGGTCCTCCTGCGACCTCGTGAGCTCCTCGTTGGTCGATTCCATCTCCTCAATGATGTTGCGGAGCTCCTCGTTGGTCGATTCCAGTTCCTCGTTGGCAACCGCGAGCTCTTCCGTCTGTTTCTGTATTTTTCCAAGATGCGCTTCCCGCTCCGTGATGTCGCGGAACGCGGTGGCCCGCACCAGGCGTCCGTTGCTGTTGAACATCTTTGCGTGTATTTCAACTGGATACACGCTCCCGTCCCTGCGCATCCCTACCGCCTTGTACTGCTGTTCGAGCCCGAGCGATATATTGCGCGCAACGTCCTCCCGCAATTCCGGAGCGATCAGCTGCACCAGCTTCATGCCGATCAGCTCATCGCGGGAATACCCCGTAAGCGCCAAGGCGTTATCGTTGACGTCAAGACACACGCCGTTTTCGCTGAGTATTATGGCCTCGAAGCTGGCCTGCGCAAGGGCCCTGTAGCGCGCCTCGCTGGCCTCAAGCTCCGCCTTGATGCGCTTCTGCCTGGTTATATCCAGAATGGTGCAGGTGATGTACTGAATAACGCCCGGCGCGCTGAACGTCGCGGAGGCGTTGAGAAGCGCCCACAAGCTCTTTCCCGACCGGTCGAAATACTCGAACTGGACATTGTCCACATGCCCCCGCTCCGCAAGCGCCTTTTTCAGTGCATCCCGGTCATCCGGATTCGCGTAAAGCTGGAGGCCCACATCTTTCACTTCATCCAGCATCTCGTCCGGCGATTCGTACCCCAGGGCCCGCGCCACGGAGGGATTGACGTAGGTAAACCGCCCTTCCGGCGTCGTCTGGAGCACGCCGACGAGCATGTTGTTGAAGAGGTCGCTGTATCGCTTCTCGCTCTCCTCGATCTTTCTGTGGGCCTCGTAAAGCTTGAACGCCATGTCGATCGACGCCAGCAGAACGACGTCGCCCGCGTTTTTATAAATGTAGCCGTACGACGTGATTGCTTTCGTCTTTTCAACGACCTGTTTTTCCGTGTGGGACGAGAGGAACACGACGGGGATGCTGTGCTCCTTCAAAATCTCGCGGGCTGCCTCCGTGCCGTCCATGCCGGGGCCGAGGTCGATGTCCATGAGGATGAGGTCGATGGGCACGGGAGAGGAGCGGACTACTTCAACCGCCTGCAGGCCCGACGAGGCGTGAATCGCCGAATAGCCTTCCGCCCGAAGGGCGCTCAGCTCATTCATCGCAATGACAGCTTCGTCTTCAACGAGGAGTATTGTCTTTTGCGCCATATCAGATTCCTCGACCGCCGGGCATCCTCCCCATCCGATCAGGAGCCGATGAAGGCACGGGAATAGTCACACAGGGGAAAGGTCATTCTATGTACACCGCACATACCGTAGTAATGTGTACAGTGTCAGGAAGGCTCTTTTCTGCGTCAAATAAAATTATGAAAATTCACAGAATTAATCATCAGGGTGAGATTATTTCCCGATTCCCTGCGATTTATTGGCGGGCTGCGCTTTTCCCACGCCCTGCTGCGTCCTGTCGGCGGGCCGCTCCTTCCTCTCCGCGGGCCGTTGCTCCTTCCCGGCGGGCTGCGCTTTCTTCTCTCGCTGCAACAGCTTCTCCACGGGCTGCGCCCTGTCGGCGGGCGGAGATATTTTTTCGGCGGAAAGAGCGCTCTCTTCGGGCGACTTCCTCTCCTCACGCGGAAGGTCCTTCGCCTCCGGCTGCGCGGGTGGCCTCACCCTCGCCGGCGGCCTTCTTCGCGCGGGCCTGCGCTCCTCGACGATGCGCTCCGATATCTTCATCTTCGACGCCGCGCTTTCCGATACGACAGGCGTTTCGATGCTCGCAGGCAGGTCGGGCCCGTCAGTGACCACCACATCCCACACCCCCCAGAAGCCTCCCGAGTGCGAGTACTCCCGGAACTCCAGCACTACCTTCCCGTCGAGCGTAAGATCGTACGGCAGCTCAATCCGGTAGGGATTGTTGCGGTAGGTGATGTCCCCCAGCCTGAACGCCCTGACAAGCCTGCGGTCCGCGTATATTTCGAGCCGGGCGCTCACCGGGGAGCGCTCCACCGAGAGGTAGCGGACAAAATCGACCCAGGCGCTGTAGCGTTTGAATCGCGCGAGCCCCGCGACCTCGATCGTAGAGCCGTGTTTCGACACGAAGGCCGCCATGCGGTTGGCCACCGGAGGCGCGTCGGACGCGAGCCCCATGCCGTTGCTTCGGCACCAGTACTTTATCTGCTTCTCATCGAGGGTTTTCAGCCAGTGGCGCGCCGAGCGTCGCACGTCCTCGTCGCCGAAGATGTAATAGCTGTGCACCGGCGACGCTGCCGCGACCTGCGCGCCGCGGCTTTTCTCTTCCGCCTGCCGCTCCTCCGCCTTCTCCCTCGCGGTCTGCTCGTCATCGGTTTCAAGGATGCGCTGGCGTATGTCCATGCCGCGCGGCGTTCTCCGCTCGTCCGGGCGGGGCGTCGCGGGGGGAGCGGCGGGTTCTCTGTGCGTTCCTTTCGCCTTTTCCGCCGCGCTCTTTCCCGCATCCGCTTCTCTTCCCGACAACTTCCGATTCAAATCCTTCCCGGGAATCGCGCGCTCGGCCGGCGGCGTAACCTCCGGCGACACGGGAAGCGCGGGCTCCCTGACCCCGGGCTGCGCAATCGACGGTTCGCGCGGCGCTTTCGGCTCCACGGGCGTGACGGGCGCAGCAGCCTTTTCCTGTTTCACGGGAGCTTTTTTCCCGGACTGCCCCTTTCCACGCGGCCGCGTGCGCTCAGGCTGCTTCGCCGCCTCCCCCGAAACGGGTGCCGCGACTTCCTGCGCCATCTTCTCGGAGGGGAGCGCGGGGCTTCGCCCCGGCGCCTTGCGCGCCGCCGCCTTGTCCCGCCCTGCCGACTCCTTCGCCGCGGAAGCGCCCTTCACCTCCGCCGTTTTTCCCGCCGCGGGAATCTTCCGCGCGTCCGGCGTGCGCACCGCGGAAGGCGCTTTGCCGCGCGCGGCGTCGCGGATGTCGATCGGCGCGGTTCGCGCTGCGGTTTTTTCCCGCGCGGGTGAGGCTGCGTTCTGCGAATACACTGTTCCACCGCCCGCAAGGGCGGCCATCACCGCCACGAGAGGCGGAACGACATATCGCGCGCA
>CAZPZJ010000068.1:0-16297 GCA_964591055.1 uncultured Leptospiraceae bacterium
CCGACAAGGCGCTCTACGCCGCCAAGCACGGCGGACGCAACCGCGTGGAACACGCACCTTTAGGGGGATAGGAGCGGGGAGCAACACCGCGCTTACCGCTTCGGGGCAAGAAGATCAATATACTGTGGTTACCGCATGCGCCGCATCAGAAAGACCTGAAAGAACCCACACTGGTTCTCAATAATTATCTAAAAAAGCATTCCTTTATTGTTTTCCTTCAATGCCGTTTTTATTTTTTCCAGCCTCTTCTTTTTAGTCTCATCTGTTTTTGCATCAAAATAGAAACCGCAATATCGCTTTTTCAATGAAGGAGCACAGTCATTGAATTTTTCCACAATGGCTTTATCGTCGCCAAGCAGCTTTGTAAATTCTATTATCAGCTCATCAAAATCTAATGTTTCTTTTTCTTTCCCCCATTGCCCGTTCTCTATTGCTTTTTGTACGACCTCTTCACCATATTCAGTCATCAGATTGTCTTTGCGAAGCCGTTCGACGGATTTTTTGTTTTTTTCCGACCACTTGCTGTTTTCAGTCCGTGGCGCGAAATACTTAATGTAGCTGCTCTCTCCTTCTGTTTTCATCTGGCCATCTATCCAGCCATAACAAAGAGAGATATCAAGGGCTTCATCGGGGGAGAGGGATTCTTTTTTCTTATCCTTGAAAAACCTGATCCATATGCCGCCATGCGTCTTTACATGTGCGGATATCCACTCTTTAAACTGGTCCCTGTTGGAAAATTCAATTATCATGGTCTTCTCCGGTAATTTTACTGTCGGTTCTTATACTGTTTTTCAACTGTACTCAATGCGCAGGACGACCAGCGCAGCGACGAAACGGCCATGTATAGAAACGGGCTTATCGGTACACGATACCAGAGCCGCGACGGTGAGGGCAATACTCAATGAACATTTTCAAACAGACAAGGGGAAAAATGTCGTGTTTCCCCCGTGTATTTATCAAATTCTATTTTTCAATGAAGGTTTCACGTGTAAGACTTTTATCACTCCAACAATCAACGGAAAAAGTGAATAATTGTGTAAATTAAAAATGCCAGTGTCCAGACGGCCATCCAGATGGCGCCGAAACCATAAAAAATATAATGCAGCAAGTTCACTTTTTCCAGAACTGCGTCCGCGGGATTATCGGGATTGTAAAAAACTTTAACAGCGGTCCCCGGTGCATACTTTTTCAGGATTGGCTCAAAAGACTTCGGATTTGACTTCTGATCAACACTAAGGGATAGCCGGTCAGATGAATATTTTTTATCATTGACTGTATATTCATATTCAACGACAGGATAAAAGGTCAACACGGGCTGCGAGGATTCATCATTTCTACGGAGCCTCTTTTCGGACGTGGCTTGAACCACTCTCGTGGCGATGACTTTTCCAGTTACACCGGGCCAATTTTCAATCGCCTCCGCCTTTTTCTGAAAATAATAACCCAGCCCCATCAAACCAATTCCAATAATGATGCAAAGAATAAATATTTGTTTCCAGGTCATATGTTATTCCTCACATGATTATTATAAAGCTGATAGAGGAGGAAGTCAACGGTACGATGGCTGGAAACAAAACAAAAAGTGAAAGCTTTGTTTGATGAAAAGCGCGCATGGTATCGAACGGGCATAGCGGCAGGAGTCGACCGTGCAACGAACAATGCCCTGATTTCTACAGTTCCCTCATCCCTTTATTGCGTCTATCCCTCCCGATCGGCATACAAAGCGAATTTCATCTAAACGGCTAAGTGATCATACAGAATCCAGCGGATTCCTTATCTTCGCGATAGACGTTGAACTCACACGCGTATATATCATTGTGGTCCTGGAGATCTTTACCACATACACACCTGAATTCACGGATTATCCCTTCCCTAATATGGCATGTGTGTGCGACTGAATTTATCGGATGGTGCGCCCTCCCGTCGTTTCCAATGGTCCCGCGAAGGCATACCCGCCTGACCACATTCTGTCGGAAAAACCACCCGTCGGGATTCTTGTAACAATGGAGGGACAATACCTTTGCCGTGGTGCGCAGGGAACGCACGTGCAGCTCACCGGGCGGGCGTAATGTTTTTTCTCTGTATAGAACAAACCACCATCCGCACAATCCATGTGCATCAAACTGTATACATGCCATGCCGCATGTCAAGAAGAAACAGGCCGGGCACACGCTTCCCCTTGATACAACGGTGTATGAAAATCTCTGTTGCGTCCTACATTATCCTACACCGTCACTCGGGGAGCTCCCTTTTGAATCGCGCTCTCACCGCGCCTGCGTCAGAATCCTCGACCCGGTGGGCAATTGCTTCGAGACAGAAGATTCCTGCGACAGAACACAAGTGAGCGAGACAGGACGTCGAGCGAAATGGGATGCGGCCGAGGACGGTCAGGATGACACTCCGCAGGCCGCGTGCAATGCCTTTATGCAGACAGTGTCTCAAGCACCACGCAGTGGCGGCTTTTTCTTTGTGGTACTTTCTTTTTCGCCGCTTGAAAAAGAAAGCACCATTACCGCCAGTTCCGCCCGGAACACCTCCCCGAAATCCGGGAAATCCCAGGCCGGCAGGCCGTAACGCCGTTCACATACAGGAGTGCATGCGCTTCCCCTCGGCACAACGACGCATGACATCTTCAGCGTGGCCCTGTAGTATCCCGCGCCGTCACTCGGGGAGCGCCCCTGTGAGCGCCGGTTGAAGTGGATTGTTCCCCGAGTGTTTCGAGCACCGCGAGAAACGTATCGAGGGGAACGCTGCCGCCCTTACCGCGCCTGCGCCATGCAATCCTTTTCCGCCATCAATCATCTCCCCCCGTGGAGACCGGGAGGGGGGCCGTCAGCATCGCCCCGGAGGGCGAGGATGGAGATTATTGCTGTATCCTGAAAGATCGCCACGTCGCCGCGCAGGACGCTCCAGGGCCGAAGCGAAACAGGACGTCCTGAATAGCTTCGGCCGCTGCGCTCCTCGTAATGTACTGTGGTATTGGAGCCGCACACCTGCTATATCAGCGCCCGGTTCCGTATTTCCCGATCTCCCTGACGATTTCCCGGATATGTTCCGGCGTAGTGCCGCAGCAGCCGCCTATAATCGAAGCACCCGCTCTGATGATGTCCGGAACCAGTGACGCCATGAATTCCGGGGAGTCCGGGTATACATCCATGCCGTTCATATGCACGGGCATCCCGGCGTTAGCGTGAACCAGCACGGGGATTGCAGGGCATGCCGCTTTTATTTCCGACACTATCGGTATCATGTTCTCTATGCCATTACCGCAGTTGGTCCCGATCACGTCAGCCCCCGCGTCCACCAGCGCCAGTGCCATTCCCGACGGCGATATCCCCATCATCGTCCGGTAGCTGTTCTGTACTGTTTTTTCAAACGTGAAAGTGCATATAACGTCCAGCGACGTATTTTCCCTGACGGCCCTGATCGCGCACACGGCCTCGTCGGGCGCGAACATCGTTTCGATGCAGGCCGCGTCGGCGCCGCCTTTCTCGAGGGCAACGGCCTGTTGGGCGAAAGCATCGTACAACTGCTGTTCGGACACATCTCCCATTATAAGCATCACGCCGGTCGGTCCCATCGATCCCAGAACAAAACGATCATTGCCGACCGCCTCGCGCGAGATGGCTGCGGCTGCCTCATTGAGCTCATCGACCCTGTTTTCCAATCCGTAATGGGCCAGCTTGAACGCATTACCACCGAAGCTGTTTGTCTCAATCATGTCGGCGCCGGCCTCGACATACGACCTTGCGATGTCCAGCACATCGTCGCGGCGGCTCACGTTCCACAATTCCGGGCATTCCCCCGGTTTGAGCCCTTTCCTCTGGAGAAAGGTGCCCCATGCGCCATCCGAGACGAGTATCCTCCCGCTTCTGATTGCATTCAGCAATTGTGATGAATTCATGGATTGCTCCTCTTCGCTGTATTGCCGGACACGGGTTATTGAACACCATCCGTCAGGCTCTAAAATACCATTCTCTTTTGAAAATTCATGAAAATCCGTCGCCCCCTCACCTGAACAGCGCCACAACATTGAACTGATCGCACACATACGCCACAAGAAGCACCGACAGGATGGCCGAGAACAGCAGCACTACCTTCATGGATGCGCCGCGCAGTTTCCCGCTCATGAGCGCAAGGCCCGCCAGCCCGAAAGGGCCGGCGGTTGCGAAGAGAAAGGCCATCCCCGCTCCGAACCATTTGAAGATGAAATCCGCCGCGTGCTCAGCGTCCCTGATCGCCAGCGCAAGGGAAAGCCCTCCGATGACGGCCGTGTACGCGATTATGCCGCCAAGCACGAGATACCAGTTTCTTTTTCTATTGTCCATGGCCTGCTCCGATAATCATCACCGCATTTTGCGGCTCCACCAGTCCGGCAGGGAGCCATACATTCCCCGGCATGCCGGCGCACCCTCCATCGTTCATCGCTGCTCCCGTCACAGCCTGTACATCGCACCGATGAACACGCCATAGAGATAATCGCTCATCCACCCGTCGGGCGCGAATTGGTGGTTGTTCATCACGGGATCGTCAATGAACTGCATGCGCACCCACTGGAAGCGAATGCCGAGTGTCGCGATCACGTCGCCGACGGCAAGGCCGAACGACGGTTCGATGTTGAAGCCTACCTGGCGTGTCTCGTATGAATTGCCGCTGCCCTCAAGGACACTGTGGTATTCAATCTGCCCAGACCCGGTCGCCCTGTACTGCAGCCACTGGTCGCGCTCAAAGTTGTGTTTGCTGAACAGGTACATCGCCGAGAGATTGCACGACACGAAGAAGCTGGCGCCGATGGTGTGCGAAAAGCCGACTCCGATTGCCGGGCCGTGCGCGGGAATTTCCAGAAGCACATCCCCCACCCGCACGTACTCTTCCCCGGTCGCGCTGGTCATCAGAAACGTCCCCCTCATCGTCGTTTCGGTATACTGGTACTTGTACCCTATGAAGACCTTGAACAACCCGGAGAGTCGGTAGCTGAGCGCCGAGTCCACGTCCACGCGCTGAATTTCCGAATAGAAGGTTCCGGTGGAGACGATTTCCTCCGGGCCGAAAATCTTCACTGTTGCGTCATTATCCCAGTACGTGGACTGCGTCCCGAAAAGCGCCACCATGGAAAAGGAAATGTCCTCGTTAAAAATAACGCTGAAGGCGGGGCCGTACAGCACACCCCGGCCCGTTTCAATTTCGTCAATCCCGCTCCCGCTCATTTCCTGGAAATACGGCCTCCACACGAAATACCCGGCCTTTGCGCCAAGCAGGAAATCAAGCGCAAATGACGGGACTGAGAAGCTGAGCATGGCAAGCGTGAACACTGCGAATCGAAAGCTGTTTTTCATTACCGATCCTCCCCTGAAAATGTTGCAAACCACATGTCATGAATACGCCTTCACATCATTACATTAAAACCTTTGCGAAGGCAAGCGTTTCTTAAAACAGCATTTACCGCGACAGGCCTGTCTCATTTTAACTTATTGACAGCCGTTTCGCGGTGTCGCACCATTGACAGGCTGTTCGCTCCGCGGATTGACAATGCTTCCTGCTCTGGGAATACAGATAACATTTTTCGGCTGCGGGCTGTGCCTGCTCCAGGCGATTGAACGGGCGCTCGAGCCGGGCGGTCGCAACATGCCCGGACTGCTCTTCTACCTGTTCAACGCCGTCATCATGCTGGGGATAGGCCTTATCGCGGGAGGGGTCGTCGCACGTCGCCCGGGGGCCGCGTTCCTGCTCCTGACCTCGCTTTTCCTGATCGGCCCGCTCAACCTCTTCTACTACCATACCCTCCTCTACCGCGACTCGCCCCTTCCCTACCGGGTGCTGCTGCACCTCGCCCCCGCCATCGCCGGGTTCGCCTGCGAGATCGCCTTCCAGTCCCTGGACACGGCGGTCAAACAGAACATCATCGCATCACTGCTCACCGATCCCGCGCACAGCTTCCTGTCCGTCCCGCTGACGCTTGCGTCTTTGCACATCACCGCGTACGCGGTTTTCATCGTCAGGATGGTGATCGCCGACATCGACATCGGCCGGTCGCGCAGGGAGTTCCGGTTCATCATGGTCGTGGCCATCGCCATCATACTGGTGATCGCCATGCTGCTGGGATGGTTTCTTACCCGCATGCCGGGCGTCTACATCGCGGGCTCGGTGCTCAACGTGGGCATTCACATCCTGCTGTACATGGGAATCCGCGTGTACCCCGAGTTCTTCTCGGCGCTGAAGCGCGAGATCAGAAAGAAGCGCTACGAAAAATCGATGCTCGCCCGGCTCGACACCGGCGTCATCGCCGACAGGCTGATGGAGATGATGCGGGAAGAGAAGCTCTACCGCGACAGCGACATTTCCCTGGCGTCGGTGGCGGAGAGGATGAAGCTCTCGCCCCACCAGCTCTCGCAGCTCCTCAACGAGCGCATGCAGACGGGCTTCTGGGACTTCGTCAACCGCTTCCGCGTCGAGGAGGCCGGCGAGCTCTTGCGCAAAATCCCGGATGTCAGCGTGATCTCGGTGTGCTACCGCGTGGGATTCAACACCAAATCGTCCTTCAATGCGGCGTTTAAGAAGATGACCGGCTCGACGCCCCGTGAATTCAAAAGCGGGAGCGGGGAGCGCCGTGAAAGGTAGCAGTTTATAAGAACGGTCGACACGCAACCGCGATTAATGCTATACACGCCGCAGCATCTGAAATTCGTGGAGGTGTCGCATGAGAGCGCTGGTCACCGGGGCGACGGGATTTATCGGATCGGTCCTCGTACGGGAGCTGCTGTCAAAACAGCATGAGGTGATGGCCCTCGCGCTTCCCGGCGAGGACACATCGTCCCTGGAGAGCGCGGGCGTTTCCGTGTTCCGGGGAGATCTCACCGACAGGGAGAGCATACGCGGCCTGTGCGACGGCGCCGACACGGTGTTTCATCTCGCCGCGCGCGTCACCGACTGGGGCGCAAAGCGGGAATTCCACCGGGCGATTTTCGACTCGACCTCGAACCTCCTCAAAGAGTCCGTCAGCCGTGCGAAGCGCTTCGTCTACATCAGCTCGATCGCCGCGCTTGGCCTGGGCGCCCACCTGAAGGGCGTGAAGGAAAGCGCTTCCCCCCGCAAATCGGGAGTGCCCTACAACGACGCCAAGGCCGACACCGAGGCGCTGGTGCGCTCGTACCACAACACGGGCGGGATCGACTGCGTGATTGTGCGCCCCGCCAACGTCACCGGGCCGGGGAGCGTGTGGGTGAGGGACATCGTCGAGCGCATGCGCGACATGGCGGTGCCGCTGATGGACGGCGGGCGGCACAGCGCAAGCCTGGTGTACGTGGACAGCCTGGTCGACGGCATCATGCGCGCCGGAGTCTCCCCGGCCGCCCCGGGAAACGCGTACCACTTCCGCGACGACTGGGACGTAAGCTGGGAGCGCTACATCCGGGACCTGGGGGCGATGATCGGAAAGAGGCCAAGGGGACGCGTCCCATTCCGCGCTGCGTGGGTTGCGGGCTGGATGATGGAAAAAACACTCACCCCTTTTAATGTCCGTCCCCCCGTCACGCGGCTTGCGGCGGGCGTCATGGGGCGAGACAACGACGTGGACACCTCCCGTGCGCGTGCGGAGCTCGGCTGGCGCACCACGGTAACCTACGAAGAGGCGATGAAGCGGATTGGCGAGTGGGTGAAAGAACGCTATGCATGAACGCATCATGCGCGAAACGCGATTTCGCGCCATGTGGATATAAAATTTTTGCAGGGAGGTTGCGATGAAGTTCTCACTTCTGCTTTTTATCCTGTACCGCAAGCTGAAAAAAGCGTCGAAGACGAACGCGGCGTATAAAAGCTACATCCGGACGGTACAGTTGAAAATCCTCATCAAAACGGCCGACGGGAAACGGGGCAGGCTCTTCGTGTTCGACAGGGGGGCCCTCACATCGCGCACCGGCGGCAACTACGCGGCGGACGCGTCGCTGGTGTGGTCGGACGGCAATACGGCCTTCCGGGTAATGGCGTCGGGCAGCGACGAAGAATCGTTCAACGCCGCCGCGCAGGGAAAGATGAGGGTGGAAGGCATGGCCTACTTCATTCAGTGGTTCACCGACGGCATCAAACTGGTAATTAAATGAGAAAAATCTTCACGCGCGCCTCGCGCAGATCACAATACGGACAAGGAGAACAATCATGGCTGACATAAAAGCGGGCCATCTGGTCGCGAAGTACCTGAAAGAAGTTGAAGCAATCGACGTGGTGTTCGGCATCTCCGGCGGGCACATTGAATCGATACTGGACGGTTTCACGGAATATTCCATTCGCACCATCGACGTGCGCCACGAGCAGGCGGCGGCGATGATGGCGCACGCGTGGTCGGTGTACACGGGAAAGCCAGGCGTGTGCTTCCTCACCGCGGGGCCGGGCTTCACCAACGGGCTCACCGGCATCGCGAACGCCTACATGGACAACGTCCCGCTGGTGGTGCTCTGCGGCCGGCATCCGATTCGCGACGACCTGAAGGGAGCGCTGCAGGAAATGAACCAGATCGACATGGTGAAGCCTATCACCAAGTGGGCGGCCACCTGCTACGACGCCAAACGGATCCCCGAGTACATGGCGATCGCGTTCCGCAACGCCCTGGCGGGAAGGCCCGGACCCGTGTTCCTGGAGCTTCCCCCCGACATCCTGAACATCAATGTCGACGACGCGGGAGCCCCGCTGCCGGCAAGGCCCGCGCGCAGGTACACCGTCACCCCTGCGGAAAGCGAGCTTAAGGCAGCAGCCGACATCATCAACGGCGCGAAGAAACCCCTCTTCCTGGGGGGCAGCGGCGTCGGTTTCAGCGCATGCTCGAAGGAGCTGGGCGCGTTCATCGACAAAGCGGGCGCGCCGTTCATCCTGCTCAACTACGGGCGGGGCGAGCTCCCCGACAGCCACCCGCTGTCGGTGTGGGACTGCGGAAACGTGGGCCTCATGACGACGCTGGCGCAGGCCGACGTGGTCATCGCGGCGGGCATCCGCTTCAACTGGCTTCTCATGTCGGGCGCGATCATTCCCGCCGGGGCGAAGGTGGTGCGCATCGACATCGACCCCCGGGAGATTGACCGCAACCGCGCCGCCGACGCGGGGCTCGTGGGCGACACGGGAGCGGTGCTTGAAAAGCTCATCCCGCTCGTCGAGAAGCGCGACCATGGACAGTGGGTCAAAGACCTGCGCGCGGCCGGAATGGCCTTCATCGGCTCCGAGATCAAGGCGCGTGAAACCGCGTCCGATCCCATCCACCCGATACGCCTGGTTGCCAAGATTCAGGAGGTGGTGGGCGAGGACGCGCTCTACATCGTGGATGGCGGCGACACCAGCTACTTCGGCCAGGTGGGATTGATGTCGCGCCAGAAAGCCGGCGTGATCGGAAGCGCCTCAGGCCTTCTGGGCTGCCTCGGCACCGGCATACCGTTCGGCCTCGCGGCCAAGCTCGCCCGGCCCGACAAGCCCGTGGTGGTGCTTACGGGAGACGGCTCGTTCGGCTTCAACTGCATGGAGCTCGACACCATGGTGCGCCACAACATCCCCGTTGTCTGCGTGGTGAACAACGACTGCGCCTGGGGGATGATCAAACACTGCCAGGAGCTCTCCATCGGGAAGGAGCGCCTTCAGTGCTCCGAGCTGGGAAGCCGCCGGTACGACCTGATGGCCGCGGGGCTCGGGTGCCACGCCGAGTTCGTGACCAGGGACGAGGAGATCGTCCCTGCGCTCAGGCGCGCGATCGACTCGGGCAAGCCCGCCTGCGTGAACGTGATGACCGACCCGACCGCGATGAGCCCGGCGTCACCGCTCTTCTACCAGACGCTCAAGATGGATTAGGAGGGAGCGACAGCATGAAAGCACTGCTTTTCAACGTGAACGCCGCAAAGTTCGTCGCCATCCAGGCCCTGCGTCCGCTGAGCGCGCGGGCTTGCTATGCGGGGCCGCTGGCGACCATCAAACTCGCCGACATCCCCGAGCCCTCCCTCCCCTCGCCGGAATGGGTGAAGATCAAAACGAAAATCTGCGGGGTGTGCGGAAGCGACATCAATCTCGTCATGCTCAAAGACTCCCCCACCGCTTCGCCCTTCACCTCGTTTCCCTGCGTCCCTGGACACGAGCTGTGCGGGGAGGTGGTTGAAGCCGGGAGCGGCGTGAAGAACTGCCGGCCCGGCGACATGGTGACGGTGATGCCCTTTCTCGGCTGCGAGCCGCGCGGCATCCGCCCCGTCTGCAAAAGCTGCGCGTCGGGCTCGCCCTGCGCCTGCGAGAACTTCGCGGAGGGGGAATTTTCCCCCGGCATGTTCATCGGAATCTGCCGTGACCTCACCGGCGGCTTCGCCGAGTACCTGGTGGCGCACAAAAGCCAGGTGTACCGCCTTCCCGCGGGCGTGAGCCCCGAGGCGGCCTGCCTCACCGAGCCGCTGGCAGTGGGTTTGCAGGCGGTGATGGACAACATGCCGGATAAGGGAGAGAAAACGCTCGTGATCGGAGGGGGCGTGATCGGGGCGATGGTGGTGAAGTCCATCCGCGCGATCGCCCCGCGCTGCGACGTCACGGTGATCGAGCCCTCGCCCTTTGTCGCCGACTACTGCAAACAGTCAGGCGCGGACAGGGTGGTCGCGGGCGGCATCCTCGAAGCGGCGGTGGAGCACGCGGGCGGCAGGGCGTACCGGCCGCTCCTGGGCGAGCGCGTCGTCATGGGAGGGTTCGACCGCATCTACGACACGGTGGGACACGCGGAGACGCTCAACCTTTCGCTGCGCGCCCTCGGGTCCAACGGAACGCTCTCGGTGATCGGGATCGGCAAGAACGTGAAGCTGGATCTCACCCCCCTGTGGCTCAAGCTGCAAACCGTTAAGGGATGCTACGGCTACCGCTCGATGCCGGTGAAGGGCGGGAAGAGCACACAGACGTTCGAAACGGCGCTCGATCTCATCGCGAAGAAGAAGGTGCGCGTGGATGACATGCTCACCCACACGTTCGCGATAAAGGATTTCCGCGAGATGATCGATATAAACCTCGCGAAGTCCCGCCACAGGGCCATCAAGACGGCGATTGTCTTTTAGCTCACGCCGGCCCTGCTTCAACCGCCGCGCACACAACACAATGCGGCTCCCGGAAGGGGGCCGCATTGTTGCATGGCGACGAGGCGCTTCACCGGGCGCTACTCGAAAAGCCTCTCGTCCCAGAACCCTTCCCGGAGCGTCAGCACGTCGCCGTCCCACCTGATCAGTCCCAGTTTTGTCAGACGCATGGTGAGGCGCGAAAAGGTCTCGGGGATGGTGCCGATTGCGAGCGCGATTTCCCTGCGGGGCAGCGATACGCGGTACTCGTAGCGCTCTCCCCAGGTGTCTTTCAGGTAGCGGAAAAAGCGCTCCTCCACATCGTGCGAGCGCAGGTAGTACACCTGGTCGGTCAGGTAGCGCAGCTTGCCGAAGAGCGCGGCGATGAAGCGGTCGCGCGCGGCCGGGGCGTTCAGCACGGCGAACAGCGAGTCGCGCTGCAGCGCGAACACGCGCGAATCCGACAGTGCGACTGCGCTCACGGGATAGATGTCGTTGTGAAAGACGACCACCTCGCCGAAGAACTCCCCCGGATGGAATATCTTGACCGTGGTCTCGGCGCCGTCAAAGGCGACGCGGCTGGCCTTCACCGCGCCGTCGATCAGCAGGTAGAGGTGCGATCCCCGGTCGCCCTGGTGAAAGAGCGCCTCCCGCGTTTTCACCTCGCGGTAGAATCCACGCTCCGCAAGAAGCCGCAGGTCGCCGTCCGACAGTCCCCTGAAGAGGTCAATTTCCTTGAGTATCGAAACACTGTCCATGAACTCCCCCTCCGCAGTAAAACCGCGCTCCCGGTACAGGTCAATGAAAATTTACAGTGAAACCCGCGCGGCGGCCTCCCGGTTTAATTGTTGACGCTTCCGGCACGATGCCGCCGTAATACCTTCAGGAACACACATCACCGGGGAGGACGCCATGGAGCCGAAAGATTTTTTGAAACACGCGCGCGGATACCTGGAACAAAACGCGTTTCAACTGGATGCCGCAGGAAATTTCGCCGGCCTGTTCACCACAGACCTTTACGCGCTGAAGAAGGGGCGCAGCCTCGGGATATTCTTCCCCTATGAGGACCACCTTTTCTTTCACGCGCTTGACGGACGGGAAGCACACGACGCCGCACGCCTCAGGGCGCTGCACGAAGGCGAGCGCACCTACGTAAATTCGCTTTTCAAGCTGCCTCGCGCGCTCCGCTACAAGGTGCCCAACATCGTCACCGTCGGCGTATCTTCGGGGGGATTTTCCGGCGAAGTGATCGACTACGCGAAGGCCCCGCAGGTGAGCATTGTGGGCGGCGAGAAACACTCCGTCATCCTCATAGACCTCGCGAACCAGAGCATCATCTCGCAGGGCATGGAAACCACCTACGCCAGGGGAATCGGCATCACCTTCAAGCAGATCAACCCCACCAACCGTGCGCAGGTGCTTGTGGCCGATCTGGTGCGCACAATCGATCCGGCTTGATGATCTTCACCGGCCTCACCGCGGATTGCCGGACGGCGCGATCCGCATCAATCCTTAATTCCGTACCCCATGTACGAACAGCTGAGGTCATCGCTTTCGGTGAAGCGTAGCATCTCACCCAGTTCTCTGTACGATATGCGTTTCCTGGAAGCCCGGTAGAGTCCCATCACAAGTTGAAGCCCCTTCCGTGCAGGCGCTATCCCCCTCACGTTCATACAGGTTAACCCGTTGCGCCGCAGCATCGACGTCAGCTCACCGGGCCTGATGAACATGCTCCACACATGCCCGTCGGGCATGTCAAACGCGGTCAGCGGGCACCGCTGCATGAAGTAAATGACGGCGATCCAGCTCATCGGTGTTCTGTTGATGGTGTCAAAGAAGAACAGTCCTCCCTTTTTCAGCACGCGCGAGATTTCCGAAATCACCGTGTTGATGTCATTGACATGTTCGAGGACATCGCAGCAGAACACCATGTCGAATGAGCTGTCCTCGAAAGGGAGGTCCTCCCCGGACGATTCGGCATAATCGATGCAGAGCCTGGAACCGGCTGCGTGTGCCGCGGCAATCCGGATTGACTCAACAGACGGATCAACGCCGGTTACCGAAAGCCCGATTTTCGCGAGCTCCTCCGACAGGAATCCTCCTCCGCAACCGACATCGAGCGCATTCCCCCCCGCGTATCCCGATATGCATGTTGCATCCAGGATGTTTTTGAAATACGCAAAACGGACGGGATTCACAAAATACCGTATGGTGGCGGTGGCCCCGGATTCATCCGACCACCACAGCTTCGCAATCGAGTCATAATCGTTATTGATTGTTCTCACAGCCATCAACCCCTCCACTTCCGCGCTCCAATCCGCGATTTTTCACAAGCTTCTGATACATCACCGCCATCCTCCTGAATCGGGACGAAACATGAGCGGTCGCCAGGACAATAAACAGCAGCCCGAACTTGTCATGGACTTCGACGAGCGCAAACCTCGCACGACCGCCGGCATCGCACAACGCCCATGAGACAAGGGCCGTAAAAGATAACGGGACAAACACCACCAGCGCGTACCAGGATGAAGGAAGCGAGACGAAGGCCTTCCGCTTGAAGAACTTCCTTCCCCAGGCCCTCACAGCCCTCCAGTGCAGCGCCGAATGCCACGCAAGCCCCGCGAATGACAGCGAGGCCGATATCTTATGCATGAAAAGCCATCCACCCCTGTCAAGGCCTGCCGCCACGAACCCGGCAGGGGCGTGATGAAAGTGATACACAATCTGCAACAGGAGGCCCGTGAAAGCCGTCAATGCAAATAAAACCATATTCACTGCATGAAACGACAGTGTTGTCCGCTCCCTGTATGCGATCTCGCTCCGCGTATTCATATTTTCCTTCATTGAACATATTCCGGGAAGGCGCATCAAACATCCCCCCTCACAGATTATTGGAACACGATCCAAATCCGGTTCCATAATAAAAAGGTACCGCCCGGAGAGAGAGTTGAAATTAACGATTGTTAATTTGTTGGCGTTCGGGGAGCGTAAAGCCGGAATATTACCTGCGCAATCCAGGCTGCAGCCTTTTTATCCTGGCCCTGATGCGTGACAGCGATACCGGCGTGATGCCGAGATACGACGCGATGTACTGCTGGGGGATGCGGGAGACCAGTTCGGGATTTTCCTTCACCAGCCGCACGTATCTCTTCTCCGGTGAATCGAGAATGAATGAGGCGTGCTGGTTCATGTAGCGAATGAGACGCGAAATAATATACCCGTTGAAATGATCCCGAAGGGCGGCGCTCTGCCGGATGGCGTCGCCAAGGTCCTTCATCCCGATCATGCCGACCGTCGAGTCCTCGATCGCGCCGATATATATCCTGCTCGGCGTGTTCGTCATCGCGCTTTCGAAGGAAGACACCATTCGTTTTTCGATAAAGAACTGCGTGGTGATCTCCGCGCCGTTTTCCTTCACGAAGTAGGTTCGCAGGCAACCCCGCACAACCATAAAGAGCCTTGATGCCGTTTCCCCCTCGGAAAGCAGCACCGTCCCGGAAGGAATGTCCCTGAAGGCGATCAGGGAGCATAATTTTTCTAAATCGCTTCCCCCGACGGGCAGCATCTCCGACAGGATCTTTTTGTAATCGATTCTCATGCCCGATTTATTCAGGGCGCATTACGTCCACACGCCCCGAGGCGCTCTCTTCCCTGATTATTCTTTCGCGGGAAAAGGCCCGCTCCCGGGTCTTTTCCTTTGTGTTTCCGTCACGCCTTCCCGGCCGAGCCGAGCACGTTGATGTTCTTTTGCTTGTAGAGCTCCTTGAGCGCGTCGCGCGCAGGGCCCAAGTACTTGCGCGGGTCGAACTCGCCGGGCTGTTCTTTGAAGACCTTTCGAATCGCCGCGGTCATTGCAAGCCTGCCGTCGGAGTCGATGTTGATTTTGCACACCGCCGATTTCGCCGCCTCGCGGAGCTGGCTTTCGGGTATGCCCACGGCATCGTCCATCTTCCCGCCGTTCGCGTTGATCTGCTCGACCAGGTTGCGGGGAACCGAGGAAGATCCGTGCAGCACGATGGGGAAACCGGGGATCTTCTTCTCGATTTCGCGGAGGATATCAAGCCTGATCTTCGGATCGGTGCCGGGCTTGAACTTGTACGCGCCGTGCGAGGTGCCGATGGCGATGGCCAGGGAATCCACGCCCGTCCTGGTGACAAAGTCCTCCACCTCCTCAGGCCGGGTGAACACGTGCTCTTCCGCGTGGACATCGTCCTCGACGCCCGCAAGCACTCCGAGCTCGCCCTCGACGGTGACGTCATGCTTATGCGCGTACGCCACGACTTTCTTTGTGAGCTTCACGTTTTCGGCGTAGGCGAGATGAGAGCCGTCGATCATGACCGAGGAGAATCCGGTGTCGACACAGCTTTTACACAGCTCGAATGAATCGCCGTGATCGAGGTGGAGCACGATCGGGATCTTTTTCCCAAGGTCCTTTGAGTACTGCACGGCTCCTTCGGCCATGTACCGGAGCAGCGTCTGGTTGGCGTACTTGCGCGCCCCCGCGGACACCTGAAGGATAACCGGAGAGCTCGTCTCGACACAGGCCATGATGATGGCCTGGAGCTGCTCCATGTTGTTGAAGTTGTAAGCGGGGATGGCGTACCCGCCCTTCACCGCCTTCTTGAAAAGGTTTCTTGTATTCACCAGTCCCAGTTCTTTATAGCTGACCATTGACATACCTCCATTATTCTCATGTATATCTTCACTTCATATCACGGCGGGAAAATCCACAAGCTTTTCATGCCGGGAAGGGTGCGTCTTGCACATCCCGCGAACGGGTTCGGACGTTGCACTTCCCCGCAGAGCGAAGAAATATACCATCCCTTCCCGGAAGATATGTCAATGTATTTTTTACATTCAGCGGGCAACTCCGCCCGCCCTACCCTTCGGCAATCAGTTTACGATCCGGGCTACAGCGCGAGCTTCTTTCCCAGCGCTTCCGCCGCCTGCAGGGCCTCATCGTCTTTCAGAACGTCGCCGGGTTCCGTGGCGCTCGCATAGACGATCCCGCTGATAGTGGCCCCCACGTACCGGAATGCGTCCTGGAAGGTGCGGATCGCGTTCACCGCGCCCGAGCTGTAGGGATCGCTGTCGCCGTAGGTGATGGCGATGCCGATTTTCTTCTTAAAGGGGTGCTCGCCATACCTCGCCAGGGCGAAGCAGCGGTCCATCCAGAGCTTGGTCTGCGCCGACATGTTAAACCAGTGCACCGGCGTGGCGATCACCCAGGCTTGCGCCTCGATCAGCTT
>CAZPZJ010000069.1:0-9169 GCA_964591055.1 uncultured Leptospiraceae bacterium
AATCACATGAGACTGATTGTCCGGCTTTTCATGCTGATCTACTATCCGGTTCTGTTTCTTCTCTTCGCGCTTGACACGTCAGTTCTGGGCGTGACCGTCATCATCACCTCGATTTTCGATTCCAGCGGGAACACGGTCCACTACATGGGCAAATTCTGGTCACGCATGAACCTTGCATTAACCGGCGTCCGGGTGCACATTGACGCCTTGACAATATCCGGCCGGGAAGGCCGTACATCGTCATGAGCAATCACCAGAGCCATTACGACGTATGGACGCTCATAGGGCACATGCCGCTCCAGCTCCGCTGGGTCATGAAAAAGGAGCTCCGAGCAATTCCCATCTTCGGTTACGGATGCGGGCGGATGGGGCACATCTACATTGACCGAAGGAATCCCGGACAGTCGCATCATGAGCTTGAAACGGTCCGGGAGAAATTCAGCGCGGGCTCCTCGGTGGTCTTCTTCCCGGAGGGCACCAGAAGTCCCGACGGGAATCTGCTGCCCTCCAAAAAAGGCGGATTCGTAATGTCGATCCTTCACGGCGTACCGATCCTTCCGGTGACCATACACGGGACCCGCGAAGTGCTTGCCAAGGGAAGCTTCATGCCGATGCCCGGCAGGATTGATGTCATGATCCATCCGCCGGTGAAACCCGGGGAATACGATATGACCACCAAGGAATCGCTCATGGAGCGCGTCAGGGAGATCATCCTTTCGGCCGGAAGGTAACCGCCTTCACGGAGCACGGCCTGTCAGACGTATTTTACTTGAAATCCCCCCGCGCGACATTAGCTTTAAGTCATCATGACATGGAAAGGCTGACGATATGAAACCCCGAATCGTGTTTCTTGACGCCGCGACCGTCGATTACGGAGATCTCGACTTCAGCGTCTTTGCCGACATCGGCAGATTCTCCTCGTTCCCCGTAACACGCCCTGACGAGGCGGCTGAAAGGCTTGCGGGCGCGGAAATCGCCATCACCAACAAAGTCGTCTTTGACCGAAGCCTCATCGGCAGGTGCGACTCGCTCAGGCTCATCGCGGTCGCGGCGACAGGATACAATAACATCGATATCGACGCCGCCCGCGAACGCGGCATCGCGGTGGCGAATGTGCCCGGGTATTCCACGTTTTCCGTCGCGCAGTTCACCATGATGTTCATCCTGGCGCTCGCGGGAAACCTCATCCCCTACAACACGGCATGCCACGACGGATCGTGGAGCCGCGCACCGATCTTCACCATGGGATCGTGGCCGACCTTCGACCTTCAGAACAGGGTGCTCGGGATCATGGGGCTCGGCGCAATCGGAAGCGAGGTCGCCAGGCTCGCCGATGCTTTTGGACTGAAGGTGATCGCGCTGAGGAGGCGGAGGTCGGCGCGTACGGGCCACATCGAGCGCCTTGCCCTGCGGGAATTTCTGGCGCAGTCCGATTTCGTCTCCCTGCACATGCCCCTCACCGCGGACAACCGGCACCTCGTCAACCGCGAATTCCTGGCGGGCATGAAGCGCGGGGCGTTTCTGATCAACATGGCGCGCGGTTCGCTTGTCGATCCCGCGGCGTTGCGCGAGGCGCTGGACTCGGGAACTATCGCCGGGGCCGCGATGGACGTGATGGAGCATGAGCCCCCTTCTCCCGGCGACCCGCTACTGGGCGCCCCCAACCTCATCCTCACGCCGCATATCGCATGGGCGACGATCGAGTCCAGGAGGCGCCTCGTCGCGGAGATATGCGCCAACATCGACGCGTTTCTGAATGGGATTTCGCGCAACATGGTATTATAACCATCAGTCTGAAAAAAACCGGACGGCCGGATAAAACAGTTGTCAAAAAGCGGGCCGGCTTTACAATACATAATCACTTTCTCGTTTCAGGACTACGGGCATGAAGCATTTCGGGATAATCGGCGCGGGACTCATGGGCTCCGACATCGCGCATCTCGCGGCGGAAAACGGGTATGAGGCAATGCTCTTCGACATTGACGCGGCAAGGCTCGCCCAGGCGCACGCGAACATACGTGACAGGCTTGAGCGCTATGTCAGCTTCAACCGCATCGACCGCGAGCGCTGCGAGGAAATCATGTCGCGCGTCCACACCGTGGGCGACATTGAAGAGTACGAAAAGGCCGATTTCATGCTGGAGTGCGTCAACGAAGACCTGGCCCTCAAGCAGAGCGTATTTAAAAAGCTCGACCGGATATGCCGGGGTGGAGTGGTGCTTGCAACCAACACCTCGTCGATCTCCATCACCGCGATCGGTTCGGCAACCAGGCGGCCCGACTCCGTGATCGGGATGCACTTCCTGAACCCGGTACGCGCCATGAAGCTGGTTGAGATCGTCTGCGGGCTGGCCACCACAAGGGAGACCTTCGAGACCGCCCGCGAGGTGGTCCGGGTGTTCAAGAAAGTCGCGGTCGAGTCAGGCGACTTCCCGGGCTTTCTGCTCAACCGCATGCTGATGCCCATGATCAATGAGGCGATTTACGCGCTCTACGAAGGGGCCGGCACCGTGGACAGCATCGACAAGGTGATGAAGCAGGGCATCAACATCCCGATGGGCCCCCTTGAGCTCGCCGACCTCGTGGGGCTCGATATCGTGCTCGCGGTGATGGAACAGATGCACCAGGGATTCGGCGACTCCAAGTACCGCCCCTGCCCGCTGCTGCGCAACTACGTCGCGGCAGGCTACCTGGGGAGGAAATCCGGAAAGGGCTTCTACCACTACAACGACTGAGTATTCGCCACGCGCTGATTCCGCTCCCGTGAGGCGGCAAAAAGCAATTGACACCGCATGATTCCCTTTTTACTATTATTTGAAGTTTTGGATGCCTTAAAAATCCGGTCATTTACGCATTTTCATCCATATAATCACGGGGTTTTCAGCATGGAAGCACGGAACATCTTCACCCTTCATAATATAATCCGCGAAATCACCGAAATTGAAAGCGATCTCGACCAGACGATCGAGACGACCATGTGGATCAGCGATCCCCACGGCGCCGGCGACCGCTTCGTCTCGATCCTCAAGGGGCGTTTCGGGCTCATCTGGAAGATCACGCAGGAGGCGCTTCCCAAGACGTTCAGTGCGCGGAAAATCGACTACCTGAGCCGGGTGATTCGCAAGGAAACCTATTTCAGCGAGGCGGACAACTCCATGGAGCGGCAGGACGTCATATCCTCGCTGGTGAAGATCATCCAGTACCGCGTAAAACACGTCAAGGACTTCGACCAGATCCGCACCAACATCAACAGGGACCTCAAGCTCATACTGGAGAACCTGATTTTAAACTTCCCCGTGCCCAACATCGTCTATGAAAACGACGTGATCGCCGACAGGGTGATTTCGGCGCTTTCCAAGATCGTCAAGCAGGTAATTCTCGGCCACCTGCTGGTGCTGGGGGACGTGTTCGACCGTGGCGACGAGCCGGACAAGATCATCCGCATCCTGAACAAGAGCGACATCCGCCCATTCGTCACCTTCGTCTGGGGCAACCACGACATCCTGTGGATGGGCGCCGCGGCCGGCAACCGCTCGCTGATCGCCGAGGCCCTGCGCATCAGCGTGCGCTACGACAACATGAAATTTCTCAACCGCCTTGGAATCGACCTCACCCGCCTCATGGAGTTCGCCGAGAGGCTCTACCCGGAAAATCCGACGGGATTTTTCAAGGCCAGGCAGGACATAACGAAGAGGATGGAGAAAACGCTGGCCATGATCCAGTTCAAGCTGGAGGAAGCCACCATCAAGGCAAATCCCGAGTTCGCCATGGAATCGCGCCTCAACCTGGACCGTCTGGCGATGCTGCTGAAAAGCGGCGAACTCGACGGGCTTGCCGACACGTACTTCCCGACGCTCGACCTGGAAAACCCGACCCGCCTGACCGCCGAGGAGGTCGAGGTGATAGAAGACCTGGCGAGGCAGTTCACCTCCAGCCGGCGCATCAGGGAGTTGATGCGCTTCCTGTTCGAGCGCGGTTGCCTGTACCACATCAACAACTTCATCCTGAACGTCCACGCGCTCATCCCCAGCACGCCCGAAGGCGATTTTGACGATTTCCTGGGGAAGAAGGGCAAAGACCTCATGGACCACCTTGAATCGGTGGTGAAAAACGTGGGAAAGAACTACCTCCACGACGGCGATCAGGACAGGAAGGAGCTCGACCTCATGTTCTACCTCTGGTGCGGGCCCAAGTCGCCTTTCTTCGGCAAGAACGCCATGAAGACCTTCGAGCGCTATTTCTTCAAGGACAAGGCGACCCACAAGGAGAAGACGCTGTACTGGGGCGAGAACCTGAAAAAAGGGGAATTCATGGACAAGCTGATGGGCGAGTTCGGAAGCCGCCGGATCGTCTACGGACACACCCCGGTCGACATCACCAAGGGGGAGAAGATCGCGTCTCCCGACGGCAGGGCGATCAACATCGACGGTGGGTTCTCGCACGCGTACCTTGAGCGCGGCCACTCGCTGATCCACACTCCCTACGCGCTCTACGCCATCATCCTGCCGACCCCCGAGGAGATCCAGGAAGCCAGGATGAAAAACCAGCCGCTCCCGCTGATGACCGAGCACATCGACAGCTTTGAAAATCCCATCAGGCTTCGTGACACCTTCCAGGGGCAGGTGCTGATGCAAAGGCGCGACCACCTCTACGAGCTGCTGCGCGAATACTCATCCAACTGAGGAGGGCGGTCGCTCCTCCCTCCACGCTTCAATCAATTTCTCCATCTCGTCGCCGAGCGCGCGCACCGCGCCCTGCCTGTCGACATTGCCGATGCGCTTCCCGCGCGCAAACAGGAGAAAGCGCCCGCCACGCCCGCCCGCAAGCCCCGCGTCGGCATGGGACGCCTCGCCGGGCCCGTTCACCTCGCAGCCCATGACGGCCACGACCGCCGTTCTTCCGATCCTTCGAAGCTCCTCGCCGAACCGCGCCGTGATCTCGCTCTCAACCGTGCGCGCGAGCTCGAGCATGTCGACGCCGGGGTCGGTCCGGCCGCAGGTGGGGCACGAGATGATTCTCACCGGCGTGAATCGCTCGCCAAGCGACTCGAGGATGCGCTTTGCGGCCGTCACTTCCTGCACCGGGTCGCCCGTCATGGAAACGCGGATCGTTTCGCCGATCCCCCCGAGCAGCAAATGCCCTATTGCGATAGAGCTCTGCACCAGGCACGCCGTCCCGTAGCCGGCCTCGGTGAGGCCGATGTGCAGCGGGTAATCGCGCCGCTGTGCGAACAGCCTGTTGGCCTCGATGGTCTCGAACATGTCCGATGATTTCAGCGACACCACGATGTCGGTAAAACCGTTATCCTCGAGGATTACCACATGCTCCAGCGCGGACTCCACCAGCGCCCCGGGCGTCACTTCGGGGAAGCGCTTCCTGTCCACGGAGCCCGCATTGACGCCGACGCGGATGGGGATTTTCCGCGCTGCGGCCGCCTTCACGACCTCGCGGACCTTCGCGCTGTCGCCTATGTTGCCAGGGTTGATGCGCACCTTGCTGATGCCGGCGTCGATGGCGGCGAGCGCAATCCGGTAATCGAAGTGGATATCGGCGCAGAGGGGCACGGGGGAGGAGGCGATCAGCGCCCGGAGGTTTTTTGCGACTTCGGCGTTTCGCACCGCCACGCGGACCAGATCAGCTCCCCCGGCGGCGAGCGCGCCGACCTGCCGCACCGTGCCTTCCAGGTCCTCGAGCGGGACACTGGTCATCGACTGTATGGATACCGGCGAATCGCCGCCTATCGCAAGGCTCCCGGCCCTCACCTCCCGCGTCGCTCTTCTCACCCGTTTCACCTGCCTTCCCTCCATGCGCACACTGTGATGACAACGCGCATGCCGGCATGCTATTCCCGCCACGGCGGGAATCAAGACTTTTTCGATTGCACAAAGCGCAATCATCGTGTCAGCGCGCGTTTGATTGTCCGGGCATTCCATGACGCCGGCATCTGAAAATGGCTTGTAAGTTTGGGAATATGCCGCATGATGCGCCCATGGGGTCAGAGCACGGCACAGGGACGCGCGTTTCACGGAAGGCACGTTTCGCGTCACAGGCGCTGGGATCGCTGTTCGTGATCGCCACGTGCGCTCTCCCGCACACGGAAAACGCCTTTGCGGATCAGAACGCCGCCGTGGGCAGGGACATTTCCACACCGCGGGTCGAAAGCGGCGATACCGCGCATAACAGCCGGGGATTCGCCATGCTCGGCGAAAAGCGGTTTTTGGAGGCGGCGGAGCATTTCCGGAGGGCGATCACGCTCAATCCCGCGCGGAAGGAGTACCACAACAACCTGGCCGTTGCGCTCATGAACGCGGGCGACTACGCTGGGGGCCGCGCCAGCCTGGAATGCGCACTTGCGCTCGACGCCGCCTACCCGCGCGCGCTGGCCAACATGGCGGTGTGCTGTTTTCACCTCAGCCGCTTCCGCGAATCATACCTCTATTACCGGCTTGCGCGCAAGGCTGATTCGAGCTATGCACGCGAGCGCTTTGAGCGGGCGAGAGTGCTTGCGAGGATCGAAGACCTCAGCAGAAAGGACCCCGGAAACGAAAGCTTCCGGAAAATTGCCTCCTACCTGCGAGCCATGCCGCCGGAGCGGCCCGTTCGATAACGGCCGGCGGGATCACCTCCCGGCGTCCTCCCTGTAGTTGATGTTCCGAAACACGGCGGAGGGGTCCGCGATTCGCGAGATTTCCTCTTCTGTAACGGCCCTCGGATTCGTCGACTCGATGAACGCCCCGAGGCTCATCATCCCCTGCCGGAGCCTCTCCTCGATGAGAGGAATGCACTGCTTCGAATACACCGCATGGAGCGTTTCGTAACGCCAGCCGAGTTTCGGCGCCGTTACCATGCAGCCTTCCGAAACTGACACGAGGTAGCGCATGAGCTCCCCGTTGAGGTTGGGCATGTCGCCGGCGACCACAAAACACCGTGCGGTCTGAGAATGCGTGAGCGCCGTGTACACGCCGCCCATGGGCCCCGCGCCGTGTACGATGTCGGGAATGCAGGGCGCGTTGAGAAATGCAAATCGCTCTCCTCCGTCCCCCACGATGGCGATGTCCCTGAAGACTCCCGATACGATGCGGTACACCCGCTCGATAAGAGGGACACCCTCGTATTCGTAGAGCATTTTGTCTGATCCGAAGCGGCGGCTTTTCCCGCCCGCGATGATGCAGGCCGACACGTCCCCGATCAGCGATCCGTCATTATTGGTTGACATGAATGCGAATCCCCGGACAATGCGATGTGCGACGCGGACATTATGCCATGACCGCCCGTTATTTCAAACATCTTTTCAGGCAGGTATTATCTGAATGGGCCCCAGGCCGCCGGTAATCTCATTCATCGGGCGCTCGGGATCGGGCAAGACAACCCTGATCGAAAAGCTCTCGGCGCTTTTCACCGCCGGGGGCATGCGCGTCGCGGTGATCAAGCACATGAGGCACGAGTTCGACTTCGACAGCCCCGGCAAGGACACCTACCGTTACCGTGAAGCGGGGGCGTACCTGTCATGCATCACCAACGGAACTTCCATCGGGATCACCGCCGAAACGGGGGACATCGACCTGATCGAGGCGGCTCCCGGCCTTTTCTCCATGGCCGACCTCGTCATCATCGAGGGCTACAAGCTTGGCCCCTTCCCGAAAATAGAGGTGATCGGCGGGTCAACGCAAAGTCCCCTGTGGGAGAGCGGGGAGTTTGACGTGACCGCCATTGTCTGCGACGACCCCGTCGCCGCCGGCGTTCCCCGGTTCAGGCGCGACGATATCGATTCAATCTCGGGGTTCGTAATGAAAACGCTCTGGCCCGGCGGACGCCCCGTCAATCCCTGAGCACGGCAATGCTGACGCCGTCCCCGCCCTCGCCATGCTCACCGGGCCTGAACTCCAGCACGTATGATGAAAACCTGAGCCAGTTGCGCACCGCCTCCTTGAGCGCACCGGTTCCGTGCCCGTGGATGACAACCGCGCTCCGCACGCCCCCTCGCACCATTCTGTCGAGCGCCAGCTCAAGCTCGGAAAGCGCCTCATCCACCCTCCGCCCGCGCAGGTCCACCGTGTTGTAGGATGTCTGGATGGTGAGCGCAACCGGAGCGGGCCGCGAGTCTTCCGGGGATGGTGAGTGTTTCGTTTGCCTCTTTCCGGACGGTTGCGCCTGTTTCAGCGGAACAAGAAGGTCGTTGAACGCGAAACGGCTTTTCATCGAGCTTCCCAACAGCACCAGCGCCGTGCGGCCGTCCGGGTCGATTGAATCGATGCTGCCGCTTCGCTCAAGCGGAAGCACCAGCACCGCGTCGCCGGGCGCGGCAAGCGCCGGATCAAAGGCCCGGTATCCCTCGGAGTAGCGGCCGCTCCTGTTTTTACGCAGCTCATCGGCGACGCTCGTTTCAATTTCAGCAAGCTCACGGCGGACCTCCCCCGCCTCGCGGATATCAGATTGCTGGAGCTCCCTTATCCTCGCGGCCGCGCGCTCCCGCATTTTTCTGATCTCGTCGAGGAACTCGACCCCTTCCCGGCGCTTGAGCTCCTCCTCCTTTTTCCTGATCCCGGCGAGCTCAATGCGGCAGCGGTCCTTCTCGGCGGCAAGCTCGGCCTTCATCGACTCCATGGCGCGCCGCTCGTTGAAGAGCTCGTCCTCGACAAGGCGCATCTTTTCTATCAGCGTCTCGACCGAAAGCTCCCTGCCGTCCAGCAGGCTTTTCGCACGGTCAATGATCGAATCCCGGATACCGTAGAGGCGCGCTATCTCCAGCGCATAGCTTCCCCCGGGGATTCCCGGGATCAGGCGATACGCCGGCTTGAGGGTCGCGGTGTCGAACGCCACAGACGCGTTGCGGAACCGCCCGTCAGCTCCGGCCAGCTCCTTGAGCTCGGAGTAGTGCGTGGTCACCATCATCCTCGCGCCCGTGTCCGCGAGCGCCTCGAGAATGGCCTGCGCAAGCGCCGCTCCCTGCCGCGGGTTGGTGCCCACCACGATCTCGTCAATCAAAAGCAGGGTGGATTCGCCGGCGTGCTCGAGCATCTCCCGCACGGTCACGATCTGCCCCGAGTAGGTGGACAGCGACTGCGAAAGGTTCTGGTCGTCGCCAATGTCCGCAAAAATGCCGGAGAACAGCGAAACGGAGGAATCCGGCCCGGCGGGGACATGCAGCCCGTGCAGCGCCATGAGCGCCA
>CAZPZJ010000069.1:9269-10715 GCA_964591055.1 uncultured Leptospiraceae bacterium
ACGGAGGAATCCGGCCCGGCGGGGACATGCAGCCCGTGCAGCGCCATGAGCGCCACAAGCCCCGCCGTCTTCAGCACCACCGTCTTTCCGCCCGTATTGGCCCCGGAGATGATCAGGCAGCGGTAATCGTCGCCGAGCATGATGTCGTTGGGCACCACGCCGTCCCCCATCATCAGGGAAAGCAGCGGGTGCCGGGCCGCGTACAGGCGAAGCGCCCCATCCTGCGTCACCGCGGGCTCGGCGGCCCGAAGCGCGGCGCTCAGGCGGGCCGAGGCGTTCAGGCAGTCGAGGTCGGCAATCACGTCGAGATTTCCCCGAAG
Source organism: uncultured Leptospiraceae bacterium (assembly GCA_964591055.1). Taxonomy (GTDB): domain Bacteria; phylum Spirochaetota; class UBA4802; order UBA4802; family JAGODF01; genus CAZPZJ01. Next base: position 9,590 of record CAZPZJ010000069.1, read on the forward strand.
CGCGGGAGCGTGAGCCGCCACGGCCCTGGAAAGCGCGGCGAGGATGCGCGCCACCTCCTCCTGCAGCTCCACTCCCAGCATGATGAGCCGGTCGTTGAGATCGGAAACGCTGTCAGGCTCAAGGTAGAGCGTCGACTCACTGGCCGACACGTCGTGCACGGTGCCCCTGATTTTTCCCCTGAACGAGGCCTTGAGGAGCACCACGTAGCGCTCGTTGCGGGTGGTGAAAATCTTCTCCTGCAGGTATTTGCCGTACGATGGAGAGTAGATGAGCTCGTGCAGCTTTTTCTCGATATCGCCGCGGGCGGCGCGAAGGTCGCTTTTAATCCTGCGGAGCGCGGGAAACGCCGATTCCGACAGCTCACCCGCGTCGGTGATCGATCCGAACAGCGTCTTTCCTATCTCGTCAAGGTCGGCAAGCGACGCCGCCATCTGCCCCAACGCGGGGTATTCCTCCCGGTGTGTTTTCAGAAACGAGCGGACGCCGTGCGACGCCAGGACAAGCGAGCGCACCGCCACCAGCTCCACCGTCTTGAGCGATCCCCCCTTCACGGCGAAGTCCAGCGCCTGCGTGATGTCGGTCACGCCCGTAAAGCTCATTTCCTCGTTTTTGGTCGAGAGCTCGCGGATTTCACCGGTCCTTCTCATCCTGAGCCTGGCTGATTCGACGCCCATCGGGGAAAGGCGGCGCGCCGCGTGACACCCCGGCTGGCTTGCGCAGCGCCTCTCCAGCTCCTCTATGATGCGGTCCCATTCGAGCGCCTCGAGGGTCCTCGGGGACAGCAGAAATTCCTTGCCCACCGGCATTGCTCCTTTCGCTGTCAATTCGCTTCAAGCTTCAGGCCTGCTGCCGGCGTGTCAAGAGCAAAACTGCAACCGCGAATTGACGCTCCCGGTCGGAATGAGTATTATTATAAAAACGCACCGGGGGCAATTGCATGGAACACAGAAAAAACCATGAACTCGTCAGAATCATCTACCACCCTGACTACCTTGCCGATTACAGCACGGCCTCATGCGAGTGCCCTGACCGCGTGCGCGCGATCATGTCCGATGTCGCCAATGTCTTTGCCGTCGTGGAGCCCGATCCCTGCAGCGAAGAGGACATTCTCCTCTGCCATTCGGA
>CAZPZJ010000069.1:10815-15955 GCA_964591055.1 uncultured Leptospiraceae bacterium
GAAGACTTTATCCGCGAAACGCGGGAAGCGCTCGAAAGCGCCGGGAACGCCGACATCCTCGGCATTTCGGCGGGATTCGACCAGTACATAAGGGACTGGGGCGCCAACCTGTCAATGGACGATTACGAGATAATCGGGCGGATCGCCGGGCAGTATGCCCGCGAACACACGAACGGGCGGCTGTTTGCGCTCCTTGAGGGGGGATACTACATCCCGGACCTGGGGAAGAACGTGCTCTCACTGCTGCGCGGAGCCTGCTCCACATGCCGGTAAAAAAAGCGGAGCCATTCAGCTCCGCTTTTCTCAGTTCGCTTTAGAAGGTATTACGCGGCTTTTTTCTTCTTGTAGTACAGGAAGTAGAACGCCGCCCCGCCTCCGCCGAGCACCAGGATGATGAGGATTGTCCAGAGCAGCCATCCAAATCCGCCTTCCGACATGACATATCCGGGAAGCTCGCTGTCCGGCACCGGCATTGCGATGTTGTTCGCGCCCTGCGCGCCGGAGTCCTTGAGGAGGTTGAAAATTTTAGGCTGATTGCTGGTGATCGCGTACGAGATGACCGCATTCCCGAACGAGTCTTTCGCGTTGATGTCGGCCTTCGCCTCGATGAGGGCCTTCGCCACATCATAGTGGCCGTTCATGGTCGCGGCGATAAGGGGAGTCTGGTAGGCCATGACCATCTCAAAATCCTTCTTATTGGTTTTGGCGTTGACATTCGCTCCCTTGGCTATGAGGTCCCTCACTATGTCGAGATACCCGCCTCTCGCGGCGAAGATCAGAGGAGTTTCATCGTACGCGTTGCTGACATTCACCTGCGCGCCTTTCGCGATCAGGAGTTTCGCAATCTCGGTGTATCCTCTCTCCGCAGCAAGCATCAGCGGGGAAACCCCGTACGAACTCTTCCTGTTGACATCCGCCCCTTTTTCGACAAGGATGTTCACCATGTCAACATTCCCCATCTTGGTCGCGAGATACAGCGGGCTGATGCCCTCCTTGTTGGTCTGGTTGACATTGGCGCCTTTCGCTGAAAGCAGGCGCACCAGGGGCGCGTTGTTGGATTTCACCGCGAGCGACATGGCGGTAATGCCGTATTGCTGGTCGGTGGCGTTGACATCGGCTCCTTTGGAGATGAGCAGCTCGACGACTTCATTCAGGCCCCTGTGGGCCGCGATAATGATCATTGTCGCGCCGTAATTATCAGGATCACGGAAGTTGACATTCGCGCCGTTCTTGAGCGCATCACTCACCCCCTCGAAGCTGCCGACCCGGACCGAGCGGAGAAGATCATCGTTGGGAGCCGCGAATGCCGCGATTCCGAATAGCATCATGCTCAAACACAGTACTGCTGCTGACTTTTTCAAGGAAGTGCCTCCAGGTAAAAAATAAATAATTTGTCTGAAACCGGCATGGGACACGCCGCGCATCCCGCAGGTTCGGGAATGCCGTGTTCCAATTCGATGCAGGTTAAATATGCCCTTGTACTTTGTCAATACATTCCTGAAATGACATATCACTATATTAATGAATAAATGAAAATTAAACGGCGTGCGGGCGCAAAACGCCTCAAGGGGCCGGTAATTCAGCTTAAAAACGGATGGTCGCACCCTCAATCGCCGCATGAACCTCCAGGTTCATCCCCTTCTCCAGCACCTTGTGCCGGTAATGCTCCACAATCACGTCAAGCTGGTTGTCGGTGCGCGTGGGCTCGTGGTGGAAAAACACGAGCTTTTTCACCCTTCCGCGGGCGGCCAGGTTCATCACGTGGTGCGTGGTGCTGTGCCCCCAGCCCACCTTCGACCGGTACTCGGACGGGAGGTACTGCGCGTCCGTCACCAGCATGTCCGCGCCCGTGACAAATTCAAGGAGCCTGCGGTTCAGCGAGCCGACAAATTCGTTGAGCTCGGAATCCCCGTCCTCGCTGTAAACGTTGAAATAGGGCTCATTGTCCCCCAGGTAAATGAACACCCTGTCCCTCCAGGTGACCCGATAGCCGAGACACGCCACGGGGTGATTGAGGGAAATGGTGTCGATTGTAAACTCGCCCACTTCAATGCGCTCCTCTTCGAGCTGCCTGAAGCTGATATCGGCGAGGAGCTCGACCGTCCTTACGGGAAAGTAGCTGTACTTCATCTGCCCGTTTATGATGTCGTCCAGCGTCATCTCAAACGTTCCCGGGCCGTACACGGTGATCGTGTTGCCCGGAATGTAAATAGGCGTGAAAAACGGGAAGCCGCTGATATGGTCCCAGTGAGGATGCGAGATGAAAAGGTGAATATCGTGTTTTTTGGAAAGGTCCAGGCTGTTTCCAAGCACGCGGATTCCCGTCCCTGCGTCGAACACCAGCCATCCACCGTCGGGCGTGCGAAGGTCAAGGCAGGCGGTGTTGCCGCCGTAGCGCATGGTCGAGGGACCGGGCACGGGCACCGAGCCGCGCACTCCCCAGAATGTCACTTCCATCCCGCTCATTTCAAGAACAGCTTCGCCTTGTCGATTTCCTTGCCGATGTCGGCAAGCGTGGCGAACACGGACTCCTCGTCCAGGTTGAGAATTTTCCAGACCTCATCGGGCACCGGCGTTATCCTGTGGTTGCCGCTGAATCCCACCTTGAGTATCTTCACAAAGGTGTCGGCGACGGCCACCACCATTGAAAAAATCGCCGAGTTCCCCTGCAGCGCCGGCTGGTGGTGCCTGCCGACTGCATAGAGCAGGTTGTTCTCAAACTTCCACTTCTTGCCGATCGCGATGCCGATCTCCTCGTGGCTGAGTCCGAGCACGTTCTTTTCAATGTCGGTGATTGGCGTGTTTTTTGCGGCGGAGATTTCCAGGATCTTCCTCATTTCATCGGGAAAGGAATTGTTCATCAGTATCTTGCCGATGTCGTGAATGAGCCCCGCGATGAAATATTCCTCGATGAACTTCTCCTCCACACCGAGGCGCCGCGCAATCATCTTTGACGCCACCGCGACGCCCAGCGAGTGCTTCCAGAAGTCCTCGCCGTCCAGCACATCGCTCCCCTTCAGGTAGGATCTCCCCAGAAATGCGGACGATATGGCCACATTCTTGATGGTGTTGATGCCAAGCAGCACCACCGCCTGTTTGAGCGATTTCACCTCCTGCGGAAGCCCGAAATACGCCGAGTTCACCATGCGGGTGACCTTGGCGGTGAGGACGGGATCAAGCTGGATCAGATCGGTGAGGTCCTGCGCAGAGGACTTGACGTTGTTGGCCACCTCGTTGATCTTGTGCACGACCGGCGAGAGGCTCGGCATGCTGTCGATGGACTGTTTGACTTTTTCAACAATATCTTTCATTAGAGGGACCGGGCCACGCGCGCTTTCGTTCGGGACGCGCGCCGTTCATAATCCGGTTATTATTTAATTGAAAAGCCAGTACAAAATATCAAGAGAAATTAAAAGAATAAAGAGAAAAAAATAACCCGCCATAATCCAAAAAGCCGCCTTCGAGACGTTTTCGCCCGGGATCATACAAAACACCGCCACGTATGGTATTTTTACCTGCGAAGCTGAACGCGTCCGCGCCGAAGGGCGAACCCCATCACCTGCCCGTCACGCCTGACTTCAAGATGTACGATGCTGTCCACCCTGCCGCGCAGGAGGTTTTCCACGATATAGCCATGCTGCATTCCTTCAAGCGGCATGCCGTCGACGCTCAGGATGATGTCGTCCTTCAGGAGCCCGGCCCTGTGGCCGGTGCCGCCCTCGAACACTTCAACTATTTTATACGGAGCCTGTGCGGTGACGACCCCCTCTCCCGTCGGCACCTCGATCCCCAGGCCTCCGAACTCCTCCCTGTTTGAACAGGAAACACACAGCAACATTCCAAGGCACGCCACAACCGCCAGGATACGGCCACCTCCCTGCATCATACCGCGATCTCCGCACGAAATAAATCTGCACATCCCATTGCCAGCATATACTTCCCAATCCCGGGCAGGGTGCAAATAAAAATGTGAGCGTACAAAAACGCGCGGGGCCGGGCCCGCGCGCAGGTACAAGGCCTCTGTATGTGACTAGAACTTGAATATGATGCCGACATTGGCCTGGAACATGGTGTCGTCCCTGTCGGCGATGTCAATGAACTTGTAACGGGCTTCCAGTAAAAGGTCGAAGGGCGTTCCGGCAATCCCCAGCATCAGGCCGGCGAACAGGTCAACGCCCGCATCTGAATCCTCGTTATCGTTCCCCTCTTCCCAGTCAAGGTAATTAAGCGTCGGACCGAAACCGATGAACGGAGAGAACGCACCGTCGCCCATGAAATGCCAGTACCAGTCGAAGTGGATTCCCCAGATGTCCTTGTTTAAGGTATTATTGTCCTTGCCTTCGCAGCTGATGTAGTCGAGCCCCGGCCTGAACTTCAGGCTCTGAAAGATGAAATTCCCCATGTCGAAAAGCACGCCGAAATCCCAGTTGTTATCGTATACGTCCGAATTGTCGTCCTGCATCCAGGTATAGCCGCCCTTGATCCCGATACCACGCGCAAAAAGGTCGTTCGAGCTGAACGACACGAGCAGCGCGGCGGCGAACAGTACAACCAGCAGTTTTTTCATTGCGTCATCCTCCGGAAATATGTTGTTTTTCAGATGGTTCCTTCCGCCGTCCGGGACGTGACGCCCGGCAGGCGGGGAAATTGCACGCGATTGCACTTAATAAAATTATGAAATGCGGGTTTTGTCAAGATTATTTGGCAATAAATTCTCCGCGTTCGGCCGCCCATCCTCATTCCACCCGGCCATCCTCACGCTTCAGCCCGAAATGCTCGAGCAGGTTCATCGCCTGGACGCGAAGCAGGCGGTCACGGGTGGTTCCCAGAATGTCGGTCAGGTAATCGCGCGCCACCTCGTCATTGCCCTGCTCCTTGGCCATCATAGCCAGATACAAGCGGGCCTTCTGGACGAACTCCCCGGACGCGCTTCCATCGCCGGCGAGCTTTTTCAGGTACTGCGATCCCCTGGCCGCATTTTTCTGGTGCTCGATGCCTATGACGCCAAGGGTGTACAGCGCTTCATCGCGGTACGCAGAGCTCCTGCCGGAAAGCTTGTAGAGATAAAAGTAGGAATTGTCATAATTGCCCAGTTCAAAATAGAGCTTCCCGGCGTGGTAATTGATGAAATCCGAGGTGT
>CAZPZJ010000070.1:0-11482 GCA_964591055.1 uncultured Leptospiraceae bacterium
AACGGCGTATGCAGATGGCGGTGATGTCGTCCATCTGCTCGCAGTACTGGGTGAATTCGTACATGCTCCCTACAATGGAGTGAAGGATGTCGCGGGAGGGCTGGCCTTGGGCGCGTTTGAACGCCTCAAGGAGCCTCTCCTCCCCGAACATCATGAACGATGAAGACTTCCGGTCCGCGGCCTCGGTGAGCCCGTCGGTGTACATCAGCAGGGAGTCTCCCGACTCCAGGGTGAGTTCGGCGTCGTGATACGTGTTGTCGGGGAACAGCCCGATGATGGGACCGGTATATTCAAGGATGGAGCATGTTCCGCTCTCCGCGCTGTTGAGTATCATGGGCGGGTGTCCCGCGTTGACGTACACCATTTTCCCCGTGTCAAGATCGATCTGGCAGATGATGGCCGTGGCGAAGTAATACATGTCCTTGAGTTCGGTTGTCATCACGCCGCTCGCCTCTGTCGCGATGAGGGAAGGACTTTTGCCCGGCGCGGAAAGGTTTTTGAAAAGTGTGCGCAGCTGGTTGCCCACGTATGACGAAGCGACGCCGTGGCCGGAAACGTCGCAGATGGTGATCTGGAAAATGTGGTTGTTGAGATAATACCCGTCGAAGAAATCTCCGGAGATGTCCTCCGCCGGCAGGTAGGTCGATGAGATGTCGTACCCGCGGATTTTACTGAAGTCGGGGAGGAACGAAACCTGGATTTTCCGCACTTTGGACAGCTCGCTGCGGTAGCTTTTGTTCATGACGTCGATTACCCGCTCGATGCTGAATCGCTGATAGAGCATGCCGAAGAAGCTGGTGAACAGGCTGACAAGATGCATGTCATCGTCGGTGAACGGTTTGAAATGCTCAAACAGGACAATCCCGTGCCTTCCATTTTCAAGCTGGAGGGAGGAGTACAGGCAGTGAATGTCATCGCCGCCGGATTTTATCCGCATTCTCCTGGGAAACTCGCCGGGCATTTCCCGGAACGCTCCCCGCGACGCCAGTTCCCCGACTGTCTTGTAGCGCGCCGAGCGGTCGTGGACGAGCGTGACGACGCTGGAAAATTCCCCGCCTGTCATCTGCGCGACTTCAAGGTAGCCAGTTTCAATGATGTCTGCGAGCCCCTCGGCCGACTTGAGGCTCGACCTGATATCCCTGGATCCGATGCACTCCTTCATGAGCCGGTTCATCCAGTTGAGTTTCTCATTGGTGCGGATCTGCATCTCCAGCGAAAGCTTCTGCCGCTGCCGGTCGCGGATGGAGCGGTCGAAAAGCCTGATCTTCGAGAGAAGCTCGGTGGGTATGAACGGCTTGCGGAGGAAATCGTCCGCGCCTGCGAAGTATCCCTCCTCAAGCGTCTTCTCATCGGAGTACGCAGTGATGATGATGATGGCGCAGTCGTCGAAATGGCGGTCGAGGCGCAGCAATCGGCACAGGTCAATGCCGTTGCCGTCCGGCAGGTTCAGGTCAAGAAGCACGATGTTCGGTGTCGCCGAATCGATCGCGGTGGCGAATGCGGCGGCGGATTCGGCAAGCAACAGGTCATATTCGCCGGAAAGGAGGGAGCGAAGGGTTTCCCTCATCGTCGCGGCGTCGTCGACCGCGAGTATGGTGAGCCTTGTCTGTGCGCCTGCAATTTCCTGCATGTCGATAACCGGAATGGTGCTCATCATGCACCGGGCCGGAAAGCCCGTCAACAACAAACCAGCGGCGTTTCAGCAGGCCAGCATCGCGCAGGCCGTGTCAAGCATGCGGACCGCGTAGGCCCACTCGTTGTCGAACCACGCGAAGATTTTCACGACCGATCCCCCGCTCACCCTGGTCTGCGTGCCGTCCACTATGGATGAACGGGCGTCGTGGTTGAAGTCCCATGAAACCAGGGGGCCGTCGCTGAAGCCCAAAACTCCGTGAAGCCATGTTTCCGAGGCTGCGCGAAGCCCGTCGTTGACGGCGTTCGCGACTGTGCCGGTCTCGACATGCAGCACTATGTCCATCGCCGAAACATTAATCGTCGGCACGCGGACTGCGGTCGCCTCGAATCTCCCGTCGAGATGCGGGAGAATGCGCCCGATGCCCCGGGCAAGCTGAGTGTCCACCGGGATGATTGACTGGCTGGAGCAGCGCGTACGCCGCAGGTCGGTGTGGTGATAGGCGTCGATCACGGGCTGGTCGTTCATGGCGGAGTGGATGGTTGTAATCACGCCGCTTCGGATGCCGAACGCGTCATCGACCACCTTGAGCACGGGGATCAGGCAGTTGGTGGTGCACGAGGCATTGGAAACGATGTGGTGGGATTTTTTCAGCATCGAGTGGTTGACTCCGTACACGATGGTGGCGTCGACGTCGGGATCGGCGGGCTGTGAAAACAGCACCTTCGCCGCGCCGGCCCGCAGGTGGGACTCTGCGTGATGTCGCGAGGAAAAGGCGCCGGAGCATTCCAGCACCGCGTCAATGCCGAGTTCGCCCCAGGGGAGGTCCCCAATCGCGGTCTCGGAGAAAAGCCTGATATGATCCCCGTTTACCTCAAGGTCTTCGCCGAGGAGGCGCACTGAACCGGGGAAGCGCCCGTGGGTGGTGTCGTACTCGGTCAGGTACGCCATGGTGCGGTTGTCCGCGATGTCGTTGACGGCGGCTATCGAAAGCCTCTCCCTGAAGCCGCGCTCATACAGCGCCCTAAGCACGCAGCGCCCGATCCGGCCGTACCCGTTGATGGCGATTCTGAAGCCCATTGGACCGCTCCGGGTGAATGAATGTATTTTCGTTCACAAGAACGAAAAAAAAAGGGACTGCCGGCGCATGTTACAGTACTGTTAAATTGACACAATAATAATTTATAAAAGTGTTGCAGCCATCAGGCGTCGTGGTGAAAATGATTACAGATCATTGTATGATGATACCTGCGTGGTTAACGGAAACATACATTCTTTAAAAGGAGATACGCGGAAAAAAATTTATTAATACCACAACGGGGTGTACAATATATTTATATAAAGAGAGCGCCGCTGACACATCAAATGCAGGCTTGTAACACAATCACGTGCTGATCGCCAGCGGCGTAATAACAATTTCCGGGAGCGTGTGCAATGAAACTGCGAGAATACGTAAAAGGGCTCAGGGGGAAGCTTCTGCTCTACATCCTGCTGTCTTCCATCATCCCGCTGACTGTTTCACTGGCCATCATTTATTATGTTTCCAACAGGTCGATAATCGCCACAGCAAACGACACCATGAAAAACCAGGTTGATTACATCCTGCGTATGGCCGATTCACAGAGCGCGGATGTGGACGCCCGGGTTGAAGGATCAGTCGCCCGCGCGCATGCGGTGCTCAGCGAAAGGATGAGCCGCTTCAGGAATTACGGCTTCTCCGCTGAAACCGTAAAAACGGAGGTGGAAAACCAGGATACCGGGGAGCGGGAAACGGTGGAGATGCCTGTCATGACGGCGGGCAATGTCGCGATGTATAAGAACTATGCCCTCGTCGACGAGATCGCGGCAAACGTGGGTATTCCCGGCGTTAAGGCCACTGTATTCCAGCTCCATGACAACAAGCTCGTCAGGATCGCGACAAACATCCGGAAGGATGATGGATCGAGGGCCATCCATACCTACATACCGGAGTGGTCGACCGTGTTCAAGGAGATATCCGCGGGAAGGGATTTCAAGGGGCGGGCGATCGTGCTGGGAAGCTGGAACATCACGCATTACATGCCGTTGAAATCGGCCGACGGCAGGATAGTCGGGGCTGCGTACGTGGGAGTTCCAGCCCCCAAGACGGTGCTTTTCGATATGGTCCGCCATTCAAAAGTGGGGAAAGGCGGCTATATGTTCGTTATGAACTCCCAGGGGCAGCTCATCGAGCACCCCTATCTGAAGGGGCACACAATCATTAACAGGAAAGACCCGGTGAGCGGACACTACACGTTCAGGGAAATGGTCGAGAAAAAAGAAGGGGTGATCCAGTACAACTTCAAGGGCAAGAACAACGAGATGTTGAAACGGATTTCGGTGTACGGCTATTTCCCCAAGTGGGACTGGATTGTCTCCATGAGCGCGGAGCGAAGCGACGTGCTTGGCTACCTCGATTTGATCTTCAATATTCTTCTCGGACTTCTTGCGATGTTCATTGTGGCGCTTCTCGTGACCAGCAACATGATCGCCGGCAGAATTATAGGGCCGCTTCGCCAGATCATCGATGTCGCCGTCAAGGTAAGCAACGGAGATCTGACGGTGTTCATCCCGCGCTCGCACTACGTGAAATGCGCCGAGCACAAGAATTGTGACAGGATCGACTGCCCCGCCCAGACCAGCCGAAACAAGGCATGCTGGCGCATTGAAGGAACGCTGTGCGCCGACGGCGGCATCCACCGGGACAGGGAGGCGAAGCTCGAGGAGTGCAGAAAGTGCGAAGTGTACAAAAATGCGATCAATGGTGAGATGGAGGAGCTTATCGAGGCGATCAACAACATGGTGGTGACGGTGGGAGGCATCGTCCGTGAGATTGCCGAAATCACACTCGATCTCGACAGGGAATCGGACAATCTTGCCAGCGCAAGCAGGATTATGGAGGAGGAGTCGCAGAACCAGGCAGCCTATGTCGAGGAAACGACGTCGGCCAACGAGGAGCTGATGGCGAGCATTGACAACGTGGCGAATTCCGCCGGCAATCAGGCCGAGCGCGTGGCGCAGACCGGAGCGGCAATGGAGCAGCTCGTCGCATCAACAAGGACGGTTGGAGAAAACTCCATCAACGCGAGCACCCGCGCCAAGGCGACCGTCGAAGAGGCTCGCAACACCGAGCAGACCCTGCAGAACACGACCAAGAGCATCAACCAGATATCCGAAAGCTCCAGGAAGATCGTGGACATCGTGTCAATCATCAACGACATTTCTGACCAGATCAACCTGCTCTCCCTGAATGCGGCGATCGAAGCGGCCCGCGCGGGCGAGCACGGAAAAGGGTTCGCGGTTGTATCGGAGGAGATATCCAAGCTGGCGGAGGCGACCGCGCAGAGCACCAAGGAGATTGAGGCGCTCATCAGGACCAGCAAGACCGATATCGAGACAGGCGCCGCGCTCGTCAATAAAACCGCCGTCGCGATCACTTCAATGATCAAGATGATCGAGGAGGCCGCGAACCTCATCGAGGAGATCGCGATTTCCTCGGAAGAGCAGATAAAGGGAAGCGAGCAGGTGATGAAGGACGTCGAGGACGTCAACAACATGTCGAGCCAGATTGCAATTGCGACCGGAGAGCAGAAGGCGACGAGCACCGAAATCCTCAAGGCCGTCACCAGGATTAACGACTCGCTGCAGGAGCTTGCCATGTCATCGGAGACTGTGCACAATTCGGCGGAGCAGATGAGGCGCAAGGCCGAGCAGTTGAAGGGCGCCACGGAGAAGTTTACGGTGGGCAGGGAGAACAACTGACAGGGAAAAAGCGCGTGCCGGTTTTTACAGCGTCAACCTGCCGGTCCATTAAAGCGGGCGTACGCTTCCATCGTATCTGAGAAGGAGCACGCGCGTGAGAAAGCTCCGTACGCCGCGCTGAACGCGCCAAACCATCGGGAGTGGGGTGAAAACACCCTTTCAGAGTGGATGCCGCCCGGATGCGCCTGCACCATTGAAAAACCGCGCCGCCGGAGCGTGCGCACGGCGCTGCGCGGCGAAAAGTCAATGAGGTGGTCGGCGGGGTGCGACGACGCCCACTCGTCGCGGTGCAGCATGAACTGGGGCCCGAAAATCGACGGCGCTGAAAAGCAGAAAATCCCGCCGGGATTGAGCAGGGACGAGATTCTGTCAAGGGCGCAAGAAGGATCGGCGCAGTGCTCGATGAAATACCATGCGGAGATGATGTCGAACCGGCCTTCGAGGGACGCCTGTTCAAACGGCGCGTTGCGCACGGCGATGCCGAAGCGCTCGCGGCAATAACCGGCGCCGAACTCTGATACCTCGACCCCCTCAACATGGCCGTACCCGAGGTCCATCGCCGCCTTGAGAAAAAAACCCAGCGCGCACCCCAGGTCGAGGACTCTCATGCCTGACCTGTCGGTCTTCCTGCCTGAAAGCGCCTCCGCCCTCTCAAGGCGATTCAACGAGATCGCGTAAATCCGGTCGAAATCATCCTCGTACGTCCTTCCGTACTGTGCGCGGTAATCCGTGGTGAAGTATTCGTCGTCATATGAAAGCGGCGAATACTCCGTGTTGTACACAATACCGCAGGCCGAGCAACGCAGGAAATGGTCTGAACCGCGCAGCACGCGACGCCACCTGTGTTCGCCGCACAGGGGGCACTTCGCGTCCGGTTCGCGTGAAGGGGTCATCGCATCCGCATCGGGCTAGTCGTCTTTCTTCCCGCGCCTTTTCGCGGGCTCGACCACAACCGGGATGCCTTTCATCTTTGTCTTGTCGAGCGAGATGAGCACGATTTCGGCGTACTGTTCGGGCACTTCAATGAATGAATAGGTGGCATGGATGTCGATCTTGCCCACCAGCTTGCCGTCGATTCCCGAGCGCTTCACGATTTCACGGATCAGGTCGCCTGGTGAAACGTGGTGGCTTTTGCCGATGTTGATGAAAAGGCGGGCCTTTCCGTCTTTGATGTCCTCGAAAACGACCTTGCCCGTATCGGTCCTGACGCCGGCGATGTCGAGATTCAACTCGAGTTTCGAAATGTCGCCGAGGTGTTCCTTGAGCAGCGCCGCGGCGATCCTCCTGGTGCCGCCGAAAAACGGGAGCCTTTTTTTCAGGACTTTGAGGAGTTTCACATACTCGGTGAGGTCTTCGGTCAGTGCGATGTCGATAATCTTTTCGACCTTTTTTTGTTTGCTCATACGGTTCCTCTTCTGCTTCTGCCTGTCAACAGGAGTGTTGACGCATCGCGTTAAATGGTAATTGATCAGGGTGCGCCGGGAGGTGGCTTCCGGAAGGACCGGCCTGCTTCGCCGCGTGCCTGTGGGGCGGAACGGAACGCCGCGGCCGGGGAAACCATCATAACGGCGCCGTGCCAGAATGATGGGCACACTATTACGGTATCATGTAAAAGATCAAGAAATTTTCAAGCCCGGTCACGATACGCACCGGTATCCCACGTTGCGGACCGTTTCGATAATGGTGTTGAATTCCTCTCCCAGCTTGCTCCTGAGACGGCGTATGTGTACATCCACCGTTCTGGTGCCGCCGATGTATTCAACACCCCAGATTTTATTGAGAAGATCCTTTCTGGAGAACACGACGCCCCGGTTCTGCACCAGGAAACGCAGCAGCTCGAACTCCTTGAATGTGAAATCCAGTTTTTCGTCGTTGAGATGGACGGAATACTCCTTCATGTTGATGTGGAGGTTTCCGATGTTGACGAGGTTCTCGTCGCCGGGAACGGAGCTGTTCCAGAATATGCGCGTTACCCGCGCGGCTATTTCGCCGCGCCTGAAGGGGAAGAGTATGAACTCGTCGAAAAACCATTCAAAATTGAGGTTCTGGATTGAACCGACCCTGAGGATCAGCAGTACGGGGATGTTCAGCAGCTTTTTCCTGATTTTTGAAAGGAAGAACTGGATTGAATCGGTGGTGTCGAAAAAATCGGTGTCGACAGCCAGGATTTGTATTTCATCCGGCTTGATGGAGTCAAAAGATTTGTAGTGGCGCACGCTGAATTCGGGAGCGTTCTTGATGAAGTCCTCGCCGATTTCAGCATTTTCTGTCAACAGGCCAATTTTTTTGTCCGGCATGCTCGTCTGAACGTCTCCGTAGTGAGAATCGCGGAATCATCCGCGGGTCAGCTTTCTGAAAAGATCGAGATACTGACCTGTTATAGTGTCGGCATAATAGCGCCGGATCTTCTTCCGGTTGTTTTTTGAGCACAGTTCGTAAAGCTTCCTGTCGGAGCAAAAACGCTGTATTGCAGCGGCGCATGCATCGACGTCCCCGACGTCAATCAGTATCGCGTTTTCTCCCTGCTCAAGGAAATCGACCTGGCCGCCGTGGTTGGAGCACACAATGGGCAGGCCGCAGAACATCGCCTCCTGGTACACGATGCCGAACCCTTCATGCATGGAGGTGAGGACGAAGAGATCGGCTTTTGAAAGATACCGGTACTTGTCGTCGTTGGCGACGTACCCGAGGAACGTGACGCGCCTGTCAAGACCGAGGCCGGCCGCAAGCTCCTGAAGCTCTGCGCGCTCCGGGCCGTCCCCGAGAACGTAGAGCCTGACCTTCCGGTCGGGGATTATCGCCAGCGCCCTGATGATCACGTCCATAGCCTTTCGCCTGACGATCCTTCCTATCGTGACGCAGTTGAAATCGCGCGGGTTGAGCAGGATGTCGCCCTTCCGTGTCCGGGGTATTTCCGGCGGGTGAAAGGCGAGGGGGATGATCGATATATCCTTTGCCGGTTTGTAGTAGGTAATCGCATTGTGCTTTGTGTTGCTGGATTGCGCCACCACCGCGTCCGCGCGGTTGAGGATGAACCGGACGACGTTGCGGAAGAAGAAGCTTTTGTGTGGCGACAGCTTTTTGCTGGGATCGTAAATGTCTCCTCCGTGCAGTGAAAGCACGTTGGGTATTTTAAAGAGCTTTCCAAGGACGAATCCGAGGGGCCCTGACGGAACGGCGAAGTGGGTGTTGATGACGTCGTAGCGGTGTTTCCTGCACAGGCGCATCCCGCGGAAGAACGCCGTGACAAGGTATGTGAGCATTGAGACGAATGAGGCCGCGTCACGCGATTTCCTGAGAAGAACCCGGACCCTGTGGACATGGATGCCCTGCACGGCCTCGTAGGACGGGAGTCCCCTGAAGGATGATGTCAGGACATCAACATGCCCCTGCGCGGCCCATTCAAGGGCGAGATCATAGGTGGCGACCCCGCCACCGCCGCCGAGAGGGGGGAATTCATAGTTGATGATCAGAATCGACAGTGGCCGGGGGGCGTCGGATTTTTTTTTCATCGTGATTACGGGATTTCAGAGCGCGATTTTCAACGCCGGATTCTCATGGTGCCGAAAATGCTTTCAGCATGTTGTCCGGCAATAATTTCTATTGACATAGTGGCATGAGAGTTGTATTTTAATCAAGATATTAATTTGTACGTGAACACAGAGAAGGGTTTGTCGCCGCAAGACTCTATAATCCGATATTCGGGTATGTGTCTCTTAATAAAAAAAGGAGGAATTTTCCCGCCATGAGGAAACTGGCATTATTACTCAGCATCATTATCCCCGCCTGGATGGGATGCTCAACGATCGATGTCGCGATATCGCAGCGAGTCGATGTCACCAAGAAGCTGAACAAGATAGCGGTGTTTCCGTTTGAAATTAAAAACGCTCACTGGGGCGACGAGTTTTCAGACGCAATCACCCACCACCTGTTCAAAACGGGCAGGGTTGACGTGGTCGAGCGCGAGGCAATGCAGAAGATAATAAGGGAGCAGAAGCTGACCATGACCGGCATTGTCGATGATTCAAGCGCGGCAAGGATAGGGCGCCTGCTGGGGGCGGACGTCATTATACTGGGAAGAGGAACCTGCCTTGAAAAGAGAATTGCAAGGGAATCGGAAAAGAACCTGATCGATACGTTCTCCCTCAAGGCGATAAGTGTGGAGACCGGGTCCCTGCTCATCACCGTCCGCAAGGAGCCCGGGATCGCATGGACGTGGTGGGCGCGGATGAAGTGGTGCTGCAGCCTGACGGTGATTTGGGACCGTTCAGACCTGCTCATTGAAACGTCCAGGTATGATGAGATCGCCAGGCAGATTGCCCACAGGATAGTTGAATCGCTCGACGACATTCAGAAGATGAAGAACATCAGCAAGGGCGCTCAATAAATGCCATGCGGCCGGCGCATGCGTCAGTCGGCGGCGGTTTTATGAAAGGAATTGTGTCCATCATCACGGCGCTGATCGTTGCCTTCTCACTGCAAGCGGCTTCGGCGGCCGAGTTTGAGGAGCTTGAACTGCCCCCTGAAGGCTCTCACAGGGGGCAGATTCTTCTCGGCTTCTTCTCGGCCATCGGTCTTCCCAGGGGGGATCTTATTGACGCCGAAAGCGATTTCCTCGCCGATACAACCTACCAGTTCGACAACGAAACCACCAAGCTCATAGAGGTTTCACACCTCACCTTCGGGGTGGGGCTGATGTTCGAGTACATGCCCATCGACTATGTAGGGCTCAGGGTCAAGCTGCGACGGTCCATGATCGTACAGAGGTCGAATTTCGGGCCGGATTACAAAAACTGGAGGGAGTTCCTCTATACGGACTACTCAGGCTATTTCGGGGTCGCCATCCACGCGACGACACGCGAGCGCTGGGATTTCACGCTGACCCCGCTCATAGGGTACGCCACCTATGAATACAACGCGACGCCGGTTGGCGCGCAGATAATCACGGGATACACAGGGGACACCAAACGCACGGGAAGCGGCATAACGTACGGGCTGGAGCTCAACATGACCATGTACTTCAGCGGAGGATTTTTCCTGGCTGCAGGATTTGAGTGGATCAGAAATCCGATCAGCTTTTCAGGGGAATACGAGCTTGCAAACCCGCAGACCGAGGCGAACTACCTGGAAGGCTCAACCAGCGGAACCATCGACTCATACTGCTTCATCATTACCGCAGGATACGCATTTTACAATTAAGCCGTCTTTTCTGTTCGGCAGGCTCGTACTTTCGCGATTCTGGATCGGTCAGCGAGGTGAGGTCATGAAAGAGCTGATATTGACAGGGAATGTGCAGGGAGTCGCGTGCCGGTACTACTGCGTTGAAAACGCCCGTCACATAGGGCTTCATGCCACGGCGACCAACCTTATTGACGGCTCGGTGAGGGTCGTCCTTGAAACCGAGGATGACTTGAAAGTGAAACTGTTTGTGAAGAATCTCCGGGAAAATCCCTACGGGATCCGTTTCTGGGGGTCAATCACGAATATCAGGATCAGATGAACTGCTCTCCACGCCCCCGCTGATCTGCGAAGCTCGATCATGATGACGCTTCCGGTGCCGATTTGTATGGGGGAATCCCCTACCGCACTAATTTTATATTTCATAATTAAAATATATATATGATGAGTACAGAATGAGGCCGGCCGCGAGGGTGCGCATTTGCCACATTGATGTCACGGGTTCATGGAGGGCGGTTTTTCGGGAGTGTAGCGCGTATGTGATGGGAGAGGAGCTTCTTTTCCGGTCAGTAGATGACATTTTTATGCGTTCTGAACCTGCGGCAACATAGTGTTCGGCGTTCCGGGCGATGCCATTATGTCACAAAATTGATTGTGATCATATATACTCCGACGGGGAAACCTTTTTCGTTCATGGGGGAAAAGACTATAATATAAATGTGCAATGGACTATGGAAAAAAAATAGTTTTAACTATTGCGTAAAAAATATGGTGTTACTTAATTACTGTTAATTCTTTCTAAAAATCCCGCAGAAGGTTTATATTATGGCAAAGAATTTATTCATAACAACTACTGAAGGCGAAGGCGGTAAAACGATTGTTGCCCTCGGC
>CAZPZJ010000070.1:11582-15671 GCA_964591055.1 uncultured Leptospiraceae bacterium
TTTATTCATAACAACTACTGAAGGCGAAGGCGGTAAAACGATTGTTGCCCTCGGCATCATGGAATTGCTGCTCAGGAAGCTGGGGAAGGTGGCATATTTCCGGCCCATTGTACAGGTTACGAAGGAAAAGTCGCTGGAAGAGCATTTCAGCCTGATGAAGAAGTATTTCAAGCTTGATCTGAGAACCGAGCAGATGTACGCGTACACGCTTGAAGACGCCCACGCGATGATTGAAAAGGGTAAATATGAAGATCTGGTCGGCCAAATCGTTGAAAAATACAAGCAGCTCGAGGAAGAGTACGATTTCGTTCTCATCGAGGGCACCGACTTCTATGAAGAAACATCAGCCTTCGAAATGGATATAAATGTTCGTATAGCCGCGATTATTATGAGCCCGGTAATGCTGGTTACTAGGGCGAACAACCGGGACATCAACCGGGTAATCCAGTCGGTCCGTATCGCCACCGACCAGTTCGAGGCGGGCGGATGCCAGGTGATGGGCTCTATTGTCAACCGCGTTCCCGAAGACAGGTGCGTGCAGGTGCTCGAGATGCTTTCCGAGCAGCCTGACCTCAAGGGCCAGTTCTTCGCGGTGCTTCCTGAAAGCAGAAGGATTAGCGCGCCGTCGATTGCGCAGGTTGCCCGTCAGATCGGGGCGACCGTGCTTTTCGGAGAGGAGCAGATGGGACGCTCAATCAACAAGTTCTCCATCGGCGGGCTGCACCTTGAAAACTACCTGTGGGGGCTTTCGGACGGCGTGATGATCATCACCTCCGGCGACCGTGTCGACATCCTCCTGGGCGCGATCCTCGCAAACGAATCCAGCAATTTCCCCGAAATCGGCGGTGTGCTGCTCACGGGCGAATATGTGCTCCATAACATGATCATACAGCTTATCGCCGGTATTCCCAAGAAGATACCGGTGCTGGTCACCAGGGACGACATCTACACCGTGGCGACAAGGCTTGACAACATCAAGTCGACCATCGGCCCCGAAGACACCAGCAAGATAGCGTTCGCGATGAGCCTCTTTGAAACGCATATCGACGGCGAGAGCCTCTCACAGAAGATCATCGACACGAAATCCGACAAGATCACCCCGAAGATGTTCGAATACAATCTCATCTCGACCGCGAAGAAGGACAAGCAGCATGTCGTCCTTCCGGAAGGCAACGATGACCGCATCCTGAAGGCTGCGGAAGTGCTGCTCTCCCGCGACGTGGTCAAACTTACGATTCTCGGCGATGTCGACAAGGTGAAGAACCGGGCGTATGAACTCGGTCTCAAGCTTGACAGGGCGCAGATCGTCGATCCGGAGAACTCGCCGCTTACCGAGAAGTACGCGAAGGTGTTCTACGAGCTTCGCAAGAGCAAGGGCGTGACGCTCGAGGATGCGATCAACACGGTCAAGGACGTGAGTTTCTTCGGCACGCTGATGGTATACTGCGACGATGCGGACGGCATGGTTTCCGGCGCTGCGCACTCGACGGCCCATACCATACGCCCGGCGCTCATGACGGTGAAGACCAAGCCCGGCATTCCGATCGTATCATCCGTGTTCCTCATGTGCCTCAAGGACAGGGTGAAAGTGTTCGGCGATTGCGCGGTCAATCCGAATCCCAACGCGGAAGAGCTTGCCCACATCGCCATCTCCTCGGCCGAAACTGCGCAGGCGTTCGGCGTGCAGCCCAGGGTGGCCATGATGTCGTACTCCACCGGCGATTCAGGGAAAGGCCCCGACGTCGACAAGGTGAAGGAAGCCACCGAAATGGCGAAGAAGTTGCGTCCGGACCTGCTCATCGAAGGCCCCATCCAGTACGACGCCGCGGTGTCGAAATCGGTGGCGAGCTCCAAGATGCCGGGTTCGGCCGTCGCCGGCCAGGCAACGGTGTACATCTTCCCCGACCTCAACACGGGAAACAACGTGTACAAGGCCGTGCAGCGTGAGGCGGGCACCCTCGCGATCGGCCCCGTGCTCCAGGGTCTCAACAAGCCGGTCAACGACCTGAGCCGCGGATGCCTCATCTCCGACATCATCAACACGGTGGCGCTGACGGCAGTACAGGCGCAGGAAGCGAAGAAGGAAAGAAAAGCGAAAGCAAGCAAATAAGACAAAGGAGAAATGTAACGATGAAAGTATTGGCACTCAACTGCGGCAGTTCATCGCTCAAGTATCAGCTTTTCGACTGGGAACAGAAGAAAGTTATCGCCGTCGGTATTGTCGAGCGCATCGGCATCGGCGGTTCGTTTATCAAGCATGAAGTTCCTTCAAAAGACCAGGAAATCAAGAAAGAGACTCCTATCGGCAATCATGAAGTCGCTATTCAGCTCGTGCTTGACTCGCTTACCAAGGGCGAGGGCGCGGTCATCAGCAACATGAAGGAAATCACCGCGGTCGGGCACCGGGTGGTGCACGGCGGCGAGAAGTTTAACAAGAGCGTGCTCATCGACGACGATGTAGTGGGCGTGATCAAGGAAGTTTCCAACCTGGCGCCGCTTCACAATCCGGCGAACCTCATCGGCATCTCGGCGGCCCGCAATGCCCTTCCGGGCATTCCGCACGTGGCCATTTTCGATACCGCGTTCCACCAGACGATCCCGGCGCACGCGTTCATGTACCCGGTTCCCTACGAGTGGTATCAGAACAATTCGGTGCGGCGTTACGGTTTCCACGGGACCAGCCACCTGTACGTCTCCAAGCGCGCGGCGCGGCTGCTCAACAAGGATCCCAAGGACACCAATGTCATCACGCTGCATATAGGCAACGGCGTGTCGTGCTGCGCGATCAAGGGCGGTGTTTCGGTCGACACGTCCATGGGCCTTACCCCGCTCGAGGGCGCGGTGATGGGCACACGCTCCGGCGATATCGACCCGGCGATCCCCATGTTCATGATGCAGCAGCTTGATGTGGGACCCAAATACATGGACTCCCTGCTCAACAAGAAATCGGGCCTCCTCGGCATCACCGGCAAGTTTACCGACCGCCGCGATGTGCTCAAGGGCGCCGATGAGGGCGACAAGCGCTGCAAGCTCGCCGTCGACATGGAATGCTACCGGCTTCGCAAGTACGTGGGCGCGTACGCGGCCGCGATCGGAAGGCTTGATGCGATCGTCTTTACCGCGGGCGTGGGCGAAAACGCCGGCGTCATACGCGAGAAGGTCCTTGACGGGCTGGAAGTGTTCGGCCTTGTGCTCGACAAGGAAAAGAACCTGAAGACCTTCAGCAAGCACGGCGAAACCGAGATTTCCAAGCCGGAATCCAAGGTGCGTGTGTACATGATCCCGACCAACGAGGAGCTTGTGTTCGTCGAGGACGTGGTGGGAATTCTTGAAGGAACCTATACCGATCATATGCAGTTCAAGTATTCGTTCCTGAAGTAAGATCAGCGCATAAATCTTGTTCGTAATGCGGAACGACTGTTGTGTGACAATTGAAACGGCGGGGGGCTGCTGAACCGGTAAAGGTTCAGCTCAGAGGGAACGAGATTTATTTATCCATACCGTTATCCGGAAAAGGAGGCCTTCGGGCCTCCTTTTCTTTTCGCGCGTGCGCAATCTTTGTATTATCCGTGAATGAGCTCGATGATCCTGAGGAAAAGGCGTAGCGACGGGGCGATGATTTCATCTGGGAAGCCGTATTCACGGGTGTGGAGGGGAGCGGCGCCGGAGCCCGCTCCGATGCCGAAAAAAGCCCCGCGAAACCGCCTCGTGTAATGGCCGAAATCCTCGGACCATCGAAAAGGCCTTTCAGGCGCAATGAAGCCGGGTGGGGATTCCATCGCGGCTTCCCTGATCAGGGCGACGCACTCGTGATGATTGCGGGTGCACGGGAAGCCTTCAGTCCAATCGATGTTCAGGGTTAGCCCCTCGGAAGCGGCGATTGACCGCGCTTTCTCCGCCGCGGCGTTTTTCAGCATCTCAAGCCCCTCGTCATCGTGGGCCCTCAAAGTAAACATGAGCGAGGCGTCTTGGGGAGCTACTCCCGCGGCGGGCTTTCCAAGCCTGGCATACACGGCGGTTACGAGCGCGCCTTCGATCGCATTGCTCATTTCTCGTGGAAGCGCTTGGAGTATTAAAATGAGGCGCGCC
>CAZPZJ010000071.1:0-3117 GCA_964591055.1 uncultured Leptospiraceae bacterium
CCGGGGGACGGGGGGCACGGGGCCGCTCCACACGCCTGCGTCATGCAACTCCTTTCTTCATCAGCCATCTCCCTCCTTCGGGGGGAGACCGAGAGGGGGGGCCGTCAGAGGCCGTGAAATCCTGCACTCAGCCAGGTTAGATGCCGGGTAAATGGCAATAAAAAAGAGGGGAATTCCCCTCCCGGCGGGAATGCGCCCGGGAGGGGAAGAATTGTCTACAGCCAGCCGTTCTTTTTCGCTTCAAACATGAGCTGGTCGCGGAAGTCGGGGTGGGCGATGCCGATCAGGGCCTTCACCCTCTCCTGGACGGTGCGCAGGCGAAGGTTCGCCACGCCGTACTCTGTCACCACGTATTCAACGAGCGTGCGCGGGGTGGTGACCACCGTGCCCGCGGGAAGGGTGGTCATGATCTTGGTCTGGAGCTTGCCTTCCTTGTCGGTGTAGGTGGAGTTGAGGGAGAGGATGCTCTTGCCTCCCTTTGATTTTTTCGCCCCCAGCACGAAGTCGAGCTGCCCGCCGGTGGCGCTGTACTGCTTGATGCCGATGGACTCCGAGCCCGCCTGTCCGGTGAGGTCCATCATGAGCGTATTGTTGATGGAAATCACGTTGTCGTTCTGGGCGATGATGTCCGGGTTGTTGACCCATCCCACTTCCTTGAAGTAGTAGTTCTTGTTGTGATCGAGGTCCTTGTAGAACTTATTGGTCCCCACGGCGAATGCGCAGACCACCTGGTTCGGCATGAAGTTCTTGCGCGCCCCGGTGATCACGCCCGCGTTGACAAGCTCGGTCACCGAGGGTGACACCACCTCCGCGTGCATGCCGAGGTCCTTTTTGTCGTGGAGCAGGTAGCCGATCGCGTTGGCGAGCCCTCCCAGTCCAAGCTGGATGCATCCTCCGTCGGGCACCAGGTCGGCGATGTACTGCGCGATTTTCCTCTCCTCGTCGGTGATGGGAATGTCCGGCAGCTCGAACATGGGAAAATCGTTTTCGATGATGTGGTCCACGTCTGATACGTGTATCTTGAAATCGTCGCTGTTGAGCCAGGGCGCGTTGCGGTTGATCTCGACGACGACGGTTTCCGCCGGCCTGATAAGCTCCTTGTTGGGCAGGAACGAGCCGAAGCACGAGCGGTTCATGTACCCGTTCTCGTCGGGCGGGGTGGCGACGAACGCCACGCGGTTGCAGGCCGCATAGGTGGCCGCCGCGGGAATGTCGCTCAGGTGCATGGGCTTGTACTGCGCCACTCCCCATTCCATGCAGACGCGCTCCATGGGACCCACGAACATCGTCTCTATGTGAAAGCTCTCCCTGTTTTCGGGCTTCATGTAGTCGAACAGGCCCATGGCGTAGCCCTGTGAAATCATGACATTCTTCAGCTCGGGAACGCGCCTGCTCAGTGCCTGCGCGAACGCGGAGGGAATGCCGGTTCCGCCGCCGAAGAACACGCTTTCATTGGACTTGACGCACTTTGCCGCCTCGTCGGGCGTCGTCAGCTTCGCCTTGTACTCCTCCTGCCACGATCCGTATTGCCTGCGAGGCCTTTCCCTGATGAGATTTATTTCCGACATGTGAATCCTCCCTGGAGTGATAATTAAAACGCCTGTCGCATGTTTCAAAACAGGCGGCGCCGCCGGGGCGCCGCCTTTCAGTGTTGGGATGCACCGGCTGCGTCAGCCGGCGTATCCGTAAATCGCGCCGCCGGCGGTCGATTACAGCCACTTGTGCTTTTTGGCCTCGAAGGTCATCTCGTCGCGGAAGTCCGGATGAGCGAGCTTGATGAGCTCCTTTGCGCGGTACGACACCGACTTGTTGTACAGGTTGACGGCGCCGTACTCGGTCACTATCCACTGCACGTCGTTTCGGGACGCGGTGACGATGGTGCCCTCGGGGAATGTCGGCATGATGCGTGAGTGCACCTTGCCGTCCTTGTCCACTCTGGTAGACGGAAGCGCCAGGATGCTCTTGCCGTTCTTCGCCCGCTGGGCGCCCTGGACAAAGTTGACCTGTCCCCCCGTGGCGCTGTACTGCGTGGTACCGATGGACTCGGACGCCACCTGGCCGGTGAGGTCCACCATGAGCGCGTTGTTGACCGACACCATGTTGTCGTTCTGGGAAATCCAATTGGGGTCATTAACCTTCTCGATCTCGAAACCCTGGAACATCTCGTTGTGGTCCATGAACTCCCAGAGTTCCTTGGTGCCCACGCAGAACGTGAACGGTATTTTCCCCTTCATGATGTTCTTTTTACTGCAGTTGAGCGCCCCGCACTTGACGAGCTCCATGATGGAGTTGGACACCACCTCGGTGTGCGCTCCCAGGTCCTTCTTGTCCTTGAGGAAGTGCCCCACGCAGTTCGCGAGGCCTCCCAGCCCGAGCTGAATGCACGACCCGTCCGGGATCATATCGGCGATGATGTGCGCGATGGATTCCTCAACCGGCGTGATCGGGATCTCGGGGATCTCGAACAGCGGCACCGTGTTCTCCACGATCGCGTCAACCTGCGAAACGTGCACCTGGAAGATGTCGCTGCACAGCCAGGGTGTGTTGTTGTTGACTTCAACGAGTACTACATCAGCGTTGTCGATGGCGCGCTCTGTACACAGTCCGCCGAAACAGGAGCGGTTCATGTAACCGTTCTCGTCGGGCGGCGTTACGACCGCGATCACCACGTTGATGTTCTTGGTGTCCATCCAGCGGCCCAGGTTGCCCAGGTGGTTGGGGACGAAGTCCACGGTGCCCATGGCCATGCAGAAGCGCTCCGCGGGGCCGATGAAGACCGTTTCAATCCTGAAGCTGTCCCTGTGCTCAGGCTTCATGTACTCGTGGAACGCCAGCGCGAATCCCTGGCAGCAGGTGATGTTGCGAAGCTCAGGCCCCCTCTTGCCGATCGCCTCTGCGATTGCGGGCGGAATCCCGGTCCCCCCCTGCATGGCGATGACGTCGCCGCTTTTGATGTGTTTTGCGGCGTCCTGGGCCGTGCCCAGCTTCGCCTGGTATTCTTCCCGCCAGTTCGCGTATGATTTCCCGTGCTGTTTTTTTGCTGTCTGCGCCATGTGCTGCCTCCCCCGCTAATCAGAATTTTTATGACAAATATCATTGCCTGAATCACATTTTTTA
>CAZPZJ010000071.1:3217-15640 GCA_964591055.1 uncultured Leptospiraceae bacterium
ATAAGCTCCGAGCCTGGAACGGCATGTTTCAGCATGTACAGGACCGGTGCGGACGGCGTCAGGATCAACGGTGTGACCGAGGTGAAGGCCAACGAAGAGGTCGGGATAGACACAGCATGTGCGGAAAGTTGTACGCACAGCCGTGAAATCGACTGGGGCGACGGCTCCCGGGGCGATCACATGACCCACGTGTACAACGATCCGGGAGCCTACACGGTAAAATACACGTGCAGCACCCAGAGCCAGAAGGCGCGCGCGCACGCCAGGAAAAGAGGACGCTCGTCGCACAGCAGGCGTTACGCGTCGACAAAAACGATCACGGTGACCAGGTAGCGGATTCAACCCGGAGGAGCGGAACCCGCTACCGCGCGCCTGCCGCCGCAGCGCAGGCGCTATTTTCCGCTCTTCAGTAAAAATCCCTTCTTCTGGAGATAGTCGTAGCGCACGTTGGTGCCGGGCTGGTAGATCATCGCCATGATGGAGTCCTGCCCTTCCTTGATCGAGGCGTATTCGGCGAAATCGTAGGTCCGTATCACCGCCTCGAGCACCCGCAGCGCGCCGGAGTGGTCGCACAGCACCACGCGCCTTCCCAGGTTGTTTCGCATAAGATCGACAAAAGAATGGGCGATCCGCCAGTCGGCTTCGATCAGCGACTCCCCTTCGGGGAAGTGGTAGAACCGGTCCTTGAAGGGCTCCTTGACCTGCTTTTTCTTTTCGTCGTCGGTGCCCTTGAGGCTGTGCGCGTACACGTCCAGCATCCTGGCGTATATGTCGTTTTTCAGCGTGCCGGTGAGCGCCCCGTACTTCTGCGAGTTGAGCCCGTACAGCGCCGTAAACAGGATGTGCGGGTACCCCGCCTCCTCGAGGAAACAGCGGGCGGTCTCTTCGGTGTTTTCGCTTTCGCTGCCGTACACCGGGATGGGGCGGTCGGCGGACACGGGCCAGAGCGGATATCCCTTTTCGTTCAGCATGTCCGCGATGATTTTGAAGTCCTTTCCGAGCTCGCGGGCGGTGTCGATCCCCTTCGGTTTCAGCTGGTTGCCGACGGCGCCGCTGATGCGCCGGTTGTCCTTCCAGGTGTCCCAGTATCCCGATCCCACGAACTCGGGATTGTCGCCGCCGGATTCGTGCACCGATTTGCCGTGGCGGATGGTGATCACCTGAGCATGGTTGCGCGGCACGTAGGAGCCGGGCAGGATCGGAATGCCCTTGCCGTTGGGAAGCCACACGATGCCCTCTCGCATGATGAGGCCGCTTCCGTCGTCCAGCGCCCTTCCGGACGTGCGGACCTCGCCGCCGGGATTGATTTCCATGTCCTCGATCGCGAGCACGAATTTTGTCCTGTACCGCGACTGCCGCTCACCGAACGCGGGAATGCTTTTGGGAACGAGGATTTCGCTGTAGCGGCTTATCGAAAACTTCTGGCGAAGCAGCCGCTTGAAGCTGTCGTTTTTCGTGAGGCCGTTCCACGCCAGGTAGAAGAGGTGCGGGTTGGCGTCGGGCACGTTGCTGTGAAGAAAATCGAATTTATACTTGATGTAGTCCTGCGGGGTGAGATCGTGTTCGAGCCCGAGGATGAAAAAGTAGATTTTTTTCCCCAGGACTTTCAGGTTATTGATGAATTCCACATTCACCTGATCGGGAGAGAGGCCCAGCCGGTCGCCGTACACGGATTGAAGGAAGCGTATATCGTCCTTGATGGCCTCTTCCCGGTACGAGTTATGGAACTCGGCGTGTTCACGGTTCATGCCTATATCGGGGTTGTGCAGCGTACCTGTCTTCATTGCTTTCGTCCTCCCTGAGTGTGGTGAGTGTGCGATCCTCTACAGCAGACCACGGATCGGAGCGGGTGTCAAGAATGTTCGCATCTGCCGGGAGCGCACGTGATGCGGCAATGAGCTGCGCCGTTACCGGCTCATTTGCGGCCGGGAGGGCGGCTCTACTTCCAGAACATCCAGGGCCGTATGCTGAAACGCGCCGTGTTGGAGGGGATGGAGAACATCTTTACCGAGTAGGTTCCCGGCGCGAGCTCGGGTGAAAAGATGTTCAGGTTGTATTCGATGGTTTCCGTATGCCCGGGGGCGAGCGATTTGAGATAGCGCGCCATTACTTCGGGCCGCTGCGGCGTCGAGGGACCTATGGTGAGCATCCGCTCGTTCCTTTCGTTCCTGATTTCAAGGGCGAGCTGTGATTGCCCCAGGTTCCACAGATTGATCTCGATCTTTTCATCGCCGGTGTTGGTTATTGTCACGAAAACCTTGGCGTGCCTGCTGGTGGAAAACGAGGCGTGTCCGGGGTAGAGCGTCGCTGAAAGCGATGATGCACGCCCGCCCTCAGGAGCGCCGGCAAGCGGCGTGTCGGCCGTCAATGCCCCCCTGCCGCACGAAAGCGACACGATGGTGGCCGACATGATGAGTGCAACGAGCTTACCTGAAGCCGCCGATGGTGAATTCAACGCATTCCTCCTTCGCGACATTGATCGTCGCGGTACAGTAATGATGTCCGCCCCCGCGCACGACAACCGGGTGTCGCTTCCAGTCGAGAGTGTGCGCGATGTGCCGGTGCATGCAGGTGACGCGTACAAGCTTCTCCCCGCTTCCGCCCGAAACGCCGATGTACTGGCGCACGTATTCACGCAGCCCGTTCCGGCCGAGTTCGCTTTTCAGGTTTGGTTCGGCAGCCCGGATTTGTATGTGATGCAGTATGATTTCATCAGCCTTCAGGGCGTCATTGTACTGTGGCGTCCAGCATCCCTGCGGATATCCCATGGCCGAACAGGGAAATATCGCCCTCTGCGCGTCACTCACGCACTGTACGGGGTTGCCGGTTTCGCGGCAGCCCGGTACGCTTATGATCACACAAAAAAGCGCCGGAAGGATCAGCGTGTGCGCGGGGATGATGAGCATCCGTTCCAATAATCCGCAGGCTGTTCTGTGATTGATTAATTCATTCACTGTACGCACTCCGTGAAAGACGGGCCGCCATGATGTTGCATCCGGCGAGAAGCCGTTGATGAACACTGCACCGTATCGGCGGGCGCGTCAACCTCATTCCGCTCCCGTCGACAGGGCGGCGCGGGGAGCGTCCGGCGATATTTCTTGACATTGCCGCGAGTGTGCGTATCTGTGGGGTGATGTGCGGCCCTTTCCAGTCCAGGCGGCAGGGGCCGCGCAGTCGCCGGAGGAGACTATGCGCGTGAAAGCCATGCTGTTTGTCGCGGCCGTCATGGCGCTGTGCCTTGCTGTGGGCGCCGGACCGGCCGTTTCGGACTGCCAGATTGACGGCTCGTATGACAGCGACCGGGGAAGCGTTCTGCTGGTGCAGAAGGATGAAATGGTGACGGGCACGTGGCCGAAGGGGACGGTGATCGGCGAGCGGGCGGGTGACATCATCCGATTCACCTGGTATGATGGGCCCGAACCCGGAGGCAGGGGAGTCTGGCGCGTCTCCGCCGACTGCGGCCATTTCACCGGGACCTGGGGAAGCGGGTCCAGCGACACCGACGGCGGAAGCTGGGACATGCGCCGGCAGGAACTGAAAATTATTCTCAAGCGCAATCCCCGGCGTTAGCTCTGTGCTTTTCGCAGCATCACCATGTGAGAGTGTCGTGATCGTCCCTCAACGGGTTTACATAACCTGCGTTTTCAGGCGAGCAGGCGCCTTTCCCCGGGCAGAGCGATGATTGTTCCGCATCACCCCCGGAGCTGTCAACAGCGTCAATGAGGTCGCCGCAGTTCGGGTGCGTCATACAAGACTCTCCGAATCGTATTGATACACGACCGTGTATCCCTCTCCCTGTGCGTCATTGATTAACCGTTTCGCCTTTCTTCGCGCGGCCTTGTAGTTTTCACACAGCTCGCATTTCGTCTGATATGAATCCGGCAGTATTTTGTCCGGAATGGTGCGTTCGAGGTATGCGCGCCCGTTCTCATACGAGCGAATGAATATCTCCACTTTGTTTCTGCTGTTGTTGTTGAGCACGGTTAATGATTCAGCCACAATCACGCCCGTTTACCTGTTTCCTGAATTCATACCAAAATCACTCATGCGCCGAACCTGATCCCTGTTCGTGCGCATCGGCCTGACGACGGTGACATTCGAGGACGCCTGCATGCAGCGCCTGCCGGAGCGGATTGAATGCTATCTGCTGATTTTCTTCAGCCGGTTTGTCGCGCAGTCGAACGTGAAGGTGGTAATCCTTTCTTTGTCCGAATCGGCCATCGAGACGGGCCCCGATATGCGCGTTTTCCCACAGCGGCCAAACGAGACGTCTTTGGGCATCGGCACCATGATCGACGGGATCGCGTCGGCCTTCTCAATCGTGTCGGGGCTTTTTGCGATGTAAAAGCCAAAGCCGCTCCAGTCCCCGCTGCTGTACAGGACCACCGCGTCGATCAGGTCGTCGTTGTTGAGGTGAAGGAGCTTTACGTTCTGCCCGAACCGGCTGCTTTCTATTCCCGCAACCACTTGCCATCTGCCTGCAGACCTTGCCCAGAGGGAGCAGGTCTTCGCGACCCTGTCCTCCTCTGTCCAGATACCTGTTTCAACGATCGCAAAATTTCCCGACTTCTCCCTGATGCGGGCTCCATAATTCTTCAGCGCCTTAAAGCGGTCGGGGGAGTCGCCCCATGATTTGCGCGAAAACTCCTCGCTGTAGCGCTCTGCCGCGGCGATGAGTTCCCTGTCGGAGGCCGCCGGATCGGCGCTTCCCAGAAATCCGCCGAACACCCAGCCCTTCTTTTCATTCCACTTCACTTCGGTCCACTTGCCGGAGGCTCCGGAGATGGTCATCGTTTCTCCCTTCTCGGAGACGAATTCAACCTTCGAGGCGCAGGGAATCACTGCGAGCACCCTGCCCTTCTGGTCGGGGGACTCCCGCATCCGTAGCCCCTGCTTTTCTGTAACCCAGCGGGCGTTGGCATCTGCAGCGCGCGGTGAAGAGGCGGGCCCGCCCGTCGAGCAGGTAAGAGCGGCGGTGATGAGCGCGCAGGCGGCAATTGCCGTGGCGATGTGTGCTGGATTACCGGCGGATCGTTTCATGATGGCCTCCATAAGCTTCAATCATTCTTCCGCCTTCATGGCGGGCAGCCCGTGTGATGTCTGAATAATGGATCTCACAATACTGAGAATTAGTCAATACTTTTACACAATGAGGATTTCCGGTAAAACGCTACGCTGTGAATGGGCATTTTCCCGGGAAGTGATATAAACGGGTGGAAATGCCCGATCGGGCGGGTGAGGGAGGATGGCTCGTGGAGGGAAATGAAAACGGCACGGCCGGGATTTCAGGCGGGGGCGTGAACATCCCCGCCGTGCCGTATGTGTTCAGGACTGACTGCCGTGCAGGTTTACAGCCACTTCCTCTTTTTCGCTTCGAACGTGAGCTTGTCCCTGAAGTCGGGGTGGGCGACGCTGATAAGCGCCTTGGCCCGCTCCATGAGGCTCTTGTATCTCAGATATGCAACACCGTGCTCGGTGACGATGTACTCCACGTCGTTTCTCGATGTGGTGACCACGGTGTTTTCCGGGAGCGCCGGCATGATCTTGGTCTGGAGATTTCCGTCCTTGTCCGTGTACGTGGAGTTGATCGCCAGGATGTTCTTTCCGTTGTTGGCGAACTTGGCGCCCCAGACGAACTGGACCTGGCCGCCCGTTCCGCTGTACTGCTTGACACCGATTGACTCGGATGCCACCTGGCCGGTGAGGTCGAGCATCAGCGCGTTGTTGATCGCCACCAGGTTATCGTTCTTCGCGATGTTCCGCGGATCGTTGATGAAGCCGATCAGCTTGAACTCGAAGTCTCTGTTGTTCTGCACGTAATCATAGAACTTCCTTGTACCGACGCAGAAGCCCGCGACCACCTTCCTGCCCTGCATGAAACTCCTGTTGGCGCCGTTGACGACACCGGCCTCGATAAGGTCTTCCATCGCGGGGGTTGCGACCTCGGAGTAGATGCTCAGGTTCTTCTTGTTTTTCAGGTTGTAGCCGATCGCGTTGGGAAGCCCGCCGAATCCCAGCTGCACGCACGAGCCGTCGGGAATCATATCGGCGATGTAGTCCGCCATCGTCTTCTCGGCGTCGGAAATGGGGATATTGGGTATCTCGAATATCGGCTCCTCGTGCTCGATGATTCTGTCGACTTCGGACACGTGTATCTTGAATTCCGGCGCCACGAGCCGCGGCATGTGGGAGTTCACTTCGACGATCACGTAGTCGGCGTTTCTGATGGTATCCAGGTCGAGGAACGAGGCGAAGTTCGAGCGGCACATGAAGCCGTTTTCGTCGGGCGGGGTGACTCGCGCCACCGCGATGTTGAGGCTCGACGCGTGACAGTAGTCCGGGGTGTTCCCCAGGTGGATCGGCACGTACTGGCATACGCCCCAGTCCATGCAGATGCGCTCCATGGGGCCCACGAACACGGTCTCGAGGTAGAAGCTTTCGTGGTTTTCGGGCTTCATGTAGTCGAACAGCGCCATCGCGTACCCCATGCTGATGCCTACGTTTTTGATCTGTCCCGCGCGCCGGCTCAATGCCCTCGAAAACTCATAGGGGACGCTGGTCCCGCCGCTCATCGCGATCCTGTCGTTGGACTTTATGAGCGCGGCCGCCTCTTCCGCGGTGCAGAGCTTGTCCCGGTACTCTTCCTTCCATGAGTTGTATTTTTTCTGGCCCCGTGTTTTCTTGACAACGTTTCCTTCAACAGTATACATACCATCCTCCGGTTAAGAATAAATTATCATCATTCGTGATAAGTGTACTACTCGCCGGTCCTGGCCGCCAGTTGAGAAAATGAAAAATGTTCGTATTCGAAGGTGGTATTTGCGTGTGCGATAAAATAGCACCATGGTGTAGGAATTGTGGGCGATGAGGGGAAAGTCACGGAGCCTTTCGATGTAAAGCGCGGCCCTTATAATTGTTGCAATTCCTTCGCTCGCCGGATTAAATGCGAAAATGATGGCGTTGGGCTGATTGTGACGCCCTTATGAAGAAAAAACCGGGAAGGAATTATGGAGCGGGAAAAAACAAAGGCAAAAGCGAAGACGAAAGCGCGGCACGAGGTGAAGATACGCGGTATGGAGATTGACGACATCGCGCCGGTGTTCCATCTGGGTGAGCGTCTTTTCACCAGCGATGAGTCCCCCAATCTCTACCGGACGTGGGACGAATACGAGGTGGTTGAGTTTTACTCAAGCGACAGGGAATTGTGCCTGGTCGCCGAGGAAAACCATGAGGTGGTCGGATTTGTCCTCGCCACCACAATTGAAAAAAGGCATTCCGCGTGGAAGTACGGTTATCTGGTGTGGATAGGCGTGGAAGAGCGCTTCCAGGGCAAAAATCTCGGCTCGCGCCTGTTCAAGGAGTACATGTCGCTGATGGAGCGCGAGCGGGTGGGGATGCTTCTGGTCGATATCGAGGCCGAAAACGTGGAGGCGCACCGGTTCTTCCTGAAAATGGGATTTCAGTCCCCCCAGAACCACATTTACCTCTCACGCAACCTGCGGGCCAGGGAGCGGAGCGACTGATGGCGCATGCCAACCGGGATATACGGGAGGAGCGGCTGCGGGCGCTGCTGAAAGACATGATCGATATCTACAGCCCGTCCGGCAAGGAGGACGACATCGCGGACTTCCTGTGCGCGTACCTTGGAGGAATGGGATTCGATGTCGAATCTCAGGCAGTTGAGAAGACGCGGCGCAACGTGATCGTCGCGGGCGATGAGAACGCGCCGCTGCTTCTTCTGGGGCACATCGATACCGTGTCCGCCCCCGACTTCGACCACTACGGATTTGAAGAGGAGGAGGGCATGGTGTACGGGCTGGGGGCCGCGGACATGAAGGGCGGATGCGCCGCGATGATCGAGGCGCTGTGCGCGTTCCGTGAGCGCGGAGGCGCTGCTCTTCCCGCAACGCTGGCGCTCGTGGTGGGCGAGGAGGAGACGGGGGACGGCGTGGAGGCGTTTCTTGAGGACTACCACTGCCCCTGGGCCATTGTCGCCGAGCCCACGGGGCTTCGCCCCTGCTTCAGCCATTACGGCTACCTGGAATTTCTGCTCAACGCGAGCGGGAAGCGCGTGCACGCCTCACAGGCCAGCGGGGAGGACAATGCGGTGTTTTCCATGCTCTCGACGCTGCTGCGCATCGCCGCGCACTGCCGGGAAGAGCGAAGCGACGTGATCTTCAACATCCGCGACCTCACGAGCGCGCACGCGGGGTTTGCCGTGCCCGACCGCTGCGAGGCGTGGATAGATCTCCACGTTCCTCCGCTCTTCCCCATGGAAGAGCTGATCTTCGAGATCGAGGACATCGCGCGGGGATTTTCACGGTCGGGCGCGAACAGCCGCATCGAAATCGCGTGCAACACGGTCCATCACGGCTACAGCCTGCCGGAAAAGGGGTTGCTCGCAGACGTCCTGAAGGGCGTGTTCGGCACGCGCGGCATGGAGTGGGAGAGCGGAGCGTTCGTGAGCGATTCCGACGCGGTGCACCTGTGGCAGAAGGGCGTCCGGCCCGTGGTGCTGGGGCCGGGAGGGCTTGAAATGGCCCACACGTACGGGGAGCGTGTTTTGTTTGCGCAGATTGCTGACGCCGCGCGCATCTACCTGGAAGTGCTCGCCCGCCTGGCTGCGGTCCCCGGCGGGGCCGGATGAGCATGCGGAAAGCGCCCGTTTCCGGGATGGAGCGCCCCGGCTGGTAAGTCCTGTCCCCCCTGCGATAAAAAGGCCCGCCGAAGCGGGCCATTATCGCTGATTACCTGTCATACATCTTTTCAATCTCTGTGGAGTATGTTTCGAGGATCACCCTCTTTTTGGTCTTCTGGGTCGGGGTGAGCATGCCGTTCTGCTCGGTGAAGCGCTCGGTGAGAATGGTGTACTGCTTGACCTGCTCGAATCCCTCAAGCTCCCTGTTGGCCCTGGCAACTTCCGCGGCTATGAGCTCGCGGATGTTTCCCTTCTCGATGAAGTCCTCACCCACCTTCACGACGATCGGCACGCCTGACGAGGTGTCTATCACCACCTTGCTTTTGTCGTACGCGATCCCCTCGGCATCGAACTTTTCCTTGAAGTACGTCAGGCTCGGCACGAGCAGCGTGGAGATGACGGCGCGCTCGTCGCCGATGGTGAAGACCTGCTCTATGTAGGAGCTTGTCGCGAAGAGCGACTCGATTTTCGCGGGCGCCACGTTCTTGCCGCTGGACAGGCAGATGATCGCCTTGATGCGGTCCACGATTTTTATGTACCCGAATTCGTCCATCTCGACTTTGTCGCCGGTTTTAAACCATCCGTCGGCGGTGAAGGAGGCGGAAGTTTCCTCTGGCTTGTTCAAGTACCTCCCGAAAATCCCGGCACCCTTCAGCTCAAGCTCGCCGATGTCCGATACGCGCACCCTTCCGCCGTTGGAAGCCAGACCCACGTAACCGGGTTTGCAGGCCACCAGCGGCATGTTGGCGCAGGCGTTAAAACTTTCGGTGGAGCCGTATCCCTCGCTGACCCTGATTCCGATGATGTAGAAAAACCTCAAAAGATCAGGGGAGATTGACGCGCTCGCGGAGAACGAATGCTTGAAGTTCTTCCCGAACAGCGCCCTCACTTTCGCGAAGAGCTTGTCGGCGATTTTAAACCTGATTCTCAGGCCGAACGGCAGGTCTTTCGTCACGTCGTAATCGTGGTCCATGTTGTAGGTGTCGGTTTCGGGGTCGTACCGGCGCCTGAACACCTCTTCGCCCACCCTGAGCGCCCAGTCGAAGAGCTTTTTCTTCAGGCCGCTTTCGCCCATCTTCTGGTTGAGCTGGATGTATATCTTTTCGTAAAGCCGGGGCACGCAGTTGATCCAGTGCGGGTTGTACTTCTGTAAATCGTTGAGAAGGGTTCCCGGGCTGTCCGCGTAGGCGATGGTAGCGCCGACGTAGATGGCCGCAAGCTGGCACGAGCCCCTGTCGAAGATGTGCGCGAGGGGCAGGAAGCACAGCGTGGTGTACTCCTCCCTGAAGCTCATGTTGAAGTAGTCGAAGTACTCCTTCACGCCGAGCATCCTGGCCGATGCGTTGTGATGGGTGAGGACGACACCCTTCCCCTGGCCGGTCGTGCCCGACGTGTAGAGGATGGTGTAGATGTCGTCCAGGGCGACCCCGTCCCTTCTCGCCAGATAGGCGTCGTAATTGCTTTTGTCCTTTTTCCACTCTGCACCCTTCCGCCCGAGCTCGCCGAGGCCGATGACGCGCGGGTCGGAGCTT
The DNA here is from genome assembly GCA_964591055.1 of uncultured Leptospiraceae bacterium. GTDB lineage: Bacteria > Spirochaetota > UBA4802 > UBA4802 > JAGODF01 > CAZPZJ01. The sequence continues at coordinate 13,448 of CAZPZJ010000071.1, forward strand.
GCGTACTCGCGGTCCATGACGATGATCTTCTCCAGCTTCGGCATCTGGTCGAATCCGCCGAGCACCATGCCGAGAACGTCATCCCCCCTCAGGAAGATGAACCTGCTTCCGGAATCGTTGACGATGTACGAGACTTCCTTAAAGGAAAGGGTGGGATATATGGTGACGCTGACCCCGTTGGCGCAGGCGATCGCCATGTCGGCATGGGTCCAGTAGGGCCCGCTTGCGGCCATGATGGAGGCCATGTCCTGTGCGCCCATTCCCAGGCTCATGAGCCCGCAGGCATAGTCTTCAACCCTTGCATACACCTCGCCCCAGGTAAGCTCGCCATTGCTGTCGCCGTGGTAAAGGTCGGGATTGAAGCGCTGTCCTGTTTTTGAGGCGAATTGTGTGGTGGTTTCAACGAATTTCGATGTCACGGTGGGAAGTGTCTTGCTCTCCCACGCCCACTTTTCCTTCCATGGCAGATTAAAGTAGTCAATTTTGGGCATAAATTTCCCCCTTGCTGTAATGAGTAGATGTGGTGAACAGGAAATAAATGAGCATTTTCCTGAATACAATCATATCACATAAAGAACGTATGCACCATAATAAGAACAGTGTTCTCCGTGTCAATTATTTCTCCATTTTGATGAAGTGCCATCCTGAAGGAAGTGTGAGCAAGTACGACGGCTGAATGAGGGAGGTACGATCAGGCAGGAAACGCGTTGCATTCCCTGCCTGATTTTGTGGTCAATTGATTACAGGATCCGGTATTCCGACGTGGTTACAGGCGAATCATCGTATTGCCCGGGCTGCTTTTCCCCGGTGGATTCCCGACGGCTACTTTTTCTTCCGCTTTATCTTTTCGATTTCTTCCTCGACTTCGCGGGCGCCTTCGGCGTAGAACTTCTCCTCCTCGGGATCGAGCTCCCTGAGAAGCCGCAGAAACTCGCCGGCATGCACGCGCTCCTCGTCGGCAATGTCCCTGAGCACTTCAATGGCCAGTTTGTTGTCGGTCGATTCGGCAAGCTGCATGTACAGCTGGATCGCCTCGTATTCCGCCGCGATCATGAACCTGATCGCCCTGACAAGCTCCGGCGCGGTCAGTTTCCTTTTTTCAGCGAGCACTGCGAAAGGATTTCCAAAGTCAGGCATGATATATCTCCTTATTTCAATTGAAACATGGCGTATCTGCGATTACCTGAAGAGCGGGGCGATCACCATCGCGTAGAGGAAAACGCCAATCCCGATGTATGAGACCGCCCTTGATGTGAGAAAGCCTGTGCGGTACGATTTCGGCAATTCCATCCGCGCGAACTCCCGCATCATGACAATGTTTGTAACGGTGATGTAGGCGAAGAGAATGGCGAAGTACGCCGCCGAAACGCGCGCAACGCCGCCGGGGAAAAGCCTGATTGCGACGAAGTAGGTGGCGAGAAGCGCGAGCCCCGGGAGGAAAAAGTAATGCCGGTACCTGGCGAAGGCTTCATGAACGGACCGCTTCTGGTCTTCGGACAGCGCGCGCAGGGACCTTTCGCCGATAAACCTGCCCGCGATAATCGCGAGCAGCACAATCGCGATTGCGACAGTTGAGATGCTCAACGGAGCGCCCTTCCCGCGCTACCGGTCTTTTCCGCGGCGGAAAAACCCGGCTATCCGGCTGATGATGGATTTCGAGGGTTTGGCTTCAGCGGCGGGAGGCGGCGCCGGCCTGGCCCTGTCCTGACGCGGCGGGCGTTCCTGCCGGCGGGGCTGCTGCCGTGTTTCCACTGTGGGGGTTTCGGCCTTTCTGGGTTTGCGGCGCCGCTTGCGCTTTTTCTTCGGGGCGGCGTCGCTGATGTCGGGACGGGCCTCTTCCCTGGCGGGCGCGGGAGAGGCCGGCCTTTCGGCGCGGGGCCTGCCCGCGGGCTTTTTGCGCTCGCCGCGCTTCCTGTCGCGGCCCGGAGCCTCGTCCCTGCGGACGCGCTCCTCCCTGTGATGGCGCGGGGCCGGTTTCACGTCGGCCATGACGCCTTCCTCGGGCCATTCCACGGGAATCTTCATCTTGATGAAGTCCTCGACTCCCTCGAGGCTGTACACGTACTGCTCGCACACCAGCGTGACGGCCTTGCCGCTTTTTCCCACACGGGCGGTGCGGCCGATCCGGTGCACGTAGTTTTCGGGGTTTTCCGGGAGGTCGTAGTTGACCACGAGCTCCAGGTCGTCGATGTG
>CAZPZJ010000072.1:0-15521 GCA_964591055.1 uncultured Leptospiraceae bacterium
AGATTCTGCTCGCGACCCCGAAGCCGTACCAGCGGCTGGTCATGAACAAGTTCCCTAAAAAAAAAGGCGCGTAAGGCGCTTCTGCCCTCACTTCGCGGCCATGCGGATGGCGCCGTCTATCCGTATGGTTTCACCGTTGATCATCCTGTTCTCGATGATGTGAAGCGCCAGGGAGGCAAACTCCTCAGGCGTCCCGAACCTCTTCGGGAACGGCACCTGCGCCTCAAGTGAGGCGCGAACCGCCTCGGGCATGAGGCGCGCCATGGGAGTATCGAAGATGCCCGGTGCGACGGTGTTGACGCGTATGCCGTACGGGGCGAGGTCCCGCGCGATGGGAAGCGTCATGCCGACGATCCCCGCCTTGGACGCCGAATACGCGGCCTGCCCCATCTGCCCGTCGAACGCAGCAATTGACGCGGTGTTGACGATGACGCCCCGCTCGCCGTCCTCCCCGGGGGCGTTGCCCATCATCTCGGACGCCGCAAGCCGGATCACGTTGAATGTTCCCGTGAGGTTGATCTTGATCGTCATCTCGAAGTGGTCCAGCGGAAACGGACCCCTGCCGCTCACGGTTTTGATGGCGCTTGCGATCCCGGCGCAGTTCACCGCCGCGTTGATCGATCCGAATTTTTTAACGGCCGCCCCGATGGCGCGCACAACGTCCTCCTCGCACGTCACGTTGGTCTTAACGAAGATCGCGCTCTCGCCAAGCTCCCGGGCAAGCGCCGTACCCCGCTCCTCCGCCATGTCAAGGACCGCAACGCCTCCCCCGGCCTTGACAATCTCCCTCGCCACCGACTCGCCGAGGCCGGAAGCGCCGCCCGTGACCAGCGCGTTCACGTCCTGGATTTTCATGCCTCCCTCCTTTCCCGTGAGAGTGTGTCCGAAAAGCCGCCGCAACGTCCGCGACAGCGCCGGCACCCTTTCAGAAACCGTACAGGAGCTGAAACGGTTTTCAAGCACATTTCACCCCTGCGTTTCCCGCGCGGATGGGCGTGCGCATCCTTTCACCTTGACAAAAACAGGCTCCCTTGCCATCATCGTCCCCTGAAACGGGAAAGCGGAATGACAGATCAGGCGAAAATACGAATCGGAACGCGGGGAAGCGAGCTTGCGCTGTGGCAGGCACGCCACGTCGCGGGCCTTCTCGGCGCTGAAAACACGGAAATCGTCATCATCAAAACGAAAGGCGACCGCATCCAGAATGTTTCATTCGACAAGATGGAGGGCAAGGGTTTCTTCACCAAGGAGATCGAGGAGGCCCTCATGGCCAGGACCATCGACCTTGCGGTCCACTCCTTTAAAGACCTCCCCACTGAACCGGCGCCCGGCCTCGAGGTGGCCGCGATCACCCGTCGCGAAAATCCCAGCGACATCCTGCTGATCGCCGAAAAAGCATACCAGGGCTCGCGCTACCTACCGCTCACCGACGGGGCTGCGGTGGGGACAAGCTCGCTTCGCAGGGCCGCGCAGCTGCTGCACGAAAATCCGTCGCTCAGGGTGGAGGCGCTGCGGGGCAATGTAACGACGCGCGTGCGAAAGCTGCGCGAAGGCGCATTCGACGCGATCGTCATCGCCTTTGCGGGGCTGAACCGCCTGGGCCTCGACCTCTCGGGACTGGTGGCGCGCGCGCTTCCCTACAGCTTTTTCCTGCCCGCCCCCGCGCAGGGCGCGCTTGCGCTGCAGGTCCGCGCCGACGACGCCGAACTCAAACGCAGGATCGGGCCGCTCAACCACCGCGAGACCGAGATGGCCGTGTGCGCGGAGCGCGCCTTCCTGCGGCATTTCGGCGGAGGCTGCCACATTCCGCTGGGCGCCTTTGCCTACCTGGGCGACGCCGGCATCTGCCTTTCGGGAATGATCGCCTCGACCGACGGCGCGAAGCTGCTGCGTGAAACGATCACCGGCGCCGATCCCGATGCGATCGGCGAATCGCTCGCCCGCACTCTCAAGGACAGGGGGGCCGACGCGCTTCTATGAACAAGGGAATGGTGTACCTCATCGGTGCGGGGCCGGGCGATCCGGAGCTCATCTCGGTTCGCGCCATGCGCGCGCTCAGGGAGGCGGATTGCGTGATCTACGACTTCCTCGCGAATCCCGCGCTGCTCCGCGACCTCACCTGCGAGAAAATATACGTGGGCAAACAGGGGAGCGACCACACCCTGCCGCAGGGCGGCATCAACGAACTCATCATCGACATGGCGCGCCGGGGAAAAACCGTCGCACGGCTCAAGGGAGGCGACCCGTTCATCTTCGGCCGCGGCGGAGAGGAGGCCGAGGAGCTTGCCGCTGCGGGGGTCCCCTTCCGGGTGATCCCGGGAATATCGTCGTTCTACTCCGCGCCCGCGTACGCCGGCATCCCGGTGAGCCACCGCGACCACGCCGATTCCTTTCTCGTCATCACCGGCCACCGGCGGGAGGACGCCCCGGGAGGGCTTGACGTGACGCTCCCCGACTATCATGCGAACCGCACCTTCGTCTTTCTCATGGGCATGAAAAACCTGTCCGCCATAACCCGGGGGATGATCGAGGAAAAGGGCTTTCCGCCCGGCACTCCCGCCGCCGCCGTGTCATGGGGCACCACTCCGCGCCAGAAGACAGCCAGCGGCACGCTGGATACCATCGCCGCCGAAGCGGAAAAGGCCGGCGTCAGCGCCCCCGCCATCGTCATAATTGGTGGAGTAGTGGAGCTGCGCGATCGCATCCGCTGGTTCGACACGCTGCCCCTCTTCGGCAAAACCGTCGTGGTCACGCGCACGCGCGAGCAGGCCTCGGCGCTCACCGGCAGGCTGGCCGACCTGGGCGCCAGCGTGATCGAATTTCCCACGATCAGTATCCGCCCCCGCGACAACAGCGAAATCGACACCGCCGTCAGGGGAGCAGGATCATACGACTGGATCATCTTCACCTCGCAGAATGCCGTGAATATATTCTTCGCGCGGATGAAGGCCTCCGGGCTTGACGCGCGCGCGCTCGCCTCGTCGAAGATCGGGGCGATCGGGCCGGCGACCGCGAGGGAGCTGGAAAAACATTTCATTACCGCCGACCTGGTGCCGGAGCAGTACGTGGCCGAGGGCGTCCTTGAGGCCATGAAGGGCGTGGATTTGAAGGGCAGGCGCGTGCTTCTGCCCTGCGCCGCGGAAGCCCGCGACGCGCTCGCCGGGGGGCTCTCGACGATGGGGGCCGAGGTGACGCGCGTGCACCTCTACGACACGGAGGCGCCGGACAACATCGACACTGCCCTGCTCGACGAGGTGCGCAACGCCGACATCGTGACGTTCACCAGCTCGTCCACGGCGAGGCACTTCTTCCGGATCGTCGATTCCACCCGGGCCAGACTCGCCTGCATCGGGCCGGTGACCGCCGAGACGGTCCGCTCCCTGGGACGCGAGGCGCATCTCACCGCGTCGGAGTACACGATCGACGGGCTTGTGCGCGCGATTGTGGATAGCGAAGGGCGCTGACGCTCCCACGCCCGTCAGTCGCCGAATTCACCGGCCCGGTACACGCGCTCCCACCGGTCAAACAGCGCGGGGAATGCTCCCTCCGCGATGCTTCTCCGTATCTCGTCCATGAAATTCTTCATGAACATCAGGTTGTGATGGGTGTTGTAGATGAGCGCCGCGATTTCCCCGGCCTTGAACAGGTGCCGGAGATACGCCCGGCTGAAGTTCCGGCACACGTAGCAGGAGCAGCGCTCGTCCGGCGGGCGGAAATCGCGCTCGTAGTACGCCGCCTTGATATTCATCCTGCCCTCTGAGGTGTAGAGAGCGCCGTTGCGCGCGATGCGGGTGGGCATCACGCAGTCGAACATGTCGACGCCGCGGGAGATGGCGAAGAGTATCTCGAGGGGGCTTCCCACTCCCATCATGTAGCGCGGTTTATCATCCGGGAGGAGCGGCGCGGTGACGTCGGTGATTTCCCGGTAGAGCTCCTTGGGCTCGCCCACCGAAAGGCCGCCGATGGCGTAGCCGGGAAAATCCATGTCGACAAGTCTTGACGCGCATTCCCTCCTGAGATTTTCATACACTCCTCCCTGCACGATGGCGAAGAGCGCCTGCGCGTCCCCATCGAACGATCCCTTCCAGTGATCGCGCGAGCGCGCCGCCCACGCGACGCTTCGCTCCACCGCCGATCGCACGGATTCCTCCGGCGCAGGGTAGTCGGTGCACTGATCGAGCACCATCATGATGTCGGAGCCGATAACGCGCTGGATGTCGAGCACCCTTTCCGGCGTGAAGAAGTGCTTCGATCCGTCAAGGTGCGAGCGGAATTCCACCCCGTCCTCACCCACCCGGCAAAAGTCCGAGAGAGAAAACACCTGGAACCCGCCGGAATCCGTGAGCACGGGCCCGTGGTAGTTCATGAAGCGGTGGAGGCCCCCCGCTTCTGCAAGCACCTCAAGGCCCGGTCGCAAATAGAGGTGGTAGGTGTTGGAAAGGATCATTTCGAAGCCGATATCGGCAAGATCGTGAAGGGGGATGGCCCGGATGGCGGCCCTTGTGGCAACCGGCATGAACACCGGGGTTCGCACCGCCCCGCGCGCGGTCGTCAGAATTCCCGTTCTCGCCGACGTCGCCGTGTCCCTTGACTGTATCTCAAACCTCATCGCACGCCTAAATGCCAAGTATCAATTTGGCGGTCGCGAAGTAGATGGCGATGCCGCCCACGTCCACCAGCGTGGAGATCGCGGGGCTTGACACCACCGCAGGGTCGATTTTAAACCGCGTGGCGACGAGGGGCACCATCGCGCCGAGGATCGTGGCCCACACCACCTGCACCGAGAGCGCCAGAGAAAGCATGTAGGCGATCCGCACGATGCTGATCCCCGCCGGGGCTTCCGCATGGCTTCCCGGGAACACGAACACCCTGAGGAAGATTAAAACTCCGACGCACACGCTTATCAGAAGGCTCACCACCAGCTCCTTTTTCATCACGCGGAGCACGTCCCTGAATGTCAGCTCATTGAGCGCAAGCGCCCGGATCACCATGGTTGCGGACTGTGAGCCCGTATTGCCGCCGGTGGAATTGAGCAGCGGCATATAGTAGGCGAGAATGATGAAGTTCTGCAGCGTGTCGCTGAAACCCTGGATAATGAGCCCCGAGATGAACTGCATGGCGGCCAGGACGATCACCCAGCCCACCCTCTTCTTGAAATGGGTGTAGGGGGAGACTTCAAGGTAACCGGCCTCCTCGACCCCCCCGCTGATGGCCATGAACTTCTCCATGTCCTCGGTGTGCTCGTCGCGGATGATGTCGATGGCGTCGTCGTATGTTATGATGCCCGCAAGCCGCCCATCGCTGTCCACCACCGGAAGCGCGAGCAGGTCGTATTCCTCGATCAGCGAGGATGCGTCCTCCTGGTCATCGTCAACGTAGGCGTAGATGATCTCCCGCCGCATGATGTTCTTTACTTTCTGTTTTGGCCTGGACAGGATCAGCTTCCTGAGGGACACGAAGCCCTTCAGCATTCCCTCAACGTCGGTGACGTAAATATAGTAGATGGTTTCCTTGCCTGGGGCGTCCCGCCTTATCTTCTTGATCGCCCTTTCCACGCTGTCGTCCTCGAGGAGCGTGGCGAAGTCGGTGGTCATGATGGCGCCGCACGTCTCCTCCCTGTAGCCGGTGAGGTTGATGATGTCGGCCCGCTCCTTGGGGGGCATCAGAAGGAGCAGCCTGTTCACCATGTCCCGGTCGAGATGCTGGAACATGTCGGCGCGGTCGTCATGCGACATGTTGAGAAGGAGCTCCTTGATGTTCCTGCGAAAATCCGGCGCGGCGAGGCGTGACTGGTCGTCGATGTCGAAATAGGTGAATATCTCCGCGCGCTGGTACTGGTCAACCAGATCCAGTATCTTCCATATCTCCTCCGGCTGGAGCATGCCGAGGTATTCCGCAATTTCTTTCGGGTGCTGATCGTCAAGGAAGGATTTTATGATTTTATAACGCTTTCGCTTCAGCAGGTCCCGGATTTCCGGGACCAGAATAGGATTTTTCATTTCCTGCCTCCGGACACTGTGCTGCGGCAAGGCAGGAATGAGGCGCGCCCGCGGGTATCACCCGCGTTGCGGTAGAGGCCGCTCCCGCCTTACGTCATGCCGGCCGTGTCATCACACCGGTCGTTGCCGTCGTCCATCTCTCCCCCCGGATAAAAATCGCCCTGCATAAAACAAAAAGCCCCACTTCCACCTGGGACAGCGGGCACGGGTTGGAACTGAATAATCTGAAATGCCAACACCTTGTATGTATAGTAAGAGAAGTATTTGTAAACAATAATTTGCGTACATGCTTTCTTTTTTTTATTGTAAAAATCCGACGCCTGACGGTACAACAATCATGTGAAAAGAATCCACGACGGAGAGTGCTGATGTCCGAAGAGATGATGAACACCAAAGAAGTCGCCCAGTATCTCGGCATCCATGAAAAGCAGGTGTATGCCCTGATAAAAGCGGGAAGGATACCATGTACGCGAATAACCGGCAAGTGGGTGTTCCCCCGTCACATCATAGATGAATGGATCACGGAAAACGCCCGTGGCGAAGTGTTGCAGCATACAAAGCGCGACATGGAGGGCGTGAACGCGATTTATGCGGCGGGCAGTAACGATCCGATACTGGACATCCTGATCAGCAGCATCACCAGCGACAACTTTTACGTGTTCAGCTGCAGCACCGGAAGCACGGCAGGGCTTTCGCTTCTTCAGCAGGGGAGCGTCGATGTTTCCTGGTGCCACCTGCTTGACGCGAAAACCGGCCAGTACAACCTCCCCTACCTGCAGGAGCATCTCGGCGACCTTAAAATCGCCGTCGTCCACCTGTTCAACCGCGAGCTCGGGTTTCTTTCCACGCCGTCACTCCCGTCTCCCGTCGCAAGCTTCGACGAAATCGTACAAAAAAAGCTGCGCTTCATCAATCGCCAGAAAGGCGCAGGCACCAGGGTTCTGACGGATTACCACCTTGAAAAGAACGGAATCGATCCCTCGCTCATTCGAGGATACGGGCGGGAGGTGTACACGCACTTCGAAATCGGGCTCGCCATCCTTTCGGGCGAGGCCGACACCGGCATCGCGACAGTCGCAGTCTCAAAACTGTTAGGCCTTCCCTTCGCTCCCATTGTCAGGGAGAGCTTTGACATGGTGCTCACACAGGACGCGTTTTTTCACCAGGCGATCCAGGCGTTCATCGAACGGCTGCGGTCTGACGAGTTCAGGACGCGCGTGTCCCATCTCGGGAACTACGATTTCGGGGAATCAGGAAAAATCCTGTACTCAAACCGCTAGAGGGTGCGCTTCCGCATGAAAAAGCTCATGAAATACCTGAAAACGTTCCTTGTGATCATGACAGGCCTCGCCGTCGCCGGCGCGGCCGCCGCGTACCTGAACAGCCCGCCCTCCATGTCGCGCGACGAGATTTTCCGCATCCGCGAGGGTGAGCCTTTTGCCGCAGTCGCTGAGCGCCTTCACGCCGTCAACTGCATTCGCAGCGGGCGTTTCTTTACAACGCTTGGAAGGGCCACAGGCATGAGCGCCATCAAGCCCGGCAAATACAGGATCGGAGCCGGGTCGTCGTCGGTGGACATTCTCGATAAACTGTACCGCGGTGATATCCTCAGAAGAAAGGTGACCATACCCGAGGGATACAACATCTTCCAGATCGCCGAACGCCTTGATGAACAGGGGATCGTGAAGAAGCAGGACTTCCACGCGCGCGCCTCCGACCGCGGGCTTTTGCGCTCAATCGGCATATCGGCCAACGGCGCCGAGGGCTACCTTTTCCCCGACACCTACATCTTTCCCGAGGAATCCGAGCCGGGTGCGGTGATCAAAACCATGTACGACAGGCTCCAGACCGTCCTGGGGGGCCTCGACCTCTCCGCGATGAACAGCCTTGGCCTCAATCTCCACTCCCTTCTGACGCTCGCGTCAATGATCGAGAAGGAGGCGAAAATCCACTCCGAACAGGTTTACATCTCCGGCGTGTTTCACCAGAGGCTCGCTAAGGGAATGAAAATGGACTGCGATCCCACGGTCCGCTACGCCGTCAAGCGCTTCACCGGCCCCATCTACCTCCGGGACCTTCAGTCGGATTCCCCGTACAACACCTATGTACGCTACGGCCTTCCGCCCGGGCCTATATGCTCGCCGGGCAGGAAGGCGATCAGCGCCGCCCTCAATCCCCGCAAAACGGAGTTCCTGTATTTCGTTTCGCGCAACGACGGCTCGCATTACTTTTCGCGAAATTTGAAGGAACACAACCGCGCGGTACAGTATTACCAGAGAGGGCGGAAGAATGGATTTGTCGACAACCAGCGGCTGTAGGCCGCGCATCGTCTCACCCGCGGGAAGCCCGGAAAAACTCGAATTCGCCGTTCGCTACGGCGCTGACGAGGTGTACTTCGGCGGCAGCGAGTTCAACCTCCGCATCCAGAGCGAAAATTTCGGCCCGGACGACATCGCCGCCGCAGTCGCATTGTGCCGCGAACACGGCGTGAAATCGGTGTTTCTGCTGAACTCGTTTCTCCATGAACATGACATCGCCCCCGCGAGGGAGTACCTTCGTCAAATCGGAACGCTGAACTTTGACGCGGTGATGATCTCGGATCCGGGGATGCTTGACCTTCTCGCGGAAGCGGGGATAGGCGCCGACGTGCACCTCTCCACCCAGACGTCGACGCTCAACCACCTGGCGGTGAACTTCTGGCGGCGTCAGGGCGTCAGTCGCATTGTACTGGCGCGCGAGGCGACCGTGGACGAAATCCGCATGATACGCGGCAACTCCGACGCCGAGATCGAGGTGTTCGCCCACGGAGCGCTGTGCATCTCCTACTCCGGGCGCTGCCTTTTAAGCCGCTTCCTTTCGGGCAGGGACGCCAACCAGGGCAACTGCTCGCACCCGTGCCGCTGGAAGTACTCCCTGATCGAGGAGAAGCGGCCGGGCCAGCCCATGGAGATCATCGAGTACGCGCGGGGCACGGAAATCCTTTCCTCCAAAGATTTGTGCCTGATAGACAGAATTCCCTCCTATGCGGACGCGGGCGTGACCGCGCTCAAGATTGAAGGGCGGATGAAATCGCTCTATTACGCCGCCAACACCACACGCATCTACCGGCACGCCGCACAGTGCGCACAAGACCCGGAAAAGACCGCGCGCTTTCTGCCGTTCTGGCGTTCCGAGCTCGACCTCGTCAACCATCGCCCCTACACCGCCGACCTCTTCAAAGAATTCGAAAGCATGGAATTCACGGGTACCCCCTATGTGAAGAAGGCCGTCTTCATGGGTTACCGCTGTTCCGACGGACCGGACGCGACGAGGTGCATGGTGAAGACGTACAATCCGATCAGGGAGAACGACAGGCTTGACGCCATCTACCCGATCGACGGCGACAATATCCTTGACAGCGAGGTCATCGTGGAGGAGATATCCTGCGGCGGGAGCCCGGTTCCCATGGCCCGGCCCGGGACAACGGTAATGATCCGGTTCGATCGCGCCGTCGGCAAACACGCGATTTTCCGATCAAGGACGTGATTTTACTCCCGGTGCGATATATTATGTCTTGACAAAAACGCCATAGGAATATAGCAGTCAGCGCAACGATTACAATGGAAACACGAATGGACGATTCACCGATCGACGACTTTTTGCCATTCCTTTCCCTCCCCGGAGCGGAGACGACGCGGCGATGAGCAGCCAGGCCGCCATATCCTCCCTCACCTCCTGGAACGAGATCCGGGACGATATACTCCGCATTGAGCGCGAGTGCTTCGACGATCAGCTGCAGTACTCCGAGTCCGAATTCATAGAGGATCTCACCGGCAACGACGCCCGCTTTCTTGTCCTTCATGTGGGAGATCGCATTGAAGGCTTCGTCAACGCAGCCCCGCTGCACCGGCTCGACTACCTGTCGTTCGACGAGCGCTCCGGACACGAGGACACCCTCTACATTATCGATGTCGCCGTCAGCCGCGCATTCAGGAACAGGGGCTACGGTTCGCTGATGCTTGCGCACCTGGTCACCGGCGGAGAGTTCCGCCGCTACACCGCTCACGCCATGGGAGATGCCTCACGAGCCCTGTTTCTGCGGGCCGGATTTCGCAAGGCGGGAGAGTTTGCAAACTGGATGGGGGGAAGGCCCGCGACCTACATGGTCATCGAATAAAAAAACCGCGCGCATTCCCCGGATTGACCGATAAAAAAGCCCCTGATTAAGGGGCTTTTCGCTTTCGCTGCGGAACACACGGCATTTCCCGCGCTTTTACGCCTTCCTCCGCAACACCATCGCAAGCGGTGTCTGCATTAGGGAGAGAAGCGATGTGTAGGCAAATCCGATCTGGAAGAGCAGTATGAGCGGCATCGAGATAAAGAGGTTCTTGTCATAGATATAATACACGGTATACGACATGTATATCGCGAGCACGAATTCGACAAGCGTAACCCAGTCGATCTTCCGCGAACGGTAAACGTTCCCGAGCACCTTTTTCACATGCACGGACACGGACTGCTTTTCGGATTCGATGACATTGTACTTCGGAGTGCGGTTGAAGGGAGTTTCCTTTTTAAAAAGCGCTTCCAGCACGGCCTTGGAATTGTTGATGCTGAGCCCTATTCCCACGGCGACGACAAACGGGAGATACATCAGGGGCTTCGTTTTTGACCGGTTCTTGACGCTCAGCGTTTCCTTGATGACCATGTACTCGGTGTAGAAATAGAACACGAACACGGAAAGCGTTGCGAGTATGAAAACCGGAAGATCGAGAAACGCAATGTTCCTCCAGCCGTTGTTGTAGCGGATGATTATGCTGACGGGCATCAGGATGGTCAGAAACACCATCAGCAGATACGCAAAATTCGCCCCGATGTGAAAAAAAGCCTCCGTCTTCACCCTGAGTGAAATGTCCGCATCGAGTATCTTTCTCCATATCTTCAGGAAGGTCTGAATGGAGCCCTTCGCCCACCTGAACTGCTGCGCCTTGAAAGCCGACATCTCGATGGGCAGCTCGGCGGGGACACACAGATCGGGCAGATAGATGAAATTCCACCCTTTCAGCTGCGCGCGATAGCTGAGGTCCAGATCCTCGGTGAGGGTGTCGTGCTGCCATCCGCCGGCGTCGACGATGGTTGATTTGCGCCAGATGCCCGCCGTTCCGTTGAAATTAAAAAACCTTCCGGACCGGTTCCGGGCGGTATGCTCAATCATGAAATGACCGTCAAGCAGAATGCTCTGGCATTCGGTCAGCAGCGAATAGCGCCTGTTCACATGGTCCCAGCGCGCCTGCACCATGCCGACTGTCTCATCGGTAAAGTAGTGAATGGTCCGCTCCAGAAAATCCTCGGTCGGGAGGAAATCAGCGTCAAACACCGCCACGAATTCACCTTTTGTCAGATTCAGCCCGTTTTCGAGCGCCCCGGCCTTGAAACCCGACCTGTTGGTGCGGTGGATGTAACGAATATTATACCCCTGCTTCCGTTTCTCCTCGCATTTCCGGCGGGCGATGTCAGTGGTGTCGTCCGTGGAATCGTCGAGAACCTGGATTTCAAGAAGCCTTCGCGGGTAGCGGATGTTCACCACCCTGTCAATCAGGCGCTCCACCACATACTTTTCATTGAAAATGGGGAGTTGCACCGTCACTCTGGGCAGCTTTTTAAACTCCCCTTTCGGCGTAACTTTTTTATCCTTGTACTTCCTGAACAGGTATATTGTGTAATACCTGTTGGCCCCATATATCGAAAGCAGAAGAAGTATCAGCAGGTAAAAAACTATAAAGAATATTTGCATAGTTTCAAACCCCAATTATTTGCATTTAAAGTAAAAAAATACAGGAAGCACCAAGAATGCTTCCTCCCGTCCGTTCCGGTTAAGTTTCTGTTAATTTATGTCAAATCTGCCCCCCACCGGGGAATTTTACAAAAATATTTTCAATCCAGTTTGTTTTTTTTTAGGCAATAAAGCTTACCCGCGAGAGGCTTCTGTCAATACTTTTTTTGAAAATAATCCGGTTTTTCTCAATGAACTTTTATTTATAAAATATAGTATACTATAATTAGTACTTATATAAAAATATTTTTGGTCTTCATAAATTTTAATGCCCGGTGATTTTTTAATTGACCACCTTCATGCGTCCCGCATGAATTAACGTGGTGTTATTTTTATCCGGGATGTCTTCATATGGAAAAAATATTCGAAATTCTGCAGGATGCCGCCGGAGAGAAACTGCCGCTGGACAGGCTGCTCGCGGTGCCGGTTGACATGTCGGACCCCGGTGTGATCGAAAAATTCCTTGAAATCCTGAAAAACGTCTACGAAAACCGCATGCCTTTCAACCAGGTGCTCGGTGTCAGGATCGAATTGATCACGATGGAGAAGGTCATCGTCCGCATCGAAAAAAAGCCCGAGCTTGTGGGCAATTTCGAGATGAACATTCTTCACGGAGGGGTGATTTCCGCCGTCATAGACCTGACCGGCGGCATTATCATACAGGCTAACGCCCTGCGCAAAATGGGCAATATCACCATTGGCGACGTATTCAGCAACTTCGTCAAGATGAGCACCGTCGATATGCGCGTCGACTACCTTCGCCCGGGCTTCGGGGACCACTTCATCTGTACTTCGTCCCTTGTGAGAATCGGCAACAAGGTGGCGGCGACCCGAATGGAGTTTTACAACGATAAAAACCAGCTCCTGGCCACCGGCGCCGGCACCTACCTCGTGGGATGAAAGCCGGGCCGGCCGCCACACCGCGCAGCCAGCCCGCCCCGGGGCGGCCAAGCCCCCCTACACGCACAGGCCGGTGATAACCGATACGATCAATCCGACAACGGGCAGCACGAGTCCCAGCTTCACCACGGACGACAGCGATGTGATATCAACCTCGCCCGCGGGCAGACTCGCCGCCGCGCACAGCAGGCCACAGCTTCCAAACAGGAAGCCCCACGCCGCAAAGCCCACCGTGCTAAGCTCAAGAAATCCGAAAAGCACGTTTACAACCCCCAGCGAAATCGCTACAAACGCCATATGACTCCTCCTGAAGCATGAAATGAGGCGGCTTTCCCTGGCGGGTGAGGCCGCGTTAATTCGCCGCATTTGGATTACACTTCATCATCTTTTCGGCAACCGCGAAAAAATGGATCAATTGCCCGATCAGTGCTTTATATAGAAGATAATACCATGTTATTCAGATGTCAAATGTAAGTATAAACTAATATTAACATTTTATTGATAATCAGACAACAGCGTTTTAACGGAAGGATGCTCTTATTCAGTACTGAACAGGATAATTGAGAGGCGATATGGACAGAACGAAACGTATAGGGCTGGTGGCCCACGACAACAGAAAAAGGGACCTGATCGAATGGGTGGAGTGGAACTACAGAAACCTCTGCCAGCACACCCTCATATGCACGGGAACCACCGGAAGGCTGGTTGACGAAGCGCTGAAACACAAGCTCGTATTCGAAAAGGGCAGCGCTCCCCGGATCACCATCCTGAAATCCGGTCCCCTCGGCGGGGACCAGCAGCTTGGAGCGATGATCAGCGAGGGTCTTATCGACCTGCTCATCTTTCTCTGGGACCCGATGCAGCCGCAGCCGCATGACGTCGACGTCAAGGCGCTGCTCAGGATCGCGGTGCTCTACAACATTCCCGTGGCGAACAACCGTTCAACCGCGGATTTCATCATTTCATCGCCGCTTTTCAACGAGCCGTACAAGCCGGTCATGAAGGATTATTCAACGTATCTCGTGCGTGACATTGCAATATAGCGGGGTCAGAGCGCCTGGTCCAAACCGGCGATGACCGCGCCGGCGGCCTCCATCTCGGCGATCGCTTTCTCACCGTCACCGGGTGCGACGTCAACGGCGCGTATGGCTTCCCGCACCACCACGACCGCGAACCCCTCCCGGAGCGCATCGAGCACCGTGTTTTTCACGCAGTAATCGGTGGCGAGGCCGGCGACGACAAGCGAAGTCACCCCCTGCTTTCTCAACGCCCCGGCGAGGTCCGTTCCGGCAAAAGCGGAATACGCCTCGGCATCCCGCCGCTCCGCCTTTGACACGATCACCGCTGACGCGGGAACAGTCAGGCGCGGGTGAAATGCGGCCCCCGACGTCCCCGCCACGCAGTGGGGCGGCCAGATACCGCCCCGGCCGCTGAACGAGCAGTGATCGGCAGGGTGCCAGTCCCTGGTAAGATATACCGGCATGCCGCGAGCAATAAAATGCTCAATCAACCGGTTTGAAGGATCGACAACCATGTCACCTTCCGCCACCGGCAGCGCGCCTCCGGGGCAGAAATCATTCTGAATGTCTACCAGAACCAGCGCCTTTTTCATCCCGTGCCTCCTGATGGTTAACCTGCTCAAGCCTCGGGTTGGGCCTGAATCTTCTCCCTACCTTGGCGCAGTGCTTCCCGTTCACCAGCACCACATCCGCCGTGTAATCGAACTGCCCCTGCATCAGGCAGCTCCCCACTCCATACGCATCCACGGGGACGCCGAGCTTCTTGAACATGGCGATCCGCTCGGGGTTGAAGCCGCCGGACACGATTATTTTCACCTGCGTAAATCCTTCCCTGTCGAGCGCGTCGCGCATCATAAACACGAGCTCGGGAACCACGCCCGTCGGCTTGAAACAGCCCATGTTGGGCAGGATTGACCTGTCGACCATGTTTTCCGACGTGTCGAGCCGCACTCCCCAGAGCGCGGGGCCTATCTCGCGGCAGCAGCGCAGCGCCGTTCCTATGCAATCGTTGTCAAAGTCCACCAGCGCAACAAGGTTGGTGTCGGAATAGCTCTCCCCGAACATCCTGACCGCGCACACGGTATCGCCCCCGGTGGCCGCGATGAGCGCGTGGGGCACGGTTCCGGAGCCCTTTGCGCCCCACCACTCCGCCTGAGCGTCGGTGGACACCCCCCCCGCTCCGCCTATATGTGCGGCGTACCCGTCTCCGCCCTGCACAGCCCAGTGGTCGAACCGGGCCGGAAAGTACAGCACGGTTGCGCCGCCCGCAGCCTCGACCACGTTGCGGACATTGGTCGCGATTTTTGTCCGGCGCGCAAGGATGCCGAGGTAAATGGTCTCAAGGTGCGCGAAAAGGCACGCATCCCCCCTGATGTGCATGATCGACTCCCAGGGAGCGATGCGGTCGCCATCGTGCAGCGCATCGATCGTCAGGCCGTCGAAGCCATCGACCCACAGCGCGTCAAGCTCGGCGGAAATTCCCGTTTTTTCACGGAGCACGCCCAGGTATGAGTCCTTGTCGGTGAGAAACAGCGAGCGCCCGACGCGTTTGAGCTCGATCAGCCTGTCAAACAGCTTGTACGCTCTGCCGTAATCGGAGTAATGGCCGCTGGCGAGCTTGAGCACCGCGATCGCCTCGTCAATGCCGCAGAGGATGGCGTCATTCTTCTGAAACACCTGCATGGTGACCCCGGGATGCAGCCCGTGCTGCTCGAGCGTCACCTTCTCCCGCCAGAAGTAGATGTCGCTGAGATATCCCCTCCGAAGCTCCTGCACGGGCAGATCGAAGAG